>NC_013171.1:1522878-1883067 GCF_000024105.1 Anaerococcus prevotii DSM 20548 | reverse complement strand
TTATACTATAATCAAGCGATTTAATCAACTTATCCACATTTTTTATTATATTTTTGGGAAAACTTATTTTTTCACTTTGAAAAGGCCGAAATTTCTAGTGGATATGTGGATAAGTCTGTGTATTTATTTATCCTTCTTCATACTTTTTTCAGAAATCACTAATTTAAGCCAAAACGAAAATTAATAATCGATGATTTTTAAATTTTATTCATAAGAAATTTTTGTTTACAACTTGTGTAAAATTATTCTATCCCCAATTTTATCCACATTGAAAATATATGCATGATTAACCCTGATATTTGATTATTTATCCAAAGACCTAATGCATAAATTATTCATAGGGGTAATCTATCCTTAGCGATGTAATATTTTTTGCCTATATATCTTGACAGATTAGCTTTATTTCAATATAATAGTATGAGTCAAAAAAAGAGTAGGAGGTGTAAGCATGAAGAGAACTTATCAACCAAATAGAAGAAAGAGATCTAAAGATCACGGCTTTAGAAAAAGAATGTCAAGCCCAGGCGGTAGAAGAGTACTTAAAGCTAGAAGAAGAAAAAACAGAAAAAGATTATCTGCTTAGGCTAAAATAGTAATATATAGATTAGAGAGAGGGCCTTTTTTAAGGCTCTTGTTTATATGTATTTTAGATTTTTAATATGGAAAAAAGAATTAGTTTAAGAAAAGATTTAGATTTTCAAAGAGTATACAAGAAAAACAAAGCTTTCTATAATAGGGATTTCACTGTACTTATCAAAAACAACGGCCTAAACCATCCTAGATTTGGAATTACTATTAGCAAAAAAATCGGCAAGGCCAACCAAAGAAATTCACTAAAAAGGAAGTTAAGAGAGATTCTTAGGCTTAATTATGCTTCTATAAATGGAGTAGATATAGTAATTATTCCTAAGAAACATACGACAGATTTTACTTATGACAAATTAAAAAAATCCTTGGGTCATGTTTTGAGTAAGGCTTTTAAGAAAAATATAGTCTATTATGATAAATAGGTTGTTTATAAGACTTATTAAGTTTTATCAAAAGTTTATTTCTCCCCAATTAGGACCTTCCAAGTGCAAGTTCTACCCGACTTGTTCCCAATACGCACTGGAAGCTTTCAGAAAATACGGGTTTTTGAAAGCGTTTATCAAGTCTTTTTGGAGAATATTAAGATGCAATCCATTCTCTAAGGGTGGATATGATCCAGTAGATTAAATGAAATAGATGGAGTTTATATGATTAAGTTTATAGCCGGCATTTTAGGTCAGCTTATGAGATGGATATATGATTATCTCGCGGCGAATTTCACAGAACCTACAAATGTTAGTTTTTATGCCATAGCGATAGTAATAATGACTTTGCTTGTGAGTCTTTTAATTATACCAATGACCGTTAGCCAACAAAAACAAGCTGAAAGAACTAAGGTTTTCAAGCCAAAGATGGAAGAAATCCAGAAAAAATATGGCTACGATCAACAAATCATGCAACAAAAGATGCAAGAACTATATAAGGAAGAAGGAGTTACTCCTGGTCTTTCTGGTTGTCTTGTAATGATAATCCAAATCCTTATACTTTTTGGATTGTTTAGAATGATGAGCGATACAACTAAATATGTATTCACAGAAGGCCTTGATAATATCAGAACCAATTTCTACTGGATACCAGACCTACTTCAAAAAGATCCATATTGGTTCGGCCTACCACTACTTACATCTTTATCCCAAGTTGGTGTACAACTTTTCTCAATGAAGACCAATCCACAAATGCAACAAGCAGGAGGGGCAATGGGAGGAATGAATAACATGCTTTTACTCATGCCTTTGATGTATTTCTTTGTATTTAGAGGTCTCCCTGCAGGTCTACCACTATATTACACCCTAAGTTCTTTATTTAGATTAGTAATAATGGTTATAATGCATTTTTCAATGAGAAATAAAAAAATGGAGTTAGAAAATGAAAAAGTCAATAATTAAAAGCGCCAAAACTAAAGAGAAGGCTATAGAGCTTGCTCTAGAAGAAATTGGCAAGAGTCGAGATGAAGTAGAAGTTGAGATTATTGAAGAAGAATCTACTGGATTTTTAGGTCTTATTGGAAGTAAGGATGCAGTAGTAAGAGTAAGCTACGAAGAAGACATCAAAGAAGCTTTATCTAATCTTGAAAGAGAGATCGAAGATACTAAATTCACAGCAAATGAAGACGATAGCGAAGAAGAAATCATAGACAACAAAGAAGAATTTCCTGAAGTTACAGAAAACAAAGAAGAAGAATTAGAAGTAGAAGAAAAGACAGAGCCTGTTGATTACGGAAGAGCCAAGCAAAAGGCTGATATAGACAAGTTCTATGAGGCAAAGGACCTATTAGAGAAAATCCTTCTAGCTATGCATTTCGAAGATGTTACTGTTATAGGAAATCTAGAAGATAATATCATAAAGCTTGAAGCCAAAGTTTCTGAGAAAGATACAGGAATTGCTATAGGTAAGGCCGGTTCGACCCTAGATGCGATTGAACTTATTATAAGAAAAGCTATAGATTCAAGAAGAAACAATGTTAGAATTAATATTGATATTAACTCATACAAGAAGAGAAGAGATGAGAAAATAATAGACCTTGCTGCAGATACTGCTAGGAAAGTTCAAAGAAGTAAGAAATCTTGGAATTTAAGATATATGAATTCCTACGAGAGAAGACTTGCCCACGAAGAGATAAGTAAATATCCAAATGTATCAAGTCACTCTGAAGGAACTGATCCTAAAAGATATGTTGTAGTTGACTATGTAGAATAAGCTTGTGACCTTTCACAGGCTTTTTTATTTTGCGAAAAATAAAAAAGCAAAAAGCCGGTTGATCCGGCTTTTTAAAATGTTTCATGTGAAACTTGATCGAATTTAGAGTGGTTATCTGTATGGACTTTAACAGGATCCATGGTTAGTCTTGCGATGTTATAAGCATGGTCTCCGGTTCTTTCCATGGTCGATAAGATGTCGTTAAATACATATGAAGCTATACTTGTCATATCTTCACCATTGGCAAGTCTCTTGTAGTGGGCCTTTCTTAGTGTGGTCTCCATAAGGTCAAGAGCTGCCTCGTCTTCGCCGAGTCTTCTAAATACGGCTTGGTCTTTGCTATCAAAAACTTCTATAGCGTTAACAAAGTTATTGATTACTAAATCATATATGTCTTCCAAGTCTGACAAGGCTTCTTCGTTATAACTTGCGTTAGATTCATATATTTCTTCATAGTACTCACCCAAATTTTGAGCAAGGTCTGAGATTCTTTCTACATTTATTTGAATCTGTAAGTAGTTTTGAACTTCAACTTCCAAATCCATTGGCCCAGAGTTTTGGGCTATAGCTAAAAGATAGGCTTGGATTTTGGTATCCATATCATTTACAATAGACTCTGCTTGGTTAGCAGTTTCTAAATATTTTCTATCTTTTTCTAATAAGTAAAGCTTTGTTTGCTTTATTGTCTCTAGGGCAACCTTAGATTCCTTAAGAATCGCAGCCTTTATTTGATCAAGAGCAGCCAAAGGGAAAGTTTCTATTAGCTTATTATCTAGCTCTATATCTCCGAGATCAGAGAATATTGAATCCTTACCTGGGATAAGCTTTCTCAAGAACTTACCTATATACTTGATAAGAGGTAGGAATAAAATCATACCTATAAAGTTAAAGGTAAAGTGGCCCACTGCTATTGTCATCAACTTGTTTGTTCCCAAGAAATCCGCTATTGTTCTTACTAGGCTTTCGTAAGGGTCTAAGAAGATCAAAAATATTACTGATATGAGCACATTAAAGAATACATGGAAAGTTGATGTTCTTCTAGAGGATAGTGATCCACCAAGTGAGGCTAAGACTGCAGTTATACATGTACCTATATTTGCACCAAACATAAGTGCTAGGGCAAGCTTTAAGTCTATGGCCCCTGAAGCAAATAAGGACTGAGTAATACCGATAAAGGCAGATGATGATTGGATCAAGGCTGTAAGTCCTGCTCCGGCGATTACTGCTATTATTGGGTTTCTAGCCATATTAGCTACTGCTTTTTCAAAACCGTCTATTTTACTTAACTCTGATAGGGATGATCCCATCATTTCAAGTCCTATAAATAGTAGGCCGAATCCTACTAGAATTTCTCCGATATATTTATTTTTTCTTTTCGCTGAAAACATCGTAAAAAGTACGCCTAATAGGGCGATGAAATACGATAGATATCCTAAATCGAAACCAATCAATATAGATGTAACGGTTGTACCAATATTTGCACCCAAAATGACACCTATAGCCTGTTCGAGACTCATAACTCCTGCTCTTACAAAACTTATGGCTATAACTGTCGTCGCTGATGAGGATTGGATTAAACCAGTTATGACTATACCAACTAAAACTCCCATTATCGGATTGGAAGTATATTTCTCTACATATCCTCTTAGCTTAGGTCCTGCAAAGTTCGTTAAAGCATCTCCCATGAGGGAAATACCAAATAGGAATATGGCTAGACCTCCTGCTATGAGATTCCATTGTAGAGAGCTTAATGATTGTAGTTGCATAATCCCTCCAAAAAATTATATTACATACTTAATATATCATATAGAAGGGGATTTTTCTAGAAATTTTTCATGTAAGCCTATAATTATTGACAAATTAGGATTTTCCACTATAATTCTTATGTTACAAACCACTAGTCAAAGTAGTGTATAGTTAAAGGAGTAATTATGGAAGAAAGAACAATTGCTGCAATATCTACTCCATCCGGGACTGGTGGTATATCCATAGTCAGGATGAGTGGAAGTAAGTCTTTTGATATTATCAGTCGAGTGTTTAGTCCTATAAATGGAAAGGAGCTTGACAAGGATAAGGATAATCGAAAGATGCGCTATGGAGTTATTAAAGACAGGAAAGGCGAGACAATCGATGAGGTGATGGTCTGCTTTATGAAGGGACCATTTACCTATACCAGGGAAGATATTTGTGAGATTAACTGCCACGGGTCATTTGTTTCGGTCAAAAAAATCTTAAATCTCTTGCTAGATGAGGGCTGCGATATGGCAGAAGGGGGAGAGTTTACTAAAAGAGCCTTCCTCAATGGAAGAATCGACTTATCCCAGGCGGAAGCTGTCCTAGATATAATAAATTCTACCAACGATCTTAGCCAAAAGGAAAGTATTCACCAATTACAAGGTTCTGTCAAAGAAAAAATCTCATCAATCAGACAAGATCTCTTAGATGCCCTTTCAAGATTAGAATATTCTATTAATTTTACAGAAGATGGAGAAGATCTCTCACCAGATGAGATAATTTCTTATATGGAAAAGGCTAAAGCTACTATAGATAAGCTTTTAAACACCTCTAATAAAGGAAAAATCCTTAGAGATGGAATAAATACAACTATTATAGGAAAACCAAATGTAGGAAAATCTTCCTTACTAAACAAAATGCTGAAGGAAAATCGCGCTATAGTTACAGATGTTCCAGGTACGACTAGGGACCTTATTACAGAATATATTTCTTTTGGTGATTTCACCCTAAAAATCAATGATACGGCTGGTATTAGAGAAACTGATGACTTGGTCGAGAAGATTGGAGTGGATAAGTCTATAGAACTTATTGACGAATCTGATCTAATAATAGCGATCTTTGATACATCTAGACCTTTTGATAAGGAAGATGAGAAAATCATAGACTTAATCAAGGGAAGGAATGCTATCATAATCCTAAACAAGGCTGACCTTGAAGATAAATTCTTTCATGATTTCGATCAAGTTACGATAAAGACTTCTATGGCCCAGGATGAAGGAATTGATAAGCTAGAAGAAGCAATAACTGAGATGTTTAATACCAAAGATATAAAAAGGGAGTCTGTTCTAATAACAAATACCCGTCACGAGAGACTCTTGAAAGAAGCTTCTAATAAATTAAGTGAGTCTCTAGTAGATATTAAAAGAGGAATTCCGCTTGATGCTTGTGAGGTCGATCTAAGGGGAGCCTATGATGATTTAGGATTTATAATCGGAGAAGCTGTTTCGGATGAAATAATGGATAAAGTATTTAAGGAGTTTTGCGTTGGAAAATAAATATAAAGCAGGAAGCTATGACGTAGTAGTCGTAGGAGCGGGCCATGCTGGTTGCGAAGCAGGTCTTGCTGCGTCAAGACTAGGTCTTAAAACACTAATTTTAACAACTAGTATGGAATCAATAGCAGACATGCCATGTAATCCCAACATAGGCGGGACTGGCAAAGGTCACATTGTAAGAGAAATTGATGCTATGGGTGGTCAAATGGCCCTAAATATCGACAAGACTTTTATCCAATCTAGAATGCTCAATACCAGCAAGGGACCAGCTGTTCACTCCCTCCGCGTTCAGGCAGACAAGAGACTCTACCACGAAGAGATGAAAAAAACTCTTGAGAAAGAAGTTGACCTATTCGAACAAGAAGTAGACAAGATAAATTATGAAGACGGCAAGATTGTTTCATGTGAAACAGTAGAAGGAGCAATCTTTGAAACAAAAGCGCTTATAATAGCTACGGGAACTTATCTAAATGGGAAAATACTCATAGGAGATTACGAGAAAGTATCAGGTCCTCACGGTCTATCTGCTGCCACCTACCTCTCAGATTCCTTAGAGGAATTGGGATTTAAGCTTAGAAGATTTAAGACAGGTACACCAGCTAGAGTAGATAGAAAAAGCCTCCATTTAGAAAAAACTGAAATTCAAAAAGGAGACGATGAGGTAATTCCTTTCTCTTTCCTAAACGAAGGAAGAGATTTCTCAGATAGACACCAGGAAAATTGTTATTTAACTTATACTAGACCTGAAACCAAACAAATCATCATGGATAACCTAGATAGGTCACCAATCTATGGAGGTCATATCAAGGGGGTCGGACCAAGATATTGTCCTTCGATTGAGGATAAGATGGTAAGATTTCCTGACAGGGATATCCACCAAGTATTTATTGAGCCGGAAGGACTCACTACTGATGAGATGTATGTCCAAGGAGTATCCTCATCCCTACCTCAAGAAGTTCAGTTTGATTTCTACAAAACTATAATTGGTCTTGAAGATGTCAAAATTATGAGACCAGCTTACGCTATTGAATACGACATGATAGATACCAGAAATCTCTATAGGACTTTGGAGTCAAAAGACTATGAGGGTCTTTATTTCGCAGGTCAGATTAATGGATCAAGTGGTTATGAAGAAGCAGCGGGCCAAGGGCTCATAGCAGGTATTAATGCAGCTCTTAAAATCAAGGGAGAAGATCCTTTTATTCTGGATAGGTCTGATGGATATATAGGAGTCCTAATAGATGATTTGGTTACAGAAGGTACAGAAGAGCCTTATAGGATGATGACATCAAGATGCGAATACAGACTAACTATGAGACAAGATAATGCAGACCAAAGACTTACAGAAAGAGCCTACAAGATAGGACTTGTGAGTGAAGAAAGATACCAAAAAATGGTAGACAAAAGAACTGCCATAGATAAGGAGATAGAAAGACTTAAAACTGTTATGCTAACTCCAAAAGAGGAAACTAACAAAAAGTTGAAAGAATTAGGAACTACTCCTTTAAATAATGGAATGAGCCTCCATGACCTATTAAAAAGACCTGAGTTGGATTATGAAATGCTAGAGGTGTTCGATCCAGAAAGACCAAAGCTACCAAAGTTTCAACAAATACAAGCTCAGACTGAAATAAAATATGAAGGATATATCAAAAAACAGATGGCTGATATAGATAAGTTCAAGAAGCTGGAGGGTAAGAAGCTAAGGAAGAATATTGATTATTTCAAAATTCCAGGTCTAAAAAAGGAATCAGCTGAGAAACTAAACGATATACAACCAGAATCTATTGGTCAAGCTTCTCGTATTTCTGGAGTATCTCCGGCAGACATCAATGTCCTATTAATCAGACTTAAGACAGGAGAGTTAGATGGATAAGGCTTATAAAATATATATGGATTATTTGCTAGAGGTAAACAGCCACACCAACCTTACGGCAATAACAGATCCTAGTGAAATTGAGACCAAACACTTCAAGGATTCATTGACAGTACTAGATTACATCAAAGAAGGAGATAGGGTCCTAGACATAGGGGCTGGGGCTGGTTTTCCTGGCATACCTCTAAGGATTGAAAAAGATATCGACCTTACCCTAATTGATTCAGTAAACAAAAAAGTAAAGTTTATGAATGAAGTGATAGAAAAATTAGGCCTTACAAAGGCTAGAGCTATCCACACAAGGGCTGAAGATTTCGCCAAAGAGGAAAGAGAGACTTATGATGTTGTAGTATCAAGGGCTGTGGCAAACATGGCCACCCTTTCCGAATATTGCCTTCCAATGCTTAAAGTCGGTGGGATTTTCATAGCTCTTAAGGGACCTAGGGCAGATGAAGAATTAGAAAATGCTCAAAAAGCTATAGATATTTTAGGCGGCAGAGTTATAAAGCTTGATAGATTTGATTTGGACGGTAATGAGAGAGTAAATATAGTAGTAGAAAAAATAAGGAGAACTAAGAAGAAATATCCAAGAGGAAAAAATCTACCTAAGAAATCCCCTCTGTGATGTTTCATGTGAAATTATGATAGCGGTAATTTTTTTAATAGTAAATATACTTTATGATATAGGAGTCGGGATTCTTTCAGGATTAATTCTAGGAGAGGTCCAACCCCTTTACTATCTAGTAATAACTCAAGTAAGTAAATTAATTTTTGTAGGAATTTTCGTAAAGATTAGATCTAAAAAGTATAGAGATGATTATATAAAAATAGGGAGTTTAAAAAAGGATTCCTATAAATTAGTAATCATCGGTCTAGGTCTTGCAGGCTTTGGAAACCTATTAGTTTCAGCCATAATGAAAATATTTGAAGATAATGCTTATGTTAATAATGTAATAGAGACCTTGAACCAAGCTCTTTCATTTTCCAATAACTACGAGTATGTCTTGATGATTTTTAGCGTAGTAATACTAGCACCAATTCTAGAAGAGTATTTATTCAGAGGAATACTTTTTGCAGAGCTAAAGAAAAGTCCCAAGGCAAAGATAATAATTACGGCCCTTACTTTTGCTATCTATCACCTAAATTTAATCCAAGGACTTAACACTTTATTCATAGGTTTAGTTCTAGGATATATATATTATTATAGAAGGAATGTAAAGGAAGTCATCTTAGTCCATATGGTGAATAATTTAGTAGCGGTATTTCCTAATGAGGTCTTGGGACTAGCTTGTATTATAGCGATAGGATTTGCCATCAAGTTTTTAATTGATTTTAGAAAAAATCCAAGAAATTAATCCGAGAGTTTTAAAGGAGCTATTGCAGAATTACCATAATTTATGGTAGGACCCTTGTCCGTAGTTTTGCAAGAGCCCCTTTTTTTGTGGTAAAATATAAGATAGCAAAAGGAGTAAATATGCAAGCTTTAATTTGCTCAGTGGGAACTGAGATTTTATTAGGAAATATAGTAGATACAAATTCACAATACATAGCAAGCCATCTCAAAGACATGGGAATAAATGTCTATAAGATGGTAACTGTTGGTGATAACTTTAAAAGACTTGAAAAAGTCCTAAAAGAAGATTTTTACGATTATGTCTTCATAACAGGGGGTCTTGGACCAACAGAGGACGATATAACTAAAGAAGTAGTAATGAAGGTCGCAAATAAAAATAAACTGCTAGTAGATAAAGATTCTCTTAGAGCTTTGGAAGAATATTTTTCTAAAGATGACAAAGCTATAGATATTAATAAAAAACAGGCAATATTTCCTGAAGATGCCATAATACTTAAAAATCCAAAAGGAACAGCGCCAGGTTGTATTATAGAATCTGACAAGACTAAGTTTGTACTCTTGCCAGGTCCACCTCACGAGATGACATACATGTTTGATAAGGAAGTCGCAAAACACATTATGAAAGATTCCTTTATCAAATCTGTCACAGTAAAAACAGCCTTCCTAGGTGAATGGGATATGGCAAGCAGGGTAGACCTTTCAGGGGAAAATCCTACCATAAGTCCTTATGCTACAGATAATGGATGTATACTAAGGATAACTGCAAGCGGAAAAAGTGAAGCTGAAGTTGACAAGCTTTTAGCTAGGGGAATAAACGATGTAAAAGAATCTCTAGGAGATTATATTATAACTTTCGAAGATAAGAGAAAAGAAGAAGTTCTAATAGATATACTTAGAGAAAGAAAAGAGTTTGTAGCGACTGCAGAATCCTTTACTGGTGGTTTAATAGCTAGCTCTATAATTGATATTGATGGGGCAAGTGATGTTATTAAGGAAAGTTATGTTACCTATGCCAATTCTTCAAAACACGATTTATTAAATGTTTCATATGAAACAATAGAAAAATATGATGTAGTAAGCAAGGAAGTTCTTAAGGAAATGCTTGATGGACTTTATAAAAAAACTAAGGCAGAACTTACTATAGCCACAACCGGTTATGCCCATCTGGGGAAAGTTTTTGTAGGAGTCTTGTATAAGGGAGAATACATTCCAAAAGAATATAACTTCAAAGGAGATAGAAATAGAGTTAGGTTGAGAGCAAAAAACAGGGCGATTGATTTAGCTATAACATTAATGAGAGGTAAGTATGATAATATCAATATTTAATCAAAAAGGTGGAGTAGGAAAAACTACTAGCGTAGTAAATCTTTCGGTAGCCTTGGTAAAAGAAGGAAAAAAAGTCCTCGTAATAGATATTGACCCTCAGGCCAATACAACCACAGGATTGGGAGTTGATAAAGAGGGCGATTCAGTTTATGACTTATTTAATGAGATTCTAGATGATAAGAATGAAAAAGAAGAAGAATTAGAAGAAAATAAAAAAGTTAGAACAGAAGATGAAAAGAGAATTGATTTTTCTAAATATATAAAAGAAACTGAATCAGGAGTACTTCTTATTAATTCCGAGTCTTCTCTATCAGGTCTTGAAGTTGAGCTTGTAAATCTAGATCCAGTTTCAAGGACAGAGGTCTTAAAGGAAATTATAGGAAAACTTGAAGAAGAATACGATTTTGTTTTAATTGATTGTCCACCAAGTTTGGGACTTCTATCGATCAATGCTCTTGTTGCTAGTGATTCGATAATAATTCCTATTCAGACAGAATATTACGCCCTAGAAGGAGTAAGTGAATTGATGAATACCTACAAGCTAGTTAAGGATTCCTTAAATAAGGACCTTGAGATAGAAGGAGTCCTTTTAACCATGTTTGACAAGAGGACAAATTTATCCTATGAGGTTGTTGAGGAAGTAAAGTCATATTTTAAAAACAAGGTATTTAAGACAATGATTCCGAGAAATGTAAGACTTGCAGAAGCTCCATCATATGGGAAGTCTGTCTTAGAATATGAGGAAAGATCAAAGGGAGCAACAGCTTATAAGATGCTCGCCCAAGAATTGATAGGTGGATAAGATGACAGGAAGAAAAACCTTAGGCAGAGGCCTATCGGCTCTCATACCTGAAATAGAAGAAGATATAAGAAGTATAGAAAAAATCGATATTGATTTAATACAAGCAAGGAGCGACCAGCCTAGGAAGAATTTCGAAAATATAGAGGAATTGGCAGAATCTATAAAGGAATATGGCCTCCTAAATCCTATTGTGTTAAGTAAAAAGAATGACAAATACGAGATCATAGCTGGAGAGAGAAGATATAGGGCAAGTGTCTTAGCTGGACTTAAGAAAATCGACGCTATAGTTAGAGATTTTGATCAAAAAGAAATAGACATCCTTTCTCTAGTAGAAAACATCCAAAGAGAGGACCTAAGTGCTCTTGAGGAAGCCCAGGCTTACAAGAAACTCATAGACGATTTCTCCATGACCCAGGAAGAAATTTCCAAGTCCATGGGTAAGTCGAGGTCTTATATAGCTAACACCATAAGACTACTTAAACTTAATAATGATGAAAGAGAGGCTTTGGCTGATAGAAAAATTTCCGCCTCCCAAGCTAGAACTCTCCTATCTATAAAGGATGAGGAAGAAAGAAAGAAAGCCCTAGATGGTTTCATAAACAAAAAATTAAATGTAAGAGATGCAGAAAAAATAAGCAATAAGAGTAAGGGTAAAAGAGAACCAGAAGGCCTAAGCGATATAGATAAGATCCTCTTAGAAGATTATGAGGAGAAATTTATGGAAAAAGTTGGATCTAAGGTAAAAATAGATAAAACTGGTAAGACCTACAAACTAATAATAGATTGTTTCACAGTTGATGATATAGAAAATATTTATTGGAGACTTGGCGATGAAGATAGTTGACATGAGTGTAGAAAGACTCCTTACAGAAATCAAAAATATGAGACCGAATCCTGGAGGAGGAGCTGTTGTAATACTTGTGGCCAATATGGCAGTCAATCTCATTAATATGATGGGAGATGTTTCATGTGAAACAAAGATTAGCGAGAGGCTCACAGAATTAATTCAAGAAGATGTAGACGCAACTAAAAGGTTAATAGCCGAGATAAAGAGGAAAAACTTCGAAGAAAAATTCTTTTTAGAAGCGGCAAGACCTCAGATAGAGATGGTGGACATCTCTCTTAAGGCCCTAGAAGAGTTTTCTGATATCCTTAAAAGGGGGAAGAATCTATCGGATGGGATTATAGCGAACAATCTCCTTAGGGAGGCTATAAGATCTGCCATGCCTACCATTGAGCTCAATCTCAAATATACCAAAGAGACTTATGATTATGACTATTTTCTAGAAAAGTGCGAGAACTTGTATCAAAAAAATGTTAAAATTATCGAAGGAAGGAAATAATGACAGGAGTATTTATAGGAATATTATTCGTCCTAGTGGTGGTTGAATTTGCCTTTATTATGTCTATGAATAATAGGATAAGAAGGCAAAAGCAAAGATACGACCATCTCTTAAGAGGAAACAATGCAGACCTTAACTTAGAGGAACTTTTAGTTTCAATCAACGAAAGGATTGAAAATTCGAATAAGGAAATTAGAACAATAGATCAAAGGGCAATAGAGGCTAAGGACACCACTATGGGTGCAGTAAGTAATATGGCTGTTGTAAACTTTGATGCATTTGATGGACAGACTGGAAGTTTATCTTTTACCTTATGTTTGCTTGATAATTTCCATAATGGTATAGTTTTGACTAGTCTTTATTCAAGCGAAGGCTCCACAGTTTACCTTAAGGAAATTGTTAATGGAGCAAGCGAAAAAGACCTAGCCACTAATGAGCTAGAAGCATTAAATAAAGCAAAAAGTTAATTAAATAACTAAGCTTACGTTTAAAAATTAATGGGTATAGTTATATTATAGAAATAAAAAATAGGAGGACTAAATGCCAGAAGGTATACTAGAAAACGCAAGAAAAACCATAGCAGGCAAAGACTTAAAAATCGTTTTACCAGAAGGTAGCGACCCAAGAGTTCTAGCTGCTGCTTTAAGACATAAAGAAGAGGGACTTCTTACACCAATAGTTTTAGGAGATCAAGGTGAAATCCAAAAAACAGCTGATAAAGAAGGACTAAAACTTGGTGATTTACAAATCATAAATCCACAATATTTCGAAGATTTCGATAAATTAGTTGATGTTTTCGTTGAGGTAAGAAGAGGAAAGACTTCAAAAGAAGAAGCTGAATTCTTACTAAGAACTAATGTAAACTATTTCGGAGTTATGTTAGTTAAAGCAGGCTATGCCGATGGAATGGTATCTGGTGCGGTTCATACTACAGGAGATACTATTAGACCAGCTCTTCAAATAATTAGAACAAAACCTGGTGTTAATAGAGTATCAGGAGTTATGGTAATGATAGGACCAGACGGAAATCAATTGGTATTTGCAGATACAGCTGTAAATATTACCCTAGAATCTGACGAGCTTGCAGAAGTTGCAGTTGAAACTGCAAAAAGTGCTAAATCTTTTGGTATGGACCCATATGTAGCATTATTATCATTCTCAACTCACGGTTCAGCCCACCACGATCTAGCTACAAAGGTAGCTAAGGCTAAACAAAGAGCCCTAGAGATTGATCCAGAACTAAGGGTTGAAGGTGAAATCCAATTCGATGCAGCAATCGATCCAAAAACAGCAGCTCAAAAGGCTCCAAAATCTGAAGTAGCTGGTAAGTGTAATGTATTTATCTTCCCAGACCTACAAGCAGGAAATATTGGTTATAAGATAGCCCAAAGACTTGGTGGATACAAGGCATTAGGTCCAATACTACAAGGTCTTAACGCACCAGTAAACGACCTTTCCAGAGGTTGTTCTGAAGAAGATGTGTACGAAATAGCAATTATTACAGCATCTCAAGCTGTAAATTAATAGGCTACCATGAAGAAGAGACAGTCGTTTGATTGCCTCTTTTTCTATAAACAAAATTGAGGTGAGTAATATATTTTTTGAAGAAATAAAAAACAATGCGAAGGCAGTCGTTCCAATAGCCCTTCTAGTATTAATCCTTAATTTTTTTGTTGGAGTAGAGAGCAAATTACTAGTTAATTTTCTCCTAGGATGTGTTGGAGTTATATTGGGACTAGCGGTATTCTTAACAGGCGTGGAGATGTCTATATCAAAAATAGGTTCAATGATGGGAGAGTTTCTCGCAAGATTTAATTCCATAATAGCTGTAATTATTTTTGGTGTATTTATAGGATTTATAATATCTGTAGCAGAACCGGATCTTTTGATACTTGCTAATGAAATAACCAGTGCAGTTGGACTTTCTCCTCAAATCATAGTTATTATAATATCCCTTGGTGTTGGCATTATGATATCTATCGGACTTTACAGAATATTTAAGGAGATTAGACTATCGAGCCTAATGATATGGATATACTCTCTTATATTTGTATTGATGATATTTGCTGATAACTTTGGCCATGCTATCGCTTTTGACGCATCAGGGGCTACTACAGGAGCAATGACCACCCCCTTTATCATATCTCTGGGACTAGGGGTTGCCTCCCTAAAGGGTGATATGTCAGAAGATGATTCCTTTGGACTTGTAGGGATTGCTTCGGCTGGACCTATTATAGCAGGAATTTTGATGAGTTTATCAATTGGAAATACAAATATGGAGATTGCTGAAGCAGCCCATACATCTGCCCTTATTAGTGGAATAACTAATGCATCCTTCGCTATAATTCCAATTACTCTTGTATTTTATTTGATGAGAAGAAGACTGATGTTTTATTTGATAAAATTAAAGATAAGTTAGAAGATGTAAACACAGGTATAGCCTTTGGCACATCGCTTGACAGAAAGGATTATATGATGGACTACGTATGCCTATATGTAATAGTAGATAGACACGAGGGCCAAAGAGCAGTTCATATTGCCCAGGATAATGGAGCACGTGGAGCAACCCTTGTCCATGGAAGAGGATCTGCAGAAAATGTTAAGAGTTCTATATTTTTGAATATGAATATAGAGCCTGAAAAAGATATAGTAATAATGCTAATAAAAAAAGAATTAGAAGATACTATTAGGGGTAAAATATATAAGGAGATGGAACTTGACAAGGAAGGAAAGGGAATTATATATTCTCTACCAGTAAGTGAAGTTTCAGGATTAGTAGAACAAAGGAGATAAGATGAAAAGATTAAACTCTAATGAATTTAGAAGTGAAGTAGAAAACGGCAAGGGTCTAATGCTAGTAGACTTTTCAGCTACCTGGTGTGGACCATGTAAGATGCAAGGACCAGTTCTCGAGGGACTTGAGGGTGAATATACAATATTTAACATAGATATTGATGAATCAGAAGATATAGCAAGCCAATATAATGTAAATGCAGTTCCTTCGATTATGATATTTAAGGATGGAGTCCTAAAGGATACCCTAGTAGGCTTCCAATCTAGAGAAGTTATAGTAGAAAAAATGGAAAAATATCAATAATGAGATATGATCTAGCAATAATCGGCGCAGGTCCTGCAGGGCTTAGCGCCGCTTTAAATGCAAAAATCAGAAATAAGTCTGTAATAATCTTCGGCAAGGATTCTCCTAAGCTTACTAAAACAGAATCTATTAAAAATTACTTAGGCTTTGGGGATATAAGGGGAAGCGAGCTAAACCAGAGATTTAAGGACTCTCTAAAGGATTATGAAATAAACTTTAGTGAAGAGAGGGTCCAAACTGTCTATGCCATGGGAGACTACCATGCTTTGATGCTTAAGTCGGGAGAAATGGTTGAGGCCCTTGCTGTAATAGTGGCAACAGGTATAGAGCTAACAAAAGACCTAGTAGGAGAAGAGGAATATTTCGCTAAGGGAATAAGCTATTGCGCCACCTGTGATGCGGCCCTCTATAAGGGAAAGGAAGTTGTCCTTATAGGCTACAATGAAGAAAGTGTCGAAGAAGCCAACTTTATAGCAGAAATAGTAGGTAAGCTTAGCTTTGTCAATATGTATAAGGAAGATATCAACTTAGATCCTGCTATAAATCTAATAGAAGGAGAAGTTCCCCTTGGATTTAGAGGAGATAATAGGGCGGAAGTTTTGGAATTTAAGTCTGGGAAGAAAATAAAGGCAGATGGATTTTTCATCATAAAAGATTCATCCAAGGCTCAAAGAATGGTCCCATCAGTAAAGATTAAAGACAATCACATAGAAGTAGATTCTCATATGGCAACAAATATTGCGGGTCTTTTCGCCGCAGGAGATGTCACGGGATCTCCCTACCAAATAATGAGGGCAGTAGGCCAGGGACAAATTGCAAGCTTAGAAGCAGTAAGGTATATTACAAAAATAAAGTCCAAGTAGAAGAGAAAAAAGGAAGGAAGCCTATGGTTGAAATAAAGAAATTTGAAGAGTTAGAAAGAGACGAAATATACCAAATAGCCCAACTAAGAAATGATATCTTCATCCATGAACAAGCCATGGACATGAGAAATCTCGATGCTATGGATTATATAGCAGATCACGCCTTTATCAAAGAAGGATATTCTGTAGTTTGCTATATGAGAATACATAAGATCGATGAAAAAAATAAAATATATCAAATATCAAGGGTAGTAACCCACAGGGACTTCAGGGGCAAATCCCTAGCTAAAGAACTTCTTTCTGAAGTTATGGAATATATAGACAAAGAGCTCGATGCCAAAGAGGTTAGAATAAATGCCCAAGAGTATGTTTCTGACTATTATGCTTCTTTCGGTTTCAAAAGAGAGGGAGAAGTCTTTGATGATGGTGGAATAGAACATATTTGGATGAAAAGATACTATGATTAGGTCCTAACTCTCCCAAATATTGAAATGTGTATGAAATATATTTAAAGCATAAATAAGTTTTATTGAAAAAATTTAACTTATATGTAAAATAATAATATAGTACATTTAGGAGGAGATATGGCAGCAAAACATATAGATTTTTTTGAATTTAATAATTCTATATTCTCTATGATTAGAGAAATTTCACATAAAATCGACTTATTACTACAAGATACTGCAAATGAACTAGGGATAACCCCTCTGCAGCTAAAGATGATTATTACCCTTTATTCAAATAGGGATAAGGCAGTATCTATCGGTAGCCTCGGCAAGGCCATAGGCATAACCGGAGGTAATATTTCAAATATTTGCAAGAGACTTGAGAAGCAAGGCTTTGTAAATAGAGTAAGAAGTGAAGAAGATGAGAGAGTAGTTAACGTGATGCTTACAAAAGATGGAGAAAAAGCAGCAAAGATGGTAGATGACTACTTCCAAAAAATAAAGGAAGACATTCCAGAAGATGGGATAGATGTCAACTTACAAACCATAGTTGATGAATTAGAAGCTCTAGAATTACTGCTCGATAAATATATATATAGGAGTGGGTTAGATGGCTAAGAGAAATCCAAGCAAAAAACCTCTATTATATTATTGGTTGGTTGCTATAGTATTATTTGTAGTGATACGCTTTGCGCTAAATCCAATAGCGCAAGATACAGATGTAAAAGAAGTATCCTACAGCCAATTTGTTGAAATGATCGAAAACGATCAAGTTACAGAAGTATCTAAGGATGATCAAAAATACACCTTCAAGGCAAAAGTAGATGGGGATGAAAATGCCTACGAGACAGGTCTATGGCAAGATACAGACCTTACAGATAGACTTCTTAAGGCCAAAGAAAGAAATGATAAGTTAATATTCTCTCAAGAGATTGAAACGAGAATGAACCCTTATCTTTCCTTGTTCTTGACAAGTATATTGCCTTTAGTTTTCATCTGGGTAATATTTTATTTTGCCTCAAGATCTCTTACAAAGACCATGGGAGGTCGTGGCGGCGGAGACTTCATGAACTTCGGTAAGTCTAACGCCAAAATTTATGTAGAAAACAAAACTGGAAAGACCTTCAAGGATGTTGCAGGTCAAGAAGAGGCCAAAGACTCACTCAGTGAGATAGTAGACTTCCTCCATAATCCAGGAAAATACAAGGAAATAGGAGCCAAGGTTCCAAAGGGAGTCCTTTTAGTAGGTCCTCCAGGAACAGGTAAGACCCTAATGGCCCAAGCCGTAGCAGGTGAAGCCAACGTGCCATTTTTCTCAATTTCAGGTTCAGAATTTGTGGAAATGTTCGTAGGTATGGGTGCAAGTAAGGTCCGTGACCTCTTTAAACAAGCCAAGGAAAAAGCACCTTGTATAGTCTTTATAGACGAGATCGACGCTATAGGTAAAAAGCGTGACGTATCTGGATATTCTGGAAATGATGAACGTGAACAAACCCTAAACCAACTTCTAAACGAGATGGACGGATTTGATGCGACTGAAGGAGTTGTGCTTCTTGCAGCAACCAACAGACCAGAAATCCTGGACCCAGCCCTTACTAGACCTGGTCGTTTCGATAGGCAAGTTCAAGTAGAACTACCAGACCTTAAGGGCCGTGAAGACATCCTTAAAGTTCACGCCAAAAATATCAAAAGAGAAGATGATATTGACTATGAAGAAATAGCCAAAAGAACTGCTGGTACAAGCGGTGCTGACCTTGCAAATATTATAAACGAGGGAGCCCTTCGTGCTGTAAGAGAAGGCCGTAACAAGCTTACTCAAGAAGATCTCGAGGAATCAATCGAGACAGTAATAGCTGGTCAGCAAAAGAAAAACGCTGTAATAAGTGATGATCAGAAGAAAATCATAGCTTACCACGAAGTAGGACACGCCTTAGTAGCAGCTATCCAAACCCAGAAGACTCCGGTAACCAAGATTACCATAGTTCCAAGAACTGGTGGAGCCCTAGGTTATACAATGACTGTGGACAAGGACGAAAAATATATCATGACCAAGCAAGAGCTATTTGATGAAATAGTTACCTTTGCAGGTGGTAGGTCTGCTGAAGAGTTGATCTTTAATACCAAAACAACGGGAGCTTCTAATGATATAGAAAGAGCTACCGCCATGGCGAGAAACATGGTTACAATTTATGGTATGGATGATGAGTTTGACTTCATGCAACTTGAACAAATCCAAGGAAGATACCTAGGTGGCCAAAGATCTATGATAGTATCTGATGGAACAGGTAACAAGATTGACGAAAAAGTTGCCCAAATTATAGCCAAGGCTCATATGAGAGCTATAGAAATCCTTAAGGATAATATAGACAAACTTCACGAAATATCAGACTTCCTACTAAAAGAGGAGACCATAACAGGTGACCAATTTATGGAAATCCTAAACAAAAAGGCAGTAGATACTAGTGAAAGTGATATAAGAGAAAATACCGATGTAGACACTAAAAATCTAGATAAGGATGAAAGTGACGAATCGCAAGAAGTTGAAAAAGAGAATATAAATGAAGATAATATAGGATCAGACGACGATTCTTTAGAATAAGATTTTGGCTCCAGGCCTTGCTGGAGCTTTTTCTGTGGAAATAATTAGATTATAGATAAGATAATTTAGTGTATTTTAGATATTTAAAGCTTTCTGTGTTTGACTTACATCTTAATTATAATAATAGACTTAAGTAGACTTATTTTCCAAAAACTTGTCAAATTTATAGCTTTAAATAGATTGGAATTTTCGCTTAAATAAAAGATGAAGAGACTTAAATAATTTATTCTTCTATAAAGATTGACTAAAATCTCTTTAAATTATATGATTTAAATAAGAAGTCGGTATTTAATTATCGGGATTTCATAGATAAATAAAGGGGTGTAATCATGAATAGAAGCTATAAGAAAAATATAAGTTTAGAAAATTTTATCTTTATAATCGTGTTTTTTGGAATCTTTTCCTGGATTGGCCATATTATGGGGCCAAGCAATATGCTATCGACCATAATGAATACGGCCTACAGGCTTTTGATGGATACTTGTTTTTACATAATGGGTATCTCTGTCATAGCAGGGGCTCTATCCAGTCTTTTTTCTGAATTTGGCTTTATTGCCTTGGTAGATGTCCTCTTATCTAAGATTATGAAACCTATCTATAATCTGCCCGGAGCTTCTTCTTTGGGCATACTAAATTGCTATTTATCAGACAATCCAGCAATCCTTACTCTGGCAGATGAAGATAATTTCAAAAAATACTTCAGAAAATTCCAAATGCCAGCCCTATGCAATCTAGGAACCTCCTTTGGCATGGGCCTTATTGTGACTACAACCATGTTCTCCCTTCCTGTAGAAGGAGCTGTTAAGGCTTCTCTTATTGGAAATCTAGGAGCCTTTGTAGGATCAGTCGTATCGGTTAGGATAATGCTAAGTTTTACGAAAAAGCACTACGGAACAGAAGAGATGGTAGAAGTAGAAAATGTCGAAATTATACCAGAAGGATCTAGGATAGTGAGGGAAGGTTCTTTTGGATCTCGTGCTATAGAAGCGATTCTTTACGGAGGTAAGCGTGGAGTCGACATGGGAGTTGCTATTATTCCTGGAGTGATCACAATCTGTACTATGGTCATGCTTCTTACAAATCCTATGCCAGCTGGTGGATATACAGGAGAAATTGGCCAGGGAGTTGCTTTTCTTCCTTGGCTTGGGGAAAAATTATCCTTTATCTTAGGCCCTATATTTGGATTTTCTAGTGATTCTTTTATAGCAGTTCCAATAACAGCCTTAGGTTCTGCTGGTGCTGCCATAGGCTTGGTTAAGGAATTCGCAAATGGAATGACAGTTACGGGAAATGATATAGCAGTCTTTACCTCCATGTGCATGTGCTGGTCAGGCTATCTATCAACCCATATAGCCATGATGGATGCCCTAAAGACAAAGGAGATGACAAGCTCCGCCATCCTCTCCCATACCATAGGAGGCCTATGCGCAGGCTTTGCGGCCCATATATTTTCTATGGTATTTTTATAAAATTAAAAACAGGTAAAAAGCTGGTGTTGCAGAATAGGCAAATCTATCCTGCTCATCATCTTTTTTATTGTGTATCTATATCAAGCTATTAGATTCTATAAAGTTTTTTAAGATGATAATAAATTTTTCCACATTTTCCTTAAAAATAGGCTCAATTAATAAAGCTTACTATTGTAAATATTTTTTTCTTAAGCAGCTTTGTATTTTATAATTTCTAAGTTCTTATTTTTTATTTTTGATGCCAATTTATTTAAGTTTAGTGCCATAGATAATAGGCATATCTCATTTCTTATATTTGATTTTCCTCTGTGGTGGAATCTGTTGTAGTTTAGTCCCGATTTTATTTTGGAAAAAGCTCCTTTTATATATATAATCAATTTAGGATATATACATAATATAGATTTTTATAGGAGGTAATTATGAATAAAAAAATAAAAAAATATTATTATATATAGGCTTAGCCATATTATCATTTTTTTCAGGAAATAATTTTATGAGTAATTATGTTGAGAAATCATTTTCCTATCCAGGATTTGTAGTATCGTTAATGTTTTTCTTTTCATTTTGTTATTTTTTAGTAGAGATTTTAATAAAAAAACAACGAAGAATAAATATAACATGCGCTTGCAAGGTACTCCACGATCCGGACGGCTAGTTCATTGTAGGCTGGTTTTAGTTGACCGTTTCTCATATGGTCTTCCTTCATTCTCATAAAGGTTGCGTCATGGTCTGTTTTTGAATAGGAGTTTCTGTTTTCTCCCATTATTTCTAGATGTTCCTCTTTGCGTTACAACTGATACCTATGAAAAAAGGTCTCCTATCTTGATGTCTTGGTTGAAAGCAAGGTTGATGCAATTATTTGTGTGGGTTCTACCTATGAAGAAAAAAGATTTTACGAAAAGCTATAAATATGTCGGTTCTTATTCCCATGGCGCTTTTAAATGTTAAAACAACTGACTAAAACGAAAAAATTGTAAACGTCTATATAGATGAAATTGAGACTATAGACCAGACTGTCAAGCTTTTTAAGGATAATTCTTACAAGAGACCCCTCTATATGGCTTTGGATACTGGTTATATGTTTAGGTCCTATATTGCCAAGAAATCAGATTTTGTTGTGGCTCTTTATAAGTATTATGACGATGCGAATTTTGTTGAATTTAAAGTAAAAGACCTAGAGGAATACCTCTTGAAATTAATCGATTTTCTAAGGAAAAACCCAGAATTTGACTCAATCCAATTTGAGTTAGATAGGCTTTATATAAATGCCTATAAACTTATGGTAAATGAAGGAATAAAATCCCTTAAGACCTTGGCATTATAGGTTTTGACAATATCCATGTAACAGACTTTACCAACCAAGCCATAACTTCCATAGATCAGAGAATTTCCGACCAGGTTGATTTTGCTATAGATAACCTTCTAAAGATTTTAAATGATGAAAAGGCAGAAACAAATATTGTTTTAGAAGCAAAATTAATTGAAAAGGAAAGCGCTTTTAGGGGTATTAATATATAAAATGCTTTTGTTTAGGAGAGCAAATATTCGATATAGAAAAATTTGGAGGAATGATCATGACAAATTTTATTGAATCTTTTGATGGCACAGCTTTATTTTACAACAAGGAAGAAGCAAAAAATGCCAAGGCTGCAGTTGTTATTGTCCATGGATTGGCAGAACATTCTGGTAGGTACGATTATGTGGCTGAGAAATTTCACAATGCAGGTTTTTCGACCTATAGGTTTGACCACAGGGGCCACGGCAAGTCTGAAGGCGAGAGGGGATATTACAAGGACTACGAAGACATGCTAGAAGATGTAAATGTAGTTGTAGATAAGGCTATAGAGGAAAATCCTGATAAGCCAGTATTCTTGCTAGGCCATTCTATGGGTGGTTTTGCAGTAAGCCTTTACGGGGCAAAGTATAGAGATAAAAACCTTGTTGGAGTCATAACTTCTGGTGGTCTTACCCACGATAATAATAAGTTGACTGAAATGGTAGGTCCTGGCCTTGACCCACACACAGAACTTCCAAACGAGCTTGGCGACGGGGTTTGCTCTGTAAAAGAAGTTGTAGAAGCCTATGTTGCTGACCCATTAAACCTTAAAAAATACCAACTGGGTCTTTTATATGCATTAAAAGACGGAATAGCTTGGTTTAAGGAAAATGAAAAAGACTTTTCTTACTCAGTTTTAATTCTCCACGGCAGTGACGATGCCCTAGTTAACTTTAAAGATTCTTTTGACTTTTTTGAAAACAACTCTTCTAAAGACTGCCAAATTAAAATCTATAAGGGTCTTTGCCATGAAATCATGAATGAATATGCCAAAGACGAAGTAATTGGCGATATCATTGCTTGGATAGATAATAGGCTATAAGCAAAAAATTAACATTAAAAACGCTGGGGGAAATTTCCCTTGACGTTTTTTATCTTTATTAGAAAATATTTTGGATATATACGGAAAGTTGGAGAAAGTAATAAAATAATCGTAGTTTTTTAATAAATAAGTATAATAACATTATTACGGAGGATTATGCTTTCTAAATTTTTAAAAAAGTCCCAGCGGCTACAATAGTTGTGCCGATGATTTTGGCTTCTATATTAAATACCCTTATGCCTAATCTATTGAGAATTGGGCCAATGACTGAGGCTATTACGAGCAAAGAAGACTTAAATGCTATTATTGACATTACCCTTGTAGCAGTTAGAAGTCAGCTTACCATAAAGAGGCTCAGGCTTGCCCTTCACAGGGGTTTGGTCTCGCTTTTATCTAAATGACTTACAGCTATAGTGTTAGGCTTTATATTTTTTACAAGCCTTAGTTTTACATCATCTTGGATGTATATCTCTGTATTAAAGTTTAATTTTAATTGAATTGTATCATCAACTAGTGTAAAATTGGTTAATGATGATGTATTTGTAACGGTTTTCATAAATACATTGTATCAGAAAAAGACGAGGATGTTTAGTTTCCTCGTCTTTTTCTATATTGGGATTTTTGCAACAGCCCCTTTTACTTAAAATATATATGCCTATTTCCATCAAAATCCCTTATATCTGTCTCCATGTCGAATATATCCCTAAACATCTCCTCGTCCATGACCTTTTTGGATGGGCCTTGTCTGTAGATTTTTTGATTATCTATTAGGATGATATTGTCTGCGAATTTTTCTATTAGGCCTATTTGGTGGAGACTTATTAAAGTCGTAAGATTTAACTTTTCTGTCAAATCTTTTATGATTCTCATAATCTCGTATTGGTTTTTGAGGTCTAGGGCACTTACTGGTTCGTCTAGAAGGAGGATTTTGGGATTTGCTACAAGGGCCTGGCCTATAAAGACCTTCTGCACTTCTCCTCCTGACAATCTATTTATATACTTATCCTTGTACTCTCTTATATCTAATAGGTCTAGGATTTTTTCGACGTCTTTTTTATCATTGTCCGTAATTCTTAGGGAAAGATCAGCTACCTTGCCAAGCAAGATAGTCTCGAATACTGTAAATTTTGCCTTTGAATTGATATTTTGATTAAGATAGGAAACTTTTCCGTCTGTTTTTATCTCACCCTCGTAACTTTTGATTCCGCTTATGGCGTTTAGGATAGTCGATTTGCCTGATCCGTTTCTTCCCATGAGAATATTCACCTTGCCTTCTTCTATCTTAAAGGATATATTATCAATTATCTTCCTGTCGTAGGAGATGGATAGGTTTTTAGCTTCAATCATTTTTGCCTCCAAAAAAGAATATAAATATCAAAGGAAGTCCAACAAGACTTGCTATAATTCCTATAGGAAGGATGGCGCCAGGCTTTACGATTTTGGATAGGCCTGATGAAAATACCAAAAGAATTGCCCCTATAAGGCTTGAGCCTATTAGATAATACCTTTGGTCTTCTCCTAGGATTTTCCTTGCTAAATGAGGGGCTATGACGCCTATAAAGCCTATCACACCTGCAAAGCTTACCCCGATTGATGAAAGAATCGATACTATCATAAAGGTCTTAATCTTTACTCTTTTTACATCTACTCCCAGACTTTTGGCCCTTTCTTCTCCAAATCTCAGGCTAGTAAGCTTGTGACTGTCTTTGATGATTAGGATGAAGGCTAGGATGAAGGATGCGAAAAGAATCGCAATTTGCTTGGGGTTGGTGTTTGAGACAGAGCCAAAGAGCCAAAAGACGATTGATGAGAGGGTTTCGTCTGTGGATATGTATTGCATTAGACTTGTAAGCGAGTCAAAGAAGAATTTGACGGCAATTCCAGCAAGGATCATGGAGCTTGTGTGGGCGAAGCTTCTCCTTGATATTATATAGACGAAGATTATAGCTATGAGGGCAAAGCCTATGGCCCCGAAGGCTATAAGATTAATCGATATACCTAAAAGGAGAAAGAGGGAGGCCCCAAAGCCTGCAGCAGATGAGACCCCTAGGGTAAAGGGACTTGCTAGGGGATTGTCTAGGATAGTCTGCATACAGGCTCCAGCAAGGCCTAAGATCATGCCAATAATAAGGGCGGTAGCCATCTCTGGCATTCTTATTTTAAAAAGAATTGTTCTTTGAAGTTCGTTTAGACTCACGAGGTCTCTTGGAACAAGCTCTCCCACTCCAATGAATAAATCTATCGCACAAACGAGAAGGCTTATTAGGCCTAGGATAAGAATCTTTTTATTCTTACTCATATTTGCTAAACCAAGTTCCCTGATATTCTATAGGCATGAAGTTTTCGTAAAAGTCTTTCATATCAGCCTCTGGATCCACATCTTCGAAAAGCTCTGGGTGAAAGGTCTTGGCGAGAGTCTCGTAGGCGTAGAAGTCACACATGTCCCTTGCTAAGTTCTGCCCTATGACATAGACATTTTTTTCCTTCATGGCGGTCAAATCTTTCCATCCATTTCGTATCTTGTATTTATCAATCTTTTTACTTACATCTTCTGGACTAATTCCAAAGCCCATCTTCATTGACTCAGGCTTTTCAACCCATTCTGCTCCAGTGACAAAAATCATATCAGGATCTTGAGATAGGACAAACTCCTCAGAAACGGGAGTCGCTTCCTTTTCTCCCAAGACGTCTCCTGTGAGATTGTATCCGCCAGCATCGTTTATGATCTTACCCCACATCATTTCGTTGCCGTAGGAGTTACCGTAGGCATGTTCTCCTTCATAGCCATGCTCCAGATAGACCCTTGGCTTATCACTTACATCTTTAAGCCTTTCTTTCATCGAATCGATCTTTTCCTTATAGAAGCCATTTAGCTTGTCGAGGTTTTTATCAAGTCCTGTGGCCTTGGCTATAATTTCTGTAGACTTTAGGTGATCGTCGAAGTCTTGGTTGTGATAGTCTACATAGATTATAGGTAGGCCTATCTTATCTTCGATTACATCTAGCTGGGCCTTGTAGGAAACAGGGGCGATGATTCCATCGGCGTCTATGGATAGGAGCTCTTCTAGGGAAAAGTCGTTGTCTGCGAAGTTACTTACTCTTTTGACATCATCTAGCTCGGGGATTTTATCTACTAGCCTTTGGTAGAGGTCGTTTCTATCGCGTCTTATACCGTCATCCATGGCGGCGATTTTCTTATAGAAATTCTCCTTATCTAGATACATCATAGTCATAAAGGGACCACCAGAACCTGAGCCTTGGATTATGACCTTATCCATTGGCTTATCAAGCTCCACCTTTCGTCCTAGGACATCTTCAATTACAAGTTTGGCCTCACTCTTATCTTCTGTGCTTTTTCTGTTTTCTACCTTAGTCTCTACTTTTTCTTCCGCTGCCTTATTTCCTCCACAAGAGGCAAGGACTAGGAGGAAGACTATTAAAAGACCAATATTTCTTAATTTAATTTTCATATTTTTCTCCATAAATTGATTTCATTTTATCAAAGGCTTCTTTGATTGATATATTTTCCTTTTCTGCCAAGTCTTTGGCCGACTGATATTCTGGGTATAGGTAGGATGAATCCTTATGATAGACTTTCTTAAAGAAAAGTTTTAGATCATCATAGTCTATGGAAATCATGTCTCTATCTAGGATCGACCTATATACTTCTATTTTTCTAATTCCTATTGATGTAGTGTTGGCAAAGATTATATCTTCAACTTCTTCTATTCTTTCTTTATCACATAGGACGGAAAGCTTGTAGGCTGGACGGTTTTTCTTCATGAAAATTGGAGTGTAGAAGGAGTCCCTAGCAACTTCCATTAATTTGTCCATGACAAAGCCCAAAACTTCCCCTGTAGTATCATCTATGTTAGTCTCTGCTAGGATTAGGCTTTTTTTTTAGGATTTTCTATCTCCATTACCCTTAGGACATTAGTAGACTTCTCAAAGTCCTTGTTGCCTGCACCGAGACCGATTTTCTTGATTGCAAACTCTTTGATATTTTCTCCTGTAGAAAAATATTTAACTATAGCAGCTCCAGTTGGAGTTACGTGCTCGCCATAGTCATCTATGATATTGAGGCTGATATTTGAATCCTTCAAGATATTTGCTACTGCTGGAACTGGGATTGGCATATAGCCGTGGGCACATTTTTGCATGCCGCATCCTTCGAAGAGCTTGGAGAAGTATATATTTTCCACACCTAAGTCTTCTAGAAGGACTGTTACCCCAACTATATCTATGATGGAGTCTATGGCTCCTACTTCGTGGAAGTGGACCTCGCTTTTATCTACCCCGTGGGCCTTAGACTCTGCTTCTGCAATGATATCAAAAATCCCTAGGGCGTCTTTCTTTACTTTTTCTGAAAGAACGTCTGAGCCCTTAATAATTTTTTCTATATCAGAGATATTTCTATGAACATGGCTGTGAGAGTGGTGGTCATGGTCGTGATTATGGTTATGATCATGATGATGGTGGTGATCGTGGCTGTGTTCATGATTGTGTTCGTGATTATGGTCATGATTATGGTTATGATCTTCATGGATATTGCTGTGATTTTCGTCATGATTCTCACTTTCTAAGATCACATCGAAATTATAGGCATCGATTCCGCTCTTTAGGGCCCTGTCAAAGACTAACTTGTAGCCATCAATACCAAGTGAATCGATTGCTTCTATTAGCTTTTCTTGACTTGCTCCAAGGTCTAAGAGAGCTCCAATTGTCATATCTCCAGCTATTCCAGAATACATTTCAAAATATAAGTCCATTTATTTCTCCTCTATTAGTTTATTTATTTGGCAAGCAGCATAGGCTGCTCCGTAGCCATTGTCTATATTTACTACAGAAATTCCTTCGGCACAGGTCGAAAGCATGGTAAGGAGGGCAGATATACCATTAAAGCTTGCCCCATAGCCCACAGAAGTTGGCACTGCTATAATTGGCTTATCCACAAGGCCTGCAAGAACAGTGGCAAGGGCCCCTTCCATTCCTGCTATCGCAATTATCACATTAGCTTTTTTAATTTCGTCGATTTTATTTAACATCCTGTGAAGACCAGATACTCCAACATCGTAGAAGCGACTTACCTTAGATCCAAAAAACTCTGCCGTAAGGGCGGCCTCTTCTGCTACGAAAAGATCTGCAGTTCCGCCTGTACAAATTGCGATATTTCCTATTTGAGGGAGACTTTCATATTCTAGGGAGATAATCCTTCCTGTAGGGTCGTATTTTGCTTGAGGAATTTCCCTTTTTACAAGCTCGTATTGGTCCTTGGTCGCCCTAGTGCCTATTACTGAGTCGTTTCTTTCGGCAAAGGCCTTAAAGATTTCCACCAAAGCAAAGTCCTCCTTGCCCTGGCAGAAGATTGTCTCAGGAAAGCCCCTCCTGTTTTTTCTTTGAAAATCGAGCTTTGCTATATCTATATCTTTAAAATTAAAGTCCTTTAGATAGGCTAAGCCCTCATCAATTGTCATCTTGCCGTTTTTAATATTTTCTAAAAATTCTTTATCATTCATGATCTAACCATGGATTAAGCTTAAGCTTATCTTCCTTTTCTATTACTTCATCCATTGACCCGGACCTATAGCCTTCAAGGTCAAGATTTATATATTTGAAACCAAATTCTTTAAGTTTTGAGACGATCTCATCTACCTGACTGAATACTTTATCAAAATCCTTCCTATCGACTTCAATTCTAGTATTATCTCCGTAGACTCTAACACGGACATTTTCAAGACCTAGATCTTTTAGATAGATTTCCGCCTTGTTGATTGCTTCAAATTTATCCTTATCAATTAGTTCATTGTATGGAAATCTTGTTGCAAGACATGGGGCGGAAGGTCTCTTGTATACAGATAGGTTTAACTCTTTGGCATAGGCTCTTACCATATCCTTAGTAAAGCCAGCTTCCTTTAAGGGACTTACAACTCCCTTATCGTTAAGGGCCCTTACTCCAGGTCTAAAAACCTTGTAATCTTCGAGATTTGACCCATCTACGACATATTTGTAGCCGAGCGCATCTTTTAGCTTGAAGGCTTCTTCGAACAGGAAGCTCTTGCAATGATAGCATCTGTCAATAGTGTTATGTTTTATATATTCATTGTCGAAGACATCAATATCTACAACTTTTAGGTCGACATCCATCTCACAGGCTAAGTTTTGAGAGTTCTCTAAATCTCCGTCTGGAGTGGTATTTGTGTTATACATTATAGCTACGACATCGTTTTTCTCTTCTCTATACATGCTTGCAAGCTTTAAGATTAGAGATGAGTCAACACCACCAGAAAAGGCTAGGACAAATTTCTCCTTGAGGAGATCTTTGACTATATTATCGAGTTTTTCTTTTTTTTCTTTATCTATGTCCATCATATTCCTTTCTTTTTATAAATAAAAAAGGGCATAGGAATCCCCTAAACCCTCATGGTAATCTAAAAAAGTCAGCTTCATACTAACAAATTTATCTTAACATATAAAAAAAACTAGGTCAAGAACTAAGCTTATGATAAAATATTAGAAGGAGGAAGATATGAAGATAGTAGTAATTGATGGCCAGGGAGGCTCGATAGGTGCAAGCCTTGTAAGTAAAATCAAGAAAGAAAATCTAGATGCTCTAGTCTATGGCTTAGGAACTAATTATTTTTCTAGTAAGGCTATGAAAAAGGCCGGAGCTGATATAATTGCGACTGGTGAAAATGCTATTGTCGTAAATGTCAAGGACTGTGATTATATATTGGGAACTACAGGAATAGTAATAACTAATTCTCTTCACGGGGAGATAAGCAAGAAAATAGCCAAGGCTATTGGAAAATCAGAAGCTACAAGAATCCTAATCCCATTTGATTGTTGCAAGACCCTAATAGTTTCTAAAGAAAAGCCTTCCATAGAAGAGCTCCTAGATGAAGCGGTATCTGTGCTTGTAAATTTGGCAAAAGAAAAAGGGCCTAATCTAAGCCCGGATTTATGTAAATAGCTCCAAAGGGAGCTATACATTAACAATGTATCTAGTGTTAACGATACTTGTGATGCATTAATATTGTACTTAAACTTAGATGAAAAAGCAATTTAATCTATAACTTAACAGCTTTGAAGCTTTATGTTATACTGATTAAGAAATAGGAAATGAATTAAGAGGAGATTTATGAAAAATAACGCAAAAAAATGGATAGCCTTGGCTATAACCGCCCTAGTCTTAGTGGTTTCGGTATTTGCTAAGGATAAGGACAAGGAAGTAGAGCAAAATATAAGAGATAAGTATATGAAAAACTTCTCGGACTTTTCTAGTTATACGGAAGAAGTAATCCAAGGAACAAACCCTAAGGAAAAAATCAAGGTCGTAGATGTCGATGGAGTAATCTCATCCAATGATGCCAATGACTTCGTAGTAGAAGAGCTTAAAAACGCCAAGGAAGATCCACTAGTTAAGGGAGTTATCCTAAATGTAAATTCCCCAGGTGGATCAGTCTATGCCTCCGAGAGAATCGCAAATCAAATAAAGGCCCTAAAAGAAGCAGAAAAACCAGTATATACTGTAATGGGTGAGATGGCAGCAAGCGGAGGCTATTATATATCAGCCCTAACTGATAGGATCTACGCATCAAATGAGACCTGGACAGGATCGATCGGAGTAATCATCCAATCCTACTCCCTCCAAGGACTTTTTGAAAAGTATGGAATTAAAGAGCAAAATATAACAACAGGTAAGATGAAAGATGCCGGAAGCCAAGGAAGAGATATGAGCAAGGAAGAAAAAGAATACTTCCAAGGACTTGTAGACTCAGCCTTTGATAGATTTGTAAAAATTGTAGCAGAAGGTCGTGGTCTTTCTGAAAGAGAAGTTAGGAAGCTCGCTGATGGAAGGGTCTACGATGGTAGCCAAGCCCTAGCAAATGGACTAGTTGATAAAATAGGAGATCTCGATTCTGCTATAGGAGATATGGCAAGTGAAAATAACTTAGAAGATCCGATGGTAATAAGAAATGAAAATATTATGGGATCTTTCTCATCAATATTTTCAAAAGTCACAGACCTTAAGAAAAGCGAATCCGACCTTGCAATACTTGATAAATTAATGAAAAACGGAGGCCCAAGGCCAATGTATTTGTATGGTGATTACAATGACTGAAGTTAAAATTCCTTTTAGAGAGAAAGACTACCGCTTTGCCTATGCGGGATTTTTCCTAAGACTTGTAGCCTTTCTTATAGATATGCTAGTTGTAGGAGGAATATTTACAATTCTAAAAGTATTCTTGCCCTTAGATATGGATGCAAGCATCTTGAGTTTTAGCCTCGGTGAAGTCCTTAGGACAGGACTTACTTTAGCCTACTTTACTCTGATGACACTTTTCACAAGGGGAAGGACCCTAGGCAAGATGATCTTAGGTCTTAGGGTGGTATCCCTAACAAGTGATAAGCTAAGTTTCTCTCAAATAATACTTAGAGAAATTTGCGGGAGATTTGTCCTAAATAAATTTAAAATTCTTTACCTAATAGTTGGTCTTAGTCCCAAAAAACAAGGACTCTTTGATATACTTCTCGACACTACTGTAGTTAAGGAAGATATATTTGACCATCTGTACGGAGAAAATCTATAAAATTTAGAAAAAATCACAGAAAAAACCAGCATGAATTACAAAAATCGCTAATTTATGCTGTTTTTTCTTATTTTGAAAAACCACAATATATGGTATGATAATAGACGATTACAAGATAAAAACACTACATCTAGTATTAGACTTTTGATAAAGTAACTACAAATTCATAAGGAAATTTGGACCTATCCTAAAAGTGCGATAGATCATATTTATTTTAGAGAATGGGAAAAGTTGATATTAGTTTATATATTATTTGTTGTTCGTTTGTGAGAGATTAAGGAGTTAAGATGGAAATTATTAAAAGAGACGGTACGAGGGCAGATTTTGAGAGAGAAAAAATAGAAAAAGCAATTGCTAAGGCCTTCTATTCTGTTGATAGTATGATAAGCGAGGAAGATCTCAGGAAAATCTCCTCAAAGATAGAAAAGACAATCAAGGAAAAGTATCCAGCTGATCACACAGTAACGGTCGAGGAAGTCCAAGACTTGGTAGAGCTTACCCTAATTGATGAGAATTACTACAGAGAGGTAAAATCATTTATCCTCTACCGTGCCAAGCACAATATGGACAGAAAAGTTATAGGAGACTTCTCCAAATATATAGATGATAAAAATATTCTTAATATAATAACTGAAGTTCAAGCAGACTTTGATAATCAAAGATACCCAATAGAATCCCTCTTTTTTAAATTCGAATCCTTCCTTAAGGCAAATATGACAGAAGAGGATATGCTTAAGGCTATAACAAGAGCTGCAAGCGAGCTTACCAGCAAGGAAGCTCCTGATTGGGAGATAATAGCAGCACGCTTTCTCATGCAAGAGATTAATTATGAAATAGAAAAAAGTGAAGAAAGATACGAGCTTTTCGATTTCAAATCCAAGATAGAATTCCTAACAGAAGAAGGCCTATATGGATCTTATATTTTAGAAAACTATACAGGAGAAGAGATAGACGAATTAGAAGCCTATATGGACTTTTCTAGAGATAAGATCTTTACCTACTCAGGCCTTGACCTTGTAAGAAAAAGATACCTAATTACTAACCACAAGGGAGATATCCTAGAAAAGGTACAAGAGATGTTTATGGGAATCGCCATGCATCTTGCAATTCCTGAGAAGGATAAGATAGGATTTGCTAAAAGGTTGTACGATATCCTTTCAACCCTTAAAGCAACCATGGCAACCCCTACTATGACCAATGCTAGAAAGCCATTTAACCAACTATCCTCATGCTTTATAGATACAGTTCCAGATACCCTAAAGGGAATATATCGTTCTGTAACAAACTTTGCGGAAGTATCAAAGCACGGAGGAGGAATGGGTCTCTACTTTGGAAAGGTAAGGGCTAACGGCTCAGACATACGTGGCTTTGAAGGAGTTGCTGGTGGAGTTATCCGTTGGATAAGACTTGCCAATGACACAGCTGTAGCAGTAGACCAACTAGGAGTAAGGCAAGGAGCTGTTGCAGTATATCTAGATATTTGGCATAAAGATATACCAGAATTTATGGGACTTAGGACAAATAACGGAGATGACAGGATGAAGGCCCACGATGTCTTCCCTGGAGTATGCGTTCCAGACCTTTTCTGGAGACTAACCCGTGATGATATAAATGCCGACTGGCATATGTTCGATCCTCACGAAGTAGAGAAAAAATATGGAAGAGCCTTGGAAGACACCTACGGAGAAGAATTCGAAGAATTCTACAAGAAACTTGTAGCAGATAAAGATATCTCTAGAAGAACTATGTCTGTTAAAGATATGGTGAGACTACTCATAAAATCATGGACAGAAACGGGAACACCATTTGTCTTTAATAGAGATGCAGTAAACAGACTAAATCCAAACAAGCACAAGGGAATGATCTATTCATCAAACCTCTGTACAGAAATCGCTCAAAACATGAGTCCATCAGAGTCAATCTCAACAGAAATAGTCGATGAAAATGGGGACACAATTATAGTAAACAAGACAAAACCAGGCGACTTCGTAGAATGTAACCTGGCAAGCCTAACCCTAGGTAAGGTAGATGTAAATAATAGTGCAGAGCTTGAGGAGACCGTAAGAACAGTTGTAAGGGCCCTTGATAATGTAATCGACCTAAACTACTATCCAACTCCATATGCCAAAGTAACCAACAAAAAGTACAGGGCTATAGGACTAGGAACAAGTGGCTACCACCACATGCTAGTCAAAAATGACATAAGCTGGCAAAATGAAGAGGCCCACGGTGAATTTGTAGATAGGGTCTATGAAGATATAAACTTCTACGCCATCAAGGAATCCATGGAAATTGCCAAGGAAAAGGGAGCTTACTCATGCTTTGAAGGAAGCGACTGGGAGACTGGAGCCTACTTCGACCTAAGAGATTACAAGAGCGAAAGATGGGAGAAGTTAAGGGCAGAAGTTAAGGAAAATGGATTAAGAAATGGCTATCTAATGGCCATAGCTCCAACAGGATCAACATCAATCATATCTGGAACATCCGCAGGAGTAGACCCAATCATGAGCCGTTACTTCCTAGAAGAGAAAAAGGGAGCAATAGTTCCAAGAGTTGCCCCAGGACTTACAACAAAGACCTTCTGGCTCTACGAAAATGCCCACGACATAGACCAAAACATATCTATGCGCATGGCAGGAGTAAGACAAAAGCACATCGACCAAGCCCAATCAGTAAATATCTATATAACCACAGAATATACCATGAGACAGTTATTAAATATCTATATAACAGCATGGGAGGCTGGAGTTAAGTCTATATACTATGTCAGAGGAAAGAGCCAAGAAGTTGAAGAATGTGATTCATGTGCAAGCTAAAAATAAATAATGGATTCTAAGGATTAGAATAATCAAAAAGATGTGATGAAATGGGGTTGACCTGAGTCTACTAAAATGTAATAAATTAAATCTTTTAAGCGGGATGTAATCTGTAAATAACAGGATACAGCCCGTTTAAATTTTCTCGACAAAAGTTTTATTGATTTTATTATGACTTCTTATCATTTTTGTATTGGATATAAGTTAAAATCAACATAAGTACAGCAAAAATCACCATAAAGTATCTGTAGTGTTTATAAGAATTTGGAACTAAGAACTCAACTAATAAATATATAATCAAGATAAGTATATATGTGATAATAATTTTTTTTCTAGAATTCATAATTACTCCTCATTTTATCATTTTCAATATACTAAATATTTTTAAACGATGAATTTGATTTTTGTAAAGTCTGATGCTACTTTGATAAAACTCCTTTTATGAGCTTTTTTTCATCGAACTCTTAAAAGTAGGCTAACAATATTGGCTATAGATTCTTACTTCTTTGGTATATCTATCTACTAAACGTGCAACATTTGCTACTTGCGGCTAAACTTCAAAACTGTTACTATATATTTTAAATTTAAGCATCAATTTAATTGTATAAATTAAATATTGTATAATTCTAATCTAACCTGTAATATTTCATTAATATGAGTACATTGCGAGCGACTAAAAGAATATAGTTTAATTATGTTGGTCACACAAAAGTGGGATTTTGCAGATGTCCTAATTTTTTGGTGTTTTTAAAGATTTTCTAGTTTCTATTAGGGCTGTCAAGACTAGGTAAGAGACTATTAGGTAGGAATAAGCTATTTTATTGTCATTATTTATGAAGCTGTAATTTGTAATTGCTAATTTTTCTTGGACTAGAGAAAGAATAAATATCAAGATTATAAGAAAGATTATAGATATTATTTTAGTCTTAATACTTCCCACGCCTCTTAGAAGCTCTCTTTCCTTGAATAGACTTATAGCAAAAACAAAGATCATAGCTATAAGAATATAGTTATTAATCTCTACAAAAAAACCCAAAATAGCTAATAATATATACAAAATTCCGCTAATAAAAATCATAGATTTCTCCTTTTTAAATAGCTTACCAGAAAAATGAAAATTTCCAATCTTGCCCTTATTTTTTCTTCTAATATAATAATATAAAATAAATAAAGGAGATTTTATGGTACTATTTATAGCAAATGCCGTTGCTCTTTGGCTTATGAGTAACTTCATTTCACACATTTCATTTGATAAACCAGTTGCCCTTGTTCTTACTGCAATTGTTCTAACACTTTTACAAAAGGTAGTTCAGCCAATTTTGCAGTTTTTATCTTTTCCTATCACATTTTTGACCCTAGGCTTGTTTAACCTAGTCATCAATGCCTTTGTCTTGTATCTTGCCTTCAAGTTTGTTGACGGAGCTTATATAGACAGTCACTTAGGAAGTTTAGTTATAGCAAGTATCGTTCTTGCCATAATTGCATCGATTGTTCAATCAATCTTATAAGGAGTAAATAATGGAAGAAAGCAAGAAAAAAGAAGTTAATAAGCGTGGTATTTTCAATGAAGATGGGGATATTGACCTATCCAAGAGAAGAATAATCCAAGGAAACACCACCAACCTAAACGATTTTAACAATCTTAAATATACTTGGACAAGCGATTGGTATAGACAGGCTATGAACAACTTCTGGATACCAGAAGAGATTAACTTAAACCAAGATATCAAGGACTATAGGAAGCTTGATAAGCACGAGAAGAAGGCATTCGATAGGATCCTCTCCTTCCTAACCTATCTTGATTCAATCCAAACAGCCAACCTACCAAACTTACAGACCTACATTACAGCAAATGAGATCAATCTTTGCTTGTCAATTCAAACCTACCAAGAATCAATCCACTCACAATCATATTCCTACATCCTAGATACGATTTGTTCTCCAGAAGAAAGAACAAGAATCCTCTACCTCTGGAAGGAAGATGAGCACCTCCTTAAGAGAAATGAGTTTATAGGAGACCAATACAACGAATTCTTGGAAAATGACGACGAATTTAGATTTATGAAAGTCCTTATAGCAAACTACATCCTAGAAGGAATCTATTTCTACTCAGGTTTCTCCTTCTTCTACAATCTCGGAAGAAACGGCAAGATGCCAGGGACAGTTCAAGAGATAAGATACATCAACAGAGACGAAAATACCCACCTCTGGCTCTTTAGATCTCTTATCAATGACCTTAAGAAGGAAAGAGAAGACCTCTTTGTCCCTGAATTACAAAACTACTATAGAGAAATGCTAAAAGAAGGAGTAGAACAAGAAATTGCCTGGGGCAAATACTCTATAGGTAATAGTATAGCTGGACTTAACGAGAAGATGATAGAAGATTATATCAAATATCTGGGCAATCTTAGAGCCAAAGGCCTAGGACTTGAGCCACTTTATGAAGGATATAAGGAAATACCAGAATCTATGAAATGGGTAGACGAATACTCAGATCCAAACGGAGTAAAGACAGACTTCTTCGAAGCAAAAGTAACAGCCTACTCTAAATCATCTATTATCGAAGATGACCTATAAAATAAACCGACCAAGGCTTTGGGCTAAGGTCGGTTTTAGCTTGTCTTATTTTAGATGCGATTTGTATTCTTCGCTAGATTTTCTAATTCTTTCTGGATCCTTGAAGAAATCTTTACTCAATTTTACAAGGACTGGGCTTAGGGCTATGAGGGCTATGAGGTTAGGTAGGGCCATGAGGCCATTTAGGATATTTGCTATAGTCCAGGCAAGGCCTAGGTCCATGTTTGCTCCCAGAAAGACAAAAATCACATAGACTATTCTATAAGGGATGAAGGCTTTTTCGCCAAAGAGAAATCCTATACTTACCTCTCCGTAGTAGGCCCAACCAAGGATTGTAGATAGGGCGAAAAGGCTTAGGCCAATTGTTACAATCATAGGACCGAAGCTTGATCCGCTAGCAAAGGCCTTGGAGACTAGGGCGCTTGCATCGACATTTGCCCTTGTGTTAGCCCCGGTAGTAAGTATTACCAAGGCTGTCATGGTACAAATTATGATGGTATCGACAAAGACTTCCGCTATTCCCCAAAGACCTTGGCGGATAGGGTGGTCGGTTTTGGCAGAAGCGTGAGCTATAGGGGATGATCCAAGACCTGCTTCGTTGGTAAAGACTCCACGAGCAATACCGGCACTTATGACAGACTTAATAGAAATACCTGCAAATCCTCCTCCAAGAGATTTGGGGCTGAAGGCTCCTAGAAATATTTCCTTAAAGGCAGGAAGGATATTAGAATAATTAACGACTAAGACGCTGATACATCCTCCTATATAAAGAATAGACATGAGGGGAACTAGTTTCTCTGTAACCTTGGATATGGAATTAATACCTCCAACGATTACAATTGCCGCAATTATGCTTAGGATTATCCCAGTTATTAGGGGATTGATATTTAAGTTTTCCTTAAGAACTCCAGCTATGGCGTTGGCTTGGGTAGAGTTTCCTATACCGAAAACAGCAAGGCCAGAAAAGATTGCAAAGGCCTTGGCGAGTTTCTCATTGCCCATACCGTTTTTAATATAATACATGGGTCCGCCCACAAATCCCTTGCCCTTCTTTTCTCTATACAAAACCGCAAGGCTTACCTCGGCAAACTTAGTTGCCATACCGAAAATTGCCGCAAGCCACATCCAAAATATAGCTCCAGGTCCACCCAAGAGAATGGCGAGGGAAACTCCTACTATATTTCCTGTCCCAACTGTTCCTGCAAGGGCTGTGGCTAGGGCCTGGAAGGGTGATATGTCGCCACTTTTGTGGTCGTGGTCCTTTTCGAAAATATTTCCCAAGGTATGTTTTAGGGCAAAGGATAGTTTCCTAAATTGAATGCCGCCTGTCTTAATACTTATGTATATGCCAGTTCCTAGGATGCCCACTATCAAAGGTAGACCCCAGAGGAACTTATCAAAAGCTTTTAATAATTCTATCATAAATCCTCCAAAATTTTATTTTATTATTTTATCCCTAAATTTAAAAAAATACAATAGAATGTAAAAAAATAAGATAGAAAAATCCCCGGAAATTTTACATCTCTAGGGATTGATAACTTATTTTATTAGATTGAGGTAAAATTCTGATAATTTTTCTGCAGTTTCTCTTATATCAAATCCTGCTTTTTTTATCATCTCGCTTGTATCTTCTCTTTGGTAGGGAAGAGCCTTGTGGATTTCTTCAATCCATGGCCTTGTGCCCCCATCAATTGGGATAAATTCAACTAGGTCTGTTATCTTAGAGTTTCTATCTATGGTGTCTGCTAATAGACACTTAAGTCCTGCGGCCTGGGCCTCTATGGTAGATACGGCAAGTCCTTCGTATAAAGAAGGAAGGATAAAGATATCTATAGCTTGGAGGAGCTCATTTACATAGCCGATAGAACCCAAAAAGATTACCTTATCTTCTATTCCTGAGTCTTTTACCTTATTTTCTATTTCATCTTTTAAATCACCTACGCCTGCAAGAACTAGGAGATAATCATCATTTTCCTTTATTAAGTCGGCAAATATATCGATTAGGAAGGAGTGGTTTTTCTGCTTGTTAAATCTTGCTATATGGCCTAAAACTTTTTTATCGGAAAATCCGAGTTTTTCTCTGATTTTAGCTCTTATGTCTGGATTGTAGGTGAAATTTTCCACTTCGATGCCATTATCTATAACTGTAAAGTCTTTATCTCTACCGAACATCCAATATCCTGCATCGACTGAGCAGGCGAAGCGGTAGTCGGCCTTAGCATCTACGTTTTTATTTAGGACATCCATAACTTTTCCCTTAAATCCCGGTATGTTTTGGGTGTTGTGGCTGTGGGCTATGGCAATTCTTCCATTTTTCTTTGCCTCATCCATTACAAGGGATACGATAGATTCTTTGTGGCAGTGGACGATTTTATATTCTGGGTGATCTTTTAGTAGTTTATCCCAGGCCTTCTTGTAGGCGAAGTGGTTGGTGCCTTTGTAGTTTGGAACCCTGTAGACCTTTCCTCCGAGCTTTCTTACTTCTTCCTCGTAGGCCCCTTCTTCTTCGTGGTGGACTACGAAGTCAAATTGGATCTTGCTTCTGTCTATATTCCTATAGATATTCATTACCAAAGTCTCGGCTCCTCCACGATTTAGGGTGCCAAAGACATGGAGTATTCTTTCTGTCATGATCTTCCTTTCAATTTTTCTTATCTATGCTTGATATAATGGACTTTGTCATAATACTTGTCTGGTCATTGTCATTTAGAGGTCCTAGGATAAAAAACGTTACAAATTCATCCTTGGTCTCAACTACGACCTTATCTCCTTTTAGGGAAAAATTTGGAGCGTAGAGCCTTGAGCCGTTTCTCATGTAGGAGAGTTTGTTTATATCTCCCTTCTCGCTTACTCCATTTGTTACGATATTTATTGGATAAATTATATCGCCTGAGTTAAGAGAGGCTATGTCTTCGATACTTCTACCATCTTTCTCATCTACTTTTATTATAAGCTCTGAGACTACTTCTCCATCCACCTTTGATATATAGGCCCTGATGCCGTTTTTATCCTGGCTTAGGAGGAAGTTATCTGGTATTTTAAATTTTATTTTTCCCATCTCAACATCTTTTGTTGCAAAGACATTTATCTTATCTGTATAGTCAGTAAAGTCTTTGGAAATCTCCATAGGATCGTCGCTTTCCTTATACATGGCGATTAAGATATCGCTCATTATATCCTTAGCCTTTGCACTTAGGGTCTTATCTTCAGTGATTGTAAAGTGGATTATGGATGAAGGAGTCTTTACAAAAAAATGAGTAAGTCTTTGCTCACCCTTTTCGCTTATAAAGTAGGCTGAGTCGACATTGGTCATCTTATTTCTAAGAGAGTGGCTAATGATTCTCTCCCCGCTATCTATAGTCTTTTCAGATAATTGACAAGCTTTTAAGATATCTTTTTGGTTCGAAATCTTAGTATTTTTCACTTCTTCAAAGCTTAAGAATATATTATAAGATGAGCTATAAGGCAAATCTATAATATATTTATCATTACTCTTACTCTTAAAGACCTTGCACCTTGTAGGAATCCTTATGTGCATATTAGCAAATATCAAATCCTGATTGTAATCAAGATTAGCTAGCTCATTTTTCTCGTAGGATGAATTTGAATCTGTAGCTATATTTCCATAAAAGTAAGAGGCAGTAGATTTAAAGCAGAGGGACTTATCCTCCTCAAATCCTGTCATCTTATCGAAGGTATAGGCCATGTTTGTCTTATTTTCCTTAGCATTGGTCTTATTAAAATCGCCATCGCAAGCGATTAAAAACATTGATATTGTAAGTATTATTAGCTTCTTAATCATTCTTATCCTCAAAAATATGTTTAAAAATCTTATTTATCGGTTAATTATATCATATATAGGTATTTTATGATATAATTTTAATAAGGCAAATAGGGGGTGAAAGATGGCTGACGATATTTTATTGAAAGTCAAAGAGGCCGAAGATAAGGCTGATGAGACTATCGATAATGCAAAAGTTAAAGCTCGTGAGATCATCGACCAAGCCAAGATTAAGGCAGATGATGAGTACAAACAAACAATCACGAGAGCGAAAGAAAAGGCAAAAATGATTCTTGAGGATGCAGAAAAAGCTGCAAATAAAGACAAAGAGCCTACTATCGAAGAAGCTAAGGCTGATTCGGAAAAGCTTAAGAATCAAAGTAAAGATACTATAGATGGTATTGTTAAATCTTTAAGTGAAAGGATTATAGAAAATGGCAATAGTTAAAATGAATAAGTTTAACTTGCTAGCTTTTAAATCCGAAAGGGATGACTTGCTAAATATCCTTCAAGCTTTTAACTATGTTCACTTTAACGATTTGGAAGAAGATGAGCAAAGATCCTATCTTTCAGAAGTTAGAAACACAGACCAACTTCAAAAAATCGACTCTAGTATAAACAGGGCCGATTATGTAATTAATCTTTTAGAAAATTACATGAAAGATAGGGACATCAAACCAGATACAAGTTTTACTGAACTTAGCTTAGAAGATGTAAAGAAAAAGGGTGCGAATTTCGACTTCGATCTTATATATGGCAAGATAAAAGACCTCGTAGGCCAAAGAGAGATGGCCCTAGGCCAAAGAAATGAGCTTACAAATAAAATAGAAGCTCTTAAGCCATGGAAGGATATAGATGTAGACATCCAAGAACTCTACGATTCTAAGAGAGTCTTTGTAGAGACAGGGACAATTTCTGATCAATTCTATGATGCACTTGAAAAAGCCATAGTAGAAAGAAATCTAGAAAAGTCTCTAGTATACAAAGTCTCTGAACTTGATAAGACAAACTATATAGTCGCCCTATCAAGTATAGAAGAAAAGGAAGATCTAGTAGAACTTCTAAGAGAGTTCGGCTATAGCAGAGTTAAAATTAATTCAACTAGCAAGATAGGAGAAGAAATCTATGACCTATCTGGCAAACTCGAAGATAAAGAACAATTAATTAAAAATCTCGAAAATGAAATTCTAGATTTCAAAAAATACTTAAAGGACCTATATATTTACAAGGCCTACGTCCTAAACCTAAGAAGAAAGGAAGAATCAAGTGAATTTTTCCTAGAGACAGGGCTTATGAACGTTATTGAAGGCTATGTTCCGGTAGAAGCTACCGAGAGATTCAAAAAAGATATTAAAAATGTTTTAGGTGATGCCTACATACTTGATATCGAAGAAGCTGATAAGGAAGATAGTTGTGTTCCAATAATACTTAAGAACAATAAGTTGGTCGATCCATATGAGGAGGTTGTAAAGACCTATTCACTTCCAAAATACAACGAAGTAGATCCAAGTGGACTTGTAGCAATATTTTATACAATATTTACAGGTTTTATGATAGGAGACTTAGGCTATGGGGCCCTTGCAACAATAGCAATATTACTTGCCCTTAAGCTAAAGAAGTTCCCAACTTCTACTGAGAAGAATTTGAGATTATTCTTAAGGATATCTCTTTCTGCATGTGTATTTGGAGCTATATTTGGATCAGTATTTGGTGGAATAATAGATGTACCATTTGGTTTAATAGATCCAGCGACAGACATCAACGAGCTTATAGTGATGAGCTTGGTAATAGGAGCTGTTTCACTGTTCGTCGCTTTAGCTGTAAAAGCTTATATGTATATCAGAGACGGAAAGCCAATGGATGCTATGTACGATGTAGGATTTATGTATATGGTTGTAGGCGGAGCGGTAGCTTTAGCCTTAACTAAAAACCCTATAGCAAAATGGGTTATGATTATTGGTATTTTAGGAATCTTCCTATTTTCTGGTAGAGAAGCTAAATCTATCGGAGGAAGGATTGGATCAGGTTTCTATGAAGTCTATGGACTTACGAGCTGGATAGGAGATTTCGTATCCTTCCTAAGACTTATGGCCCTAGTATTATCAGGAAGCTTCGTGGCTTATTCTGTAAACTTAATTGTAGACTTGGTCGCAGGTAATGGTTCAATCGGAGGAATCATAGCTGGAATTATCATATTTGTTGTATTCCAACTATTTAACATGTTCCTATCTTATCTATCAGCCTATGTACATGGTCTAAGACTTATATATGTAGAGATGTTTAATAAATTTTATGAAGGTGGCGGAGTTAAGTTCCGTGAGATGATTGAAGATACAAAATTTGTCAAAATATTAAGAGGAGGAGACAATGAGTAATTTTTTAGTTGAAAATGGTGGTTTAGTATTTGCAGTTCTAGCAGCAGCAATCGCTACATTCCTATCAGGAATGGGTTCTGCAAAAGGTACAGGTATGACAGGTGAAGCGACAGCAGCACTTACAGTAGAAGAGCCAGAAAAGTTTGGTAAGGCACTTATCTTACAACTTCTACCAGGTACTCAAGGTCTTTACGGATTCGTAATTGGTTTCTTTATCTTCCAACAAATTACAGGTGGAGATATCGATACAGCAAGAGGTCTTTACCTACTAATGGCAGCACTTCCTGTAGGAATAGTAGGATATCACTCAGCAATAGCTCAAGGTAGAGTAGCTGTAGCAGGTGTAAACATCTTAGCTAAAAAAGAAGATGAATTCATCAAGGGTGTAATCTATTCTGTAATGGTTGAGCTATATGCTATCCTTGGATTCGTTATATCACTACTACTTGTACTAAACGCTTAATATTAGGATAAGATTATGGATAATCTTGAATTAATATTACAAAGCATAAGAGAAAAAGCAGAAAAAGAAGAAAATCAAATACTAGAAAAAAGTCAAGAAGAAGCTAAGACTATCCTAGAAGGTATGGAAACTAAGGCTAAAAAAGAGGCTGACAAAATCTTAGCTGATGCTAAAAAAGAAGCTGACCTAACTCTTTCAAATGAAAAGGTCTCTGCCAAAAGAGAAGCAAGAGATATCATTATCTCCGGCAAAAACTCAGCTATAGAAAGTGTTTTAGATGAGCTTTTAGTAAATCTAAAATCTATGGATGAAACTTCTTATAAGAATTACGTCTTAAATACTTTGAAAAAATCAAATATAGAAAAAGGCGAGATTCTCCTAGAAGATAGGTTTAAGGATTCTTTAAGCCTTGCTGATTTAGGAAATCTTAAAATCTCAGATGAGACAGTTGACGAAGGCTTCATCGTTAGAGATGGCAAGATAGAATATGACAATAGATTTTCTTCATTGATCAAATACAAAAGCGACGATATTAAAAAACAAATATCAGATATTCTATTTAAGTGAGGTGATTAGATGAATAAAGATGACTATATAAGCGCATCTATTTCAACGAGAATGTATGAAAAAAACCTCCTTACAAGGACTGACCTTGAAAGACTCAACGATTATGACTCTCTAAGAGATGTTTTAAATCAACTAAACGAAACAATCTACAGGGGACCTATCAACGATCTCGACAGGCCAGAAGAATATGAGAAAATTCTAAAAGATGAATTAAAAAGAGTCTACAAAGCAATTGAGGATATAGCTCCTGACAAGGAGATTATAAACTATATGAAGGAGAAATATATCTTCCACAATCTCAAAGTTTTAGTAAAGGAATTAATCCAAGATGCGGATTACTCTTCTCTTTACCTAGAGATGGGAGATGTTGACCTAGCATATATCAAGAAAAACCTCATCAAAGAAGATAGGAAAAGCGACTTTTTTGATAAAGTAGCGAGTCTTTCATCCGACAAGGAAGACAATATAGGCAAAGATCCGAGAGACTTATATCTAGACTATGCCCAAAAGGCCCTATCTTACTACGAAGAGACGAAAAATCCTCAAGATATAGATATAAGCCTAGATAAGTCTTATTATGAGAAACTCTTACTAGATGCGAAAGCTCTAGACTTAGATACTCTGATAGACTTTACTAGAGAAACAATTGATTTGATAAATCTTAAGAGCCTTCTTAGAGTTAAAAGTCAAGGCGAAGATATGGAAACTCTTGAAAAGACTCTTATAGAAGGCGGCTTTATTGAGCCTATTAAGTTTAAGGAATATTTCTCTTACGAGATTAACCAACTTATAGGAAGTCTTTCTAATGCCAAAATTGGTGATTACGTAAAAGACAGCCTAAAGGATGATCTTAATCTCGATGATAATATCCTAGCTCTAGAAAAGGCCATAGATTCTCATATGACTGATTATACGAGAGATTCTAAGATGATAACTTTTGGTCCAGAAGTCCTAATGAATTATGTAATATCTAAGGAAACTGAGATCAAAAACTTGAGGATTCTACTCGTATCCAAACTCAATAAGTTGGATAAAGAATTTACTTTAGAAAAGTTGAGGAAATCTTATGTATAAGGTAGCAGTAATAGGAGATAAGGACTCAATCCTTGCATTCAAGGCATTGGGTGTTGAAGTATATACAGCAATAGATGGAACTGATGCAAAAAAGACAATCAAAGATTTGGCTAAGAAAGAATTCGGTGTGATATTTATAACAGAAGACTTAGCCAAAGAGATTCCATCTACAATTGATAAATATAGAGAAGAAATGACTCCAGCCATTATCCTAATCCCATCAAACAAGGGATCAATGGGAATAGGCTTAGCTGATATCAACAAGTCTGTTGAGAAGGCTGTAGGAGCAAACATTCTAGATTAAAGGAGCTTAATTTGAATAAAGGTAAAATTACAAAGGTATCTGGACCATTGATAGAAGCTAGCGGCTTATCTGACGCTAATATCTACGATGTGGTTGAGGTATCAAAAGATAAGCTCATCGGCGAAATAATTGAGATGAGAGGTGATGTTGCCAGTATCCAAGTCTACGAGGAAACAACAGGAATAGGCCCTGGAGACGAAGTAGTCTCTACTGGACATCCTCTTTCAGTAGAACTTGGACCAGGAATGCTTGAGAAGATGTACGATGGGATCCAAAGACCTCTTGAGAAACTTCAAGATTTAGCAGGAGAATTCTTAGAAAGAGGTGTAACAAGCACAGCCCTTGATAGGGAAAAGACTTGGGAATTTAACCCAACAGCAAGTGTTTCTGACAAGGTTGAATCAGGCGATATCCTAGGCGAAGTTGAAGAGACTAGTGTTATCACCCACAAGATCATGGTTCCAATCGGCATATCAGGAACAATCAAAGACATCAAAGCTGGCGAGTTTACAGTCGATGAAACAATAGCAATAATAGAAACAGAAGATGGCGATAAAGAAGTAAGTATGCTTCAAAAATGGCCAGTAAGACAGGCTCGTCCCTCAAGAAGGAAAATCGACCCAGATGAGCCACTTATTACAGGTCAAAGAGTTATAGATACCTTCTTCCCAGTTGCTAAGGGCGGTACAGCAGCAATACCTGGACCATTCGGTTCTGGTAAGACTGTAGTCCAACACCAGATAGCAAAGTTTGCCGACGCTGACATAGTAATCTATGTAGGTTGTGGTGAGCGTGGAAACGAGATGACTGATGTACTTAACGAATTCCCTGAGCTTATAGATCCAAAGACAGGCGAATCAATCATGAAACGTACAGTTCTTATAGCAAACACTTCAAACATGCCAGTAGCAGCCCGTGAGGCAAGTATCTACACAGGAGTTACCCTTGCAGAATACTTTAGAGATATGGGCTATAACGTAGCTATGATGGCAGATTCTACATCTAGATGGGCAGAAGCTCTCCGTGAGATGAGTGGTCGTCTTGAAGAGATGCCAGGAGATGAAGGATTCCCAGCTTATCTTGCAAGTAGGATCGCAGACTTTTACGAAAGAGCAGGAAAGGTTGAAGTTTTAGGATCAAGGAATGATATAGGTTCCCTATCAGTAATAGGAGCAGTAAGCCCTCCAGGAGGAGACTTATCAGAGCCTGTTACCCAAGCGACCCTTCGTATAGTTAAGGTCTTCTGGGGACTAGATTACGACCTATCTTACCAAAGACACTTCCCAGCTATAAACTGGCTATCATCTTATTCACTCTATCAAGACAAGATGGATAAGTATATAGATAGTGAAGTTGACGAAGAATTCTCCAAAAACAGGAAGAGATCTATGAGTCTACTCCAACAAGAATCAGGACTTCAAGAAGTAGTAAGGCTAGTAGGACGTGACGCCCTATCTGATGACGATAAATTAAAACTTGACGTTACCAAGTCAATCAGAGAGGACTACCTCCAACAAAACGCCTTCCACGACGTAGATACTTATTGTTCACTAAGAAAGCAAGATAAGATGCTTGCTACTATTCTTTACAATTACGATAAGTCACTAGAAGCCTTATCCGCTGGGGTAGAGCTAGAAGAAATTGAGAAACTTCCAGTTCGTGAGAAGATTACAAGACTAAAACTAATCTCAGAAGATGACTTAGGAAACATCGAAGAGATTAGAAGTGAAATTGATAAGCAAATTGAAGAGCTTATAAGGGAGGCATAATGTTAAAAGAATATAAAACAGTTTCTGAAGTAGTTGGCCCTCTTATGCTCGTTCAAGGAGTAGAGGGTGTTAGCTTTGATGAGCTTGTAGATATAGAAATGCAAACAGGCGAACGCCGCCGTGGTCGTGTAATAGAGATTGCGGAAGACCGTGCCATGGTCCAACTTTTCGAAGGATCTACAGGTATCAACCTTAAATCAACTTCAGTAAGGTTTTTAGGAAGACCTCTTGAGCTTGGTGTATCAGAAGATATGATAGGCCGTGCCTTCAATGGTCTAGGAGAGCCAATCGATGATGGCCCTGCTATAATTCCTGAAGAAAAACGTGACGTAAATGGTACAGCTATAAACCCTGTATCAAGAGACTATCCATCAGAGTTTATCCAAACAGGAATCTCAACTATAGATGGACTAAATACCCTAGTTCGTGGACAAAAGCTTCCGATATTTTCTGGTAACGGTCTTCCACATAACCAAGTAGCTGCCCAAATTGCAAGACAAGCGAGAGTTTTGTCAGATGATGAAGGCTTTGCGGTTGTATTTGCAGCTATCGGTATAACATTCGAAGAAGCACAATTTTTCATGAATGACTTTAGGAAAACTGGAGCTTTAGACAGATCTGTCCTATTTATGAACCTTGCAGATGACCCAGCTATAGAGCGTCTATCAACACCAAAGATGGCTCTTACAGCAGCAGAATACCTTGCCTTTGAAAAGGATATGCAAGTTCTTGTAATCATGACAGATATGACCAACTACGCAGAGGCCCTTCGTGAGGTATCAGCTGCTCGTAAGGAAGTACCAGGACGTCGTGGATATCCAGGTTATCTTTATACAGACCTTTCAACAATATATGAAAGAGCTGGAAAGCTACGTGGAAAGCCAGGAACAATTACACAAATTCCAATTCTTTCCATGCCAGAAGATGATATCACCCACCCAATCCCAGACCTTACAGGATATATTACAGAAGGCCAAATCATCCTTAACAGAGAGCTTTATAACCAAGGAATTGAGCCACCTGTATCAATCCTTCCATCCCTATCAAGACTTAAGGATAAGGGTATAGGAAAGGGCAAGACTAGGGAAGACCATGCGGATACAATGAACCAAATCTATGCAGCCTACGCATCAGGAGTTGATGCAAGAGAGCTTCAAAAGATCTTGGGTGATTCTGCTCTATCAGATGCAGACCTTGCTTTTGCTGAGTTTGCCAAAGAATTCGAAGAAAGATACATCAACCAAGGTTACTACACTAACAGAACCATAGAAGATACCCTAAACCTAGGTTGGGAGCTTCTAAAAATTATACCAAAATCAGAGCTTAAGAGAATTGACGATAAGTTAATTGAAAAATATTTAGATTAGGAGTTAAGTATGGCAAGATTAAAAGTAACGCCAACGAGGATGAATCTAAATACCTTAAAAGAGCGACTTGCTACGAGTAAACGTGGCTATAAGCTACTAAAGGATAAGCAAGATGAGCTTATGAGACAGTTCTTGGAGCTTATTAGGAAAAATAAAAAACTAAGGGAAGAAGTAGAGAAGGAATTAGAGGATTCATTTTCAGACTTCCTTATAGCAAGTGCTTTTATGAGCCCGGAATTTATGGAGGAAGCGGTGAGCTTTCCTACTCAAAAACTTGGCGTTGATATAAGTATCAAAAATGTCATGAGTGTAAGAATTCCCAAAATGGAATTTAAGGTCGAAGAAAATGAGAACGCCAGCATGTTCCCATACGGCTATGCAGAAACATCAGCAGGGCTTGATAAGGCTCTAAAGGGACTCAATGAAGTTATGAATAGGCTCCTTGAGCTTGCTGAGCTTGAAAAGACAACCCAGCTTATGGCAGATGAGATTGAAAGCACAAGAAGAAGGGTAAATGCCCTAGAATACAGGACTATCCCAGATCTTGAAGAGACAATCAAATATATAAGAAGCAAGCTAGAAGAAAACGAAAGAGCTACTATATCAAGACTAATGAAGGTCAAAGATATTATAGCCGAGCAAAAATAATTCTAGAAAGAAGGCCAGTAGGTCTTCTTTTTTTGCCTTAAATTACAAAAAAGCTTTAATATATAGCAAAAATTAGTATAGTATAGATTGCGCGGAAAATATCTTTTTGGCAAAAAGTCAGCTAGATATTTTTACATATTAGAAAATTGAGGGGTTTTATGGAAAATAAAAAATCAAAACCGGCCCTAGTCTTTGCTATATTGGCTATAGGTCTCAGTATATATATTTCAAAAACAGGAGTGGATACCTATTCTAGTATCTGGTCCTTATTTCCACCAGTCGTAGCTATTTTTATAGCTCTTTTTACTAAGGAAGTTTTCTCTTCCTTATTTTTGGGGATAACAATAGGAGCGATCCTAGGATCTAAAGGTTCTGTTGCAAAATTCTTAGATAATATCGTAAGCGAAGGCTTTATCGAATCGATCTCACAGACTTCAGGAATCTATATTTTCCTTGTAGTTTTGGGAATAATGGTAGTTCTAATAAACTATTCTGGAGGATCACGTGCCTTTGGTAAATGGGCCCACTCCAAGATTAAGAACAGGAAACAATCACAGATTGCGACATTTTTCCTTTGCATTATGCTTTTTATAGATGATTACTTTAATTGTCTAACAAGTGGGTCTGTGATGAAGCCAATTATAGATTCTCACAAGGTATCAAGGGCTAAGCTTGCCTACATAATCGATGCAACAGCAGCCCCAGTTTGTATGATAGCACCTATATCTTCATGGGCTGCGGCAGTTTCAGGTTATGCAGAATCAGGAACTTACTCAGGAATAGAACTTTTTGTAAAGGCAATTCCCTTTAACTTCTATTCTCTTTTAACCTTATTCTTTGTAGTTTGTATAATTGCTTTTAATAATGACTACGGTCCAATGAAAGATTATGAACAAAAGGCCCAAACGACAGGGGATATCAGTATCAGAAAGGAAGAGCTAATCGATCATAGCAAGGTAAATAGAGAAGGGGCTGTAATAGACTTAGTCTTTCCAATCCTAGTCCTTATAGTATCTTGTGTACTAAGCTTAATCAATGTGGGAGGATTTTTCGATACTGCAAGTCCTTACTATCACGATTTTGTAAATGCCTTTGCTAATACTGACTCATCTATAGCCCTTGCTATGGGTTCCATTGTGGCCTTGATCATATCCATAATATTTTTTGTGGTAAGGAAGGTAATATCATTTGAAAAGTCAATGGACTCAGTATCAGAAGGATTTTCATCAATGGTATCTGCTATATTAATCTTAACTATGGCGACAAGCTTAAAAAATATTTCAAACGAGCTTCTAGGATCTACCAACTTTGTTGGAGGTCTTATGGAAAATGCAGCAAGTGGCTTAAGCTCGTTCCTTCCTGTAGTTATATTTGTTGTTGCAATATTTTTAGCCTTCGCTACAGGAACAAGTTGGGGGACTTTCGGTATACTAATACCAATAGTTGTGTCCATGTTTGACTCTCATGATCCTATATTTTTAATAGCTATATCTGCAACTCTTTCAGGATCAGTTTGTGGAGACCACTTATCTCCAATATCAGATACGACTATAATGTCATCAACTGGAGCAGGTTGCGTTCACCTAGACCATGTCAAAAGCCAACTGCCTTATGGTTTGACTGTAGCAGCAGTAGCATCGATTGCCTATATCATAGCAGGCTTTACCCATTCTTTTGTTCTTCCTTTAGCCTTTGGGATTATAGTTATCCTAAGTCTTATGTTTGTCTTAAAAAAGAGGGCTTAGGAGGAATTTTCTCCTTTGACAAGGAAAGCTTTTATGTATATAGTCTATATTAGATAAGATAAAGAAAGAACGGAGAAAAATAGATGGAAACTGGACCCTACCATAGCTTGATCACAACGCTTAGTATAATATTGTTGCTTTTTATAAATGGAGTATTTACAGCAATTCATACAGGACTTATTAGCCTTAACACATCAAAGTTAGAAGAGGATTCTCTAAATGGAGATGAGAAGGCAGGATCTGTCCTTAAGATTTTATCAAATCAGGATAGGCTCAATCAATCCTTTGAAATAGCAAATATAATATTTTCTCTTTTAACCATAGCTTACTTCGCAAAAAGGCTTAGAGAAGTGAGCTATGATGGGTATTTTTGGGGAGGAATCTTATCAGAAAGATGGGTGACTATAGTAGCTATAGTGGTGTATACCATTCTTAAGCTGATATTTGTAGACAAAATTCCCCAAAGAATTGGTGTAAGATTTCCAATGGAGATTACCAAAATGGCTACGGGAATCACTAAGCTTATCATGGTTCTTACAAGACCTATTGTGGCCTTTACTACAGCTGTGACTAATTTATTTATGAATATATTTGGCATAGAGGCTAAAAATATACAAAAGCAAGTTACAGGCGAGCAGATTAAATCAATTGTCCAGATAGGTGAAGATCAGGGAATCCTAAGACCCATGGAGTCTAAGATGATTCATTCCATAATGGCTTTCGACGACCTACTTGCAGAAGAGATTATGACAGCAAGGACTGATGTCTTTATGATCGATATAAATGATAAGGACAAGGAGTATCTCGAAGAGTTTGTCAAGATAAAGCATGCGAGAATTCCAGTCTATGACGGGGAAGTAGATAATATCTTGGGCATTGTTTATACCAAAGACTTCCTCCTTGAGGCGACAAAAGTAGGGCTTAAAAATGTAGAGATCAAGGAAATCATAAGGCCTGCCTACTTTGCACCAGATAAGATAGAAACCGACAAGCTTTTTTCCGATATGCAGAAAAAACATATCCATATGGCGATTTTGATAGACGAATACGGTGGATTTTCTGGGGTTGTCACAATGGAAGATTTGATAGAAGAAATTGTAGGGGATATAGATGATTCCTACGACTATGATATTCCAGAAATCAAGGAAAATGGCAGAGATGTCTTCGTAGTCAAGGCTTCTGTAGGTATCAAGGACCTAAATGAGAAGATAAATATAGGTATCGATGAAGATAACGAAAACTACGATTCCTTGGGAGGTTTTATTATAGACAGGCTTGGCTATATACCGGAAGAAGACTCCAAGCTGTCCTTTGATTACAATGGTTACGAGATCAAAATCCTCTATATAGAAGATAATAGAATCAAGGCTGTTAGGATTAGAAAATTAAAAAATAAAGAAGATAAAGAAGACTAGAAGATTCTCCTTGTTTTAGGCTTATGGTTAAGCTTAAGACAGGGAGATTTTTTATTGGCTTTTTATGTTTTTATATTAATATTTTTAAATATTTATTTTAGCGGTATACTTAATAATGTGTCATATGATTGACACCTTTAATTTGTTCTAGGAAATTATTTGCAAGGAGTGAATAATTTTACATTTATAAGGAGTTATTTTGAAAAAAGAAAAAGAAATTGAGAAACTTAGAGAATTTACTCCCTTGGCTGTAGTCTTGGGAGTTATAATAGCCATAGTATTTGGTGCTGCCAATGCTTATTTGGGACTTCGTGTAGGTCTTACCATATCTGCATCAATACCAGCGGCTGTTATTTCTATGGGTATAGTTAGAAAAATCTTAAAGCGTGATTCTATACTCGAAAACAACCTCGTTCAAACAATAGGATCTGCGGGAGAGTCTCTTGCAGCAGGAGCCATCTTTACCCTTCCAGCAGCCTTCTTGTGGGAAGCAGAGTGGGGAGATAGTCACTATATATCGTATTTAAATATTTTGATGTTGACCTTGATTGGGGGAGTATTGGGTATTATCTTTATGATTCCTCTAAGAAGGGCACTTATCGTTAAGGAAGATGGAATCTTACCATATCCTGAAGGAAGAGCCTGCGCAGAAGTACTTAAGGCAGGAGAGGCAGGAGGACAAGACTCAAGCGTAGTATTTAAGGGCTTGGGCCTTGCTTCTATCTATAAGTTTTTGGCAAATGGACTTAAGGTCTTCCCAGAAGGGGTAAGCTATGAAATATCTACTAAAAACTTTGGAGGAACTGCCCTTGGTTTCGATGCCCTTCCAGCCCTTATGGGTGTAGGCTATATCGTAGGGCCTAAAATCGACGCTATAATGCTTTCAGGAGGAATCCTTGCCTGGCTTGTACTTATGCCACTGCTTCACGCCTTTGGCCCAGCAGAGATAGCAAGTCTTAGCCCATCTGACCTATGGTCAAACTACATCAGATATATAGGAGCAGGAGCTGTTGCTACTGGAGGAATTATATCTTTGATCAAGTCCCTTCCTATGATTATTAAATCCTTTAAGGATTCTATTAAGGACCTTAAGGGCAGAGATTCATCCCAGAGTAAGGATAGATCTGATGCTGATATTTCTATGAAGACATCCATAATTCTTGTAATCATTGCAATAGTATTGATGTTTATGATGCCTTCTTCACCACTGAACTTCTTTGGTGCCTTGATTATAGTAATATTTGGTTTCTTCTTTGCTACAGTTTCATCAAGGATGGTAGGAATAATAGGATCTTCAAATAACCCTGTATCAGGAATGTCCATAGCGACTCTCTTAATTGCAACCCTTCTTCTAAGACTAACAGGCTTTGTAGGCCATGACGGAATGATAGCGGCGATATCTATAGGAACTATAATTTGTGTAATAGCTGCTATAGCAGGAGACTGCTCACAAGATTTAAAGACAGGTTATATAGTAGGAGCAAGCCCAAGATACCAACAAATCGGCGAGCTTATAGGAGTTCTCGCCTCATCCCTTGCCATAGGTGGAGTTTTGTGGATACTAAACAAATCTATAGGTTTTGGAACAAAGGACCTTCCAGCTCCTCAAGCCATGCTTATGAAGATGATAGTAGAAGGAGTTATGAACAATGACCTTCCTTGGAACTTGGTATTTGTAGGAAGCTTTATAGCTATTATGGTAGAGCTTTTGGGAGTAACAGTCCTACCTTTTGCTATAGGCCTTTACCTACCTATCAACACATCACTTGGAATAATGTTCGGTGGTCTTGTAAGAATCGCTGTAGATAAGATCAAGGCAAGTAAGGAAGAGAAAAAGGATGCAGAGACAAGAGGAACCCTCTACTCAGCAGGTCTTATTGCTGGAGAAGGAATCATGGGAATAATTCTAGCAGTCTTTGCCCTAATTCCTGTCAAAGGCAAGACTCTGGCAGATCTTATCAATATCTCTGATAAATTTTCCTTAAGCCAAGAAGCCTCTGTAGTGATATTTGTCCTACTAGGCATACTAATCTATAGCAAGGCAAGAGGAGCCTTAAAGAAGGGCAAAAATGAAGCTTGATTTAGGGAAAATCCCAAAGAAAAACGTGGACTATGACTATGATGAGGAAAGTAAAATCTATACCATCCTCATGGTCCACACAGGCCTAAACCACAGACTTGCCCAGAAAATCTGGCATAAGCCTAAAATTACAAGAGTAAGGCTAGAAGGAATGGGAAATACAGTCTGGGAAGCCATAAACGGGCAAAATTCCATAGAAGATATAGGAGAAATCCTAAAGGAAATCTACGGAGAAAAAGCAGAGCCCTTATACGAAAGGCTTGGCCAATACCTAAGACATTTAGAGAAAAATAAATTTATAAAATATTGAGCCATAAATAGAAAAATATAGATAAGAGAAAATTATTCTCTAACTAAGCTAGCCCCTAAGTCCAATAAGGATAGAGGGGCTTTTTAAATAGATGCTTAATAAATAAAACTTTGGGTATAACATTACTAGTTAAATATATCTAATTAGATATATTTGAGGAGTTAATATGGAAAAAGATAAGCTAAAGATACTCATAGGCCTTCACAAAAATGTCAAGGAACTCGATAGGAGGACACTAGATATAGGAAGGAGATACGGACTCTCCTTCAGTCAGTTTATGGTCCTAGAAGCCTTGTATTCTAAGGGAAACCTATCTATAGGAGAGGTGAGAGAGGCAATTTTATCAAGTGTGGGGACTATTTCTCTCGTAGTTAAAAATCTTGAGAAGATGGGCTATGTAAAAAGAAAGACAGATGAGAACGACAAGAGGATTTCTATCCTATCCCTAACCGATGAGGGAAGGGCTGTGATAGAGAAGGTCATCCCGGAAAATGAGGCGATGATATATGATTATATGAAGGACTTAAGCGAAGAGGAAACAGCAACTCTTCTTAGCCTTCTAAAAAAATTAGGAGCAAATATTGGCAAATAGACAAGTAAAAAGCAAAGTAAAGGGATTTAGAACAAAGGATGGGGCTGGAGTAAGCCTGGTAAGGGTTCTGTCAAACCAAACTATAGGTGAATTTGACCCAATTCTCATGCTAGATTCCTTCGACAGTACAAATCCAGACGATTATACGGCAGGCTTTCCCCTCCACCCACACAGGGGAATAGAGACAATTTCCTACCTATCTAGGGGGAAGATGGTCCACAAGGATACCTTAGGCAATGAAGATTCTATCACTGACGGGGAAGTCCAGTGGATGAATGCAGGAAGCGGAATCCTTCATGAGGAAAAAGTCCCTGCAGCCGAAAGACTTTTGGGAGTTCAGCTTTGGCTTAATCTTCCAAAAAGAGATAAGTTCTCCAAGCCTTACTACCACGCCATAAGGAGTAAGGATATAGAAGAAATCAAAATTAATAGCGGAAAAATTCGTCTTTTGACAGGGGAGTTTGAAGATCATAAGGGATTTAGGGGAGAGCATCTTCCTCTCGATTATTATGATATTCATTTAGAAAAGTTTGGAGAAATAAGCCTAGAGACTGGGGAAGATGATTCGGTTATGGTCTTTACCCTTCTTGGACAGATTACTATCGGAGATGAATTGATAGAAGAAAAGACTGCCGCTAAGCTTACAAATGGAGATAGGGTCACAATCAAAAATGCTGGAGACTTCGCTCAGGTCCTCTTTATCAGAACAAAAGCCCTAAATGAGCCAGTAGCTTGGGCTGGACCAATAGTGATGAATAGCGAAGAAGAACTAGAAGAAGCCTTTAAGGATTTAAGAGAAGGCCAATTCATTAGAGATGATTTAGAATTTGATGATTAAGGAGACAAGATGAAAATAGGACTATTAGTAGGTTCCCTAAGAAAGGGATCGTTTAACAGAAAGCTTGCAGAGATTTCAAAAAAGATTATAGATGAAGGAAATGAAGCGGAGATCATAGATATATCCTACCTTCCCTTCTACAATCAAGATGATGACGGGGCAAATCCAATAGAGGAATATACAAGGATTAGGGAAGAGCTTAGAAAATATGACGGATACATCTTTTTTACTCCAGAATACAATCGCTCCCTTGCACCAAGTCTTAAGAATGTAATAGATATAGGAAGCCGTGATCCAAGGGGTAACCTATGGGATGGGAAAGTAGCGGCGGTATTTTCTGCCTCCATGGGATCTACTGGAGGAGCTATGGGAAATCATGCTCTAAGGCAGAGCTTTGTATATGTAAATTTAATTACCATGAACCAACCAGAAGTTTATATACCAGCTATCCACACTCTCTTTGACAAAGAGTGTAATCTAGTAGATGACACTAGAATTTTTCTTGAAGAATCTACCAGATCCTTTGTAGACTTTGCCAAAAAACACTCATAAAAATCAAGCCTTAATGGAGGAGAAGAAATTCAAATCCAGTAAGGCTTTTTTATTGGGAAAATTCTTATTTACAGAATTAATAATTGTTCCCTTTATAAAGAGCTTAAGATAAATCCCGCAATTCTATGAGTTGATTTATTTTACTTTTCTAAAAATTTAAAAATAAATTTCAAGCTAAGTTTTTAATTGGTGGGATTATACATAATTAGTATCATTTTCCAAAATATTATTTTTCAATCATTGAAGAGTCCATCATCTTGTCATATTTTTCAAAATAGACGAAAGATCCATCGAGAATATAGATATTATCAAAACCGTAATGGGCTAGCATTTTGACAGTATTTGAAGACTTTCCTCCATTTGCGTCATAAAAGATAATCTTCTCATCCTTTGGTAGAAAATTGTGGTCCTTTCTTAAGTCCTTTCCGGCAAGGGATATTACACCCTTGATATGGCCCTTTTCGTAAGAGGCCTTATCTCTTAGGTCGTAGATCCTATAATCCTTATACGATTCGATTAATTCATCGATTTTGACAACCTTAAGCCTCCCTTCGAAGACATTAATGGCTTGATTTGCTAGGACATTAGTAGCATCCTCTACAGTAGAATGTAGGGGCTGGTAGGCAAGCTCCAGGTCGTAGAGGTCATATATCGTAGCCTTTTGTTTAATCATACTAGCTATTACATCAATCCTCTTATCTACTACTCCGTAACCTAGGCCCTGAGCCCCGTAGATTCTCCCGTCTTTATCATCGAAGAGTAGCTTAAGATAAATTGCCTTAGAATTTGGCATAATTCCAACAGAGTCTCTATGAGCGGTAAGACAAGTCTTATAAGCTATGCCCGAATCGGCTAAACTTTTCTCATTAAGCCCTGTCATGGCGATATTTAAGTCGAAACTTCTTAGGGCGAAGGTTCCGATAAATTCTGGAGGAGTCGCCCTTTTTCCTAAGAGATACTTCGCTAAATATTTTGCTTGTCTATGGGCAGGCCAGGCGAGATTGAGCTTGGTCTTTTTCTTTGTAAGGAAGTTTCTTGAATTAATAACATCTCCTATAGCAAAAATAGCCTCATCGCTTGTCCTAAAATTATCATCTACCATAATGGACCCGTCATCTTCGAGGTCAAGGCCTGCTTTTTCCGCAAGATCACTAAAAGGTCTTGCTCCTAGGGCAAGTATTACTAGATCTGCCTTATTTTTTGAATCATCATCGAATCTTACATAATCTTTACCGATTTCTACAAGAGACTTGCCTTCGATAATATTTATATCATTATCCCTAATATTATCTTTGATAAAGCCCTTAAGGTCCATATCTATTATAGATAAAAGGGAGGTGTTCTTTCTTATAAGCATAGAGATATTTAGACCATCAAGCTTGTGGAGGGATTCTGCAGCCTCTATTGCAACGAAGCCTCCTCCAGCTACAAAGACTTCTTTTACTTCATTTTTCTCTATATACTCTCTTATTTTTTCTACATCCACGACGTTTTTAACTGAGAAAACATGGTCGTACTCGTATCCTGTGATAGATGATGGTCGATTTTCCTTAGTTCCAGGAGCAAGGATTAGATAATCATAAGTTTCCTTAAACTTCTTATTATTTAGCTTATCTAATACATCTACGTATTTTTCCTCTCTATTTATAGAGATTACTTGGTGAAACCTTTCTGCCCTAATATTATAACCCCTAGCGAAAGACTCAGGAGTCCTATTTACAAGGGATGAAGAATTTTCTATATCATGGGAAAGATAGTAGGGGATTTCACAATTACCAAAGGATAAATCCCTATCCTTCTCAAACATTACTATCTCGACATCCTCGTTAAGCCTTCTTAGACTTGCCGCAAAGGTCGCTCCAGCGGCGACAGCTCCAACTATAACAACTTTCATTAAATCCTCCCTTTCTATACTTAGTAAGTTTTTACCCAAATGAGGAAATAAATACCGATTTATAATAAAATCATCAAATATTTGTAAAGTAAGCAAGCAAAAAGCATGTTGGGACTACGAATGATTCCTAAGCTATAAATCTATAACTTAAGATAATCGTAATTCTTCCAACATGCTTTAATCTCTAGAATAAGACGCTTTCGTCAAGAGCCTTATCTGAATGTAGGGTTCTGATATCTATACTAATGTTTTTGTCGTGAAGTTTCTTGAAATATTCTCTGTCTTTATCTCCAACATAGATATTTTCGTTTATCTTATCTTTGTCAGGAAGCTCTCTCATATTGCCGAGGTTTACTGAATTTATATTAAGACCAGCTTCAACAAGTTTATAAGCATCTTCTGGACTTTCAACAAGGATAAGAGCCTTAGAGTCTTCGTGTGTTTCTTCGATTTCTTTTATAGTCCTATCGATTGTCCAAAACACAGTTTCAGCGAAAAGAGGTGTTGCTATATTCATTAGCTTTTGTGCTTGTCTATCTTCTGAAGTTTCGTCATTTGCAACAACTATAAGATCACAATCTTCAGATTTAACCCATTCTCTGCCGACTTGGCCATGGAGCAATCTGTCGTCAATTCTAGTAAATTCTATCTCTGCCATTATTTCTCCTTATAAATTCTGTTTTTAATTGTTTCTTTATTTTATAGACTATATTATAATTTGAAAATATCTTTTGTCAAATATTATAGGGCTTATTTGAGACTATAGCAAGGATTTTCGAAGCTTTATATTTAGGGAGGAGCCCCTAGAGCAGTAAGCTATTAGGGGCATGAAATTTATATTAGAATTCTTATTATTTATAGTCGTTCTTTTTTCTTGTAGTAAATAGGCCTGCTATGGAAGCTACAAGACCTAGAGCTACAGATGTGATTGACCCCACACCTGTTTTAACCTTATCTCCAGATTTTTGTGGGATATTGTAATCCTTCTTATTAGCTTCATTTACTTGGCTGATTTTTTCTATGGATGTATCGCCATCTGGCTTTTCTCTATCTACTTGCTTAGAAGAATCTGTATTCTTGGCATTTTCCTTGTTAGAATTATTAAGCTTATCTTTTTCCTTCTCAGGATTTGTTGATTCAGCTTCTTCCTTTATCTCTGGATTTTTTAAATTATCCAAGGCATTCTTTTTAATTTTGTCAAGTATTGATTCCAAGGAATTATGGTCTTTTTCTTTAGAGTCATAGTCCTTAGATTCTTTTTCCTTATCAGTTTCTTCATCGATTTCATGATTCTTGCCATCAGGAAGTTCTGGAGTATTTTCATCCTCAGGCTTTATCTCTGGACTTTCTCCACTTGCTTTTAACAATTCATCTACAAGACTATTAAGTCCTTCCAGGGTGTTAGCCCTTTTTACTTTGTCTATGAATAATGGGGAATTGATGTTGTTTTTGGCAAGTTTTCCTATAGCGGCTTTCTTAGCTTCTTCTAGTTTTTTCTCGTATTCTTTCTTGTAAGCTTCATTTAATCTAGAAAGTATTTCGTAAATTTCAGCTTCGCTTTTCTCGTTGATTAAATCATTTGCTTCTAGATAGTCTATATGATCTAATAGTCTTCTAATATAAGGATCTTCTCCCTTATAAGCTTCTAAATCTTTCTTGAGTTTTTGATAGTCGGTAGTTTGAGAATATCCTTCAGCTATTTTATATAAGTTAAATCTTAACTCAGCAGCAGATACGAAAATATCATTTTCACCCTTAGAGCCACCATGAGAATTGTTCACTGTTAGGATAAATTTCTTCATATTTATAGGCTTACCGAAGTCAACTTGTTGCCAAGCTGGTGAGTTTGGCCAGTCTTTGATTTCAAAAGTATGAACTTGGTCTTTATCATCGATAATTTCAAGTTTAGCGTTTCTTATCCTACCATTAGAACCTGATTGTCTAGGTAGTTGGTCAAGACTTACTACCTCTGTAGGATTTTTGAGGGTCACTTCTAATTTTTCTCCCATTATAGACCTATTCCATGGTGAATGGTAAATAGAAGATACATTGTTATCAAAAGCAGAAAGAATAGAGCTTGCCCTATCTTGGCTTGGAACATCGTATGAGTCAATGTCACCAGCATCAATAGATTTTTTGATATTCTCTAGTTCGTTTTGAGCTTTCTCATAATCATCGATTAGCTTATTAGCTTCTTCAACTGTTAGTTCTTTACCATCTGCTAACTCGATTTCTTTTAAGGCGTCTTGATAGTTGTTTACACTTTCTTTTGTATAGTCCTCATAGTTTTTCTTTTCTTCTAGATTAGACTTGAAAGAATCTAAGATGAGATTAGCTGATAACTTAGAAGGGGATATGGTTAGATTATCTAAGATAAAGTCCTGATATCCTCTAAAGTTTGCTGTATTTCCGCCAGTACCCTTGGTATCTGCACCCTTGTTTGTTGATAGAATTCCTATCCATCTGTTATTGCCACCTTCTACCAAAAATTTTGCTCTTTTGGCCTTTGAGCTATTTTCCCAAGTATTGCCTAGGCTGTATATCTTGTAGTTGCTACCTGCTTGGTATTCTCCTTCTCCAATGACAAAGGCGTATGTTCCGTCACTACCTGCCTCGTAGTCGAATTCTACTAGGTAGGTTTTGCCCTCCTCAAAATTATAGTTTTGTGGAATTGTTTGATAGAGAAGTCTATTTCTTCCAACTAGACCATTTGTTTTAAGTGACCAGTTTCCATCTATTACATCTGAAATTACTTTTCCATTCCAATCTCTTTGGGTGTAAGGATCGTTCTTTTCTGAAAGGTGAGTTCTATTATCTTCTACTCCTTCAACATTACCTATTACAAATGGGAAGATACCTTGGGCTGAGTTTTCGAAGTCTTGTTTGAAAACTTTAGAATCCTTAGTATCATGACTTTCATCAAACATATTGGAATTATTTTCGACTAGCCTTAGCCCATCGAAGTAGCTTGCTCCTTCGCCTTCTTCTCTAGATATTGTTACTGTTACATTAGATACATCATCACCTGTTGTAAAGAATACATACATGTTTTGGAAGTAGCTTGTATCATCAACTGTGGCATTATTTGTGAGTGTATTGTGTTCATAGGCCTTGATGTAGTTTTGGGCAAGGGATCTATTGGTAGAGTTTGATACAACTTTTGATCCAGTATCAACACTAATTTCAGCCCTTGAATCAGATCTATTGTCAACGCCTACATAAAGAGCATAGCTTGTGTTTGGCTTAAGGTCAGTAAGCTTCTGGCTTAGTTTTACTTTTTCCTTATTGTTTTCAATTTTAAGCATTGGATTATCTGCCTGGCTTCTTGCGATGTTGACAGAGTTATCACTATTTCCTTCTATGTCCCAAGAGTCTAGGTTTCCACTATTAAAACCAGTGTCTTTGATGTGCATTCCACTAGACCAATTCATATCCTTAACTTGCTCATCAGATTGGTCCATTTTATTTTTGTAAAGAACATAAGGAGTGTTTGTTTCTAAATCTAGGGTGATTTTTCCATCTATTATTGATATTTCTTTTTCTTCAACTCTTCCTAGGTCTGTTAGCTTGTATACATAAGCTTTTCCTGTCCAATCATCTGGCATGTCAAATGTCTTGGCGCCATTTGCTGGATTATAGAAATACATCTTCTCTTCTTGGTCAGAAAGCTTATCGCCCTTGCTGTCGTTATACCAAGGAATAAGATAGGATCCATCTTCATTAAATATTTTCCTACCATCAAGGGTCATAGTTCTTTGTCTGTAGCCTTCGGAGTTAAAGTCGTTTGATACACGATTTATTTCTAGCTCATGGTCATCGTTTTTAAGTCTTATATACATTTCAGGAGTCCACTCGTAGGTAGAACCATCGTTTGACATAAGTACTGGCTTACCGTTTTTCCATTCGACCACTTCGAAGTGTTGGATGAATTTGCTTGGAAGGTTGGTCTTATACAAGGTTTGGATAAAGTTTCTGTAGTTACTCCTACCTTGCCATCCTTCAAAATCCTTCATGTCGTAACCGCCCAAGAGAGGATTTATAGCAGCTCCTCCATAGGAAGGGTAGTTACCAACCCAAGAATCCTTTTGATGGTTTCTGATGAATCTTGTTATATTTGAGTTGATACCCTTTAGAGAATATCCACCATAGGTAAGATCAGCTGCCCAGTGTTGGAATGTTGAGTCGTACTCACCAGCATAACCCCATTCGAAGGCTGCTCTCCATCCATGCTCATTTAATTCTTTAGCTAGGGTGTGCGTAGCCCAAGCTTGGTTGTCGCCTGATTGGCCGTTGCCCCATACGTCAACGTAAATAAAGTCAAGAGCATCTGTACCTAGAGTATTTTTAAGGTCAGTCCATCTATCATATCTATCATCTGCAAGGTCGTAGCTTGCGTCTATATTTATACCTTGGTCTATCCAGTTCCAACCATAGGCATAGGAACCGTCCCTGTTTTTCCTTAGTCTTTCTGGATTGAAATATTTGCTTTCAGGGTATGTTTCAGATGCGTTGACGTGGATACCAATCCTTGCTCCAAAGTCTTTTCCTTCTTCTAAGAGATACTTCATATCACTTGCTCCACCGATTCTTTTACCTATATCAGCGTAGTTTAAGTGACCTGAATCGTGACCTTCTGATCCATATCCTTTTAGAAGAATCATTTGTCCGAGACCGTCAGAGTGAAGGTAGACCTTCTTTAGATTATCTAGGGTCATTAGGAAAGGATTTTGAGCTTGGGATCCAAAGTTCATCGCAATTCTTTGAGCAACTAGATCTTTGGTATATTCAGAACCCATAGGGTTGTTCATGATTTTTCTATAGGCTATAGCTCCATCTTGCCAATCGACCTTTTTGTCATTATTTAAATCATCTGTTAGGATAACCTTAGAGTGAGGTAGTTCTTTCCAGGTTCTCTCATTATAAATCCAATACTGGCCAGTTTCTTTGCCGTTTTCATCACGCATGTTATGGGCTCTTTGATAATAATAAGGACTTGAGGCAAGGCCTAGGTAGTTAGTCCTTCCGAAAGTATCTTTATTTGTCTTAATCCTTGTAAAGGCTCTGCCTCCATTGAGACTTTCGTCGTATTGAGAGTTTGACCAAAGACCTGCTGCGAGGTATCTATCGGATACAAAGCCATACATATATCCTTCATTTTTGTCATTATAATTTTCTAGAGGATTAGTAACATCGATGTGGACATCGCCAGATACCCTCACGTTTGTATTCATTTTGGCTCCGTCAAACTTGGCCTCTTCATGATCTGATGATACAGATACAAGGTTGTTTGAACCGAAATCTATTTTTTCAAGGAGGAGCCTCTTGTCGCTTATTTTCTCTCCACCCTTGATATCATTGTTGTTTTTGATTCTTTCGACCTTAAAGTCTAAAACATTATCTTCAACGGAAATTACTGCATCAATTTCGGCGTCGATTTTATTTTCTTCATCCTTAACCTTCATCTTGTAGCGAGCTGAGGATTCAGATATCAATTCAAATTCTACATCTGGCGTAACTTCTATATCATTAATACGGAGGGAGTCTATGAAGTCTTCATTTCCTGGAAGAGTTCTTCCCTTGTATGTGTATTCCTTGATTCTTGGGAATTTTGAGTCGATTTTGACATCCATATCAGCTGATTTGATATTGGTGTAGGAAGCTTTGCTATCGTTAAAATCTTCTCCTTCATCGATCTTACTTTCTTCCTTAGGAATGTTATTTTGATCTTGAGTTTTGACTAAGATGGATGTTTTCTGATTACCCCATTGGCCGAGCTTTAACTCAAGTCCTGTATTTTCCTTTAACTTATCCCATACATCTTCTGGAAGTACATATGTATCAAAAGCCTTGTCGTCATTTACAGTAGCGTTTAATTGCCCGTCCTTAGTTAAGCTAATATTTAGATTTTGTTCTTCATTGATTTTAGGTATAGCCTTCCTAGGACCTTGATACCAGCTGCCATTTCCGTCAAGCTTGTATTCCCAGAACCAACCTGCTTGATCATAGCCTACAAAAATCGCTGAATTGTTATCCTTAGCTCTGTTTAGGAAGACCCCGAATCTACTTTCTTTAGGATTTGATATATCTTTAAAATTGATATTGAAGTTTGTTCCTTCTTTTGAAGATTCTAAGCCCTTCTTGGAGTAGTTGGCTGTATTTAAGCCGTTATCATTGGATTTGTTAGATTCTAATTTATTGTATCTAACTCCTTCATCTATAACTTCTTCTACTTCTTCACCGTTTTTTGAAGTTTTCTCCCATTCGATAACTTCTTTTTTCTGGCTTGATCCGACAGAGCTTTCTTCTATCTCTTGGGAATTATCAGGAGAGAGATCTAGGGAATCGTTTTCTGAATTGTCAGATTTTTCTTTTTTCTCTTCTGATTGAGGAGCGAGTTCATTTTTTGTCTCTTCATTTTCAAGGACTTCGTCTTCTTTATCTTCTATATTTTCAGGATTTTCTGTATTTTCTTCTTCCGCTTCATCTTTTGGAGATTCACCATCTAATAAATCTTTTTTATTATCTGCATCATTAGATTCATTTTGATTGTTTGGGATTTCTTCGTCAATAGATTCGTTATTTTCAAGACTTTCTTGATATTCTGATGGAGGAGTTTCCTCCTTACTATCGATGTTTGAACTATTAGCATAGACTAGGCCGTAGTTCATAGTAGAAAAAATTCCCATTCCAATAACTGCTGCTATTAATTTTTTTGGAATCTTTTTATTTCTTTTAACTTCTACTTTACTATTTTCCTTTACCATCTAAGCCTCCTTAAGTTAATCTGATATGGTAACTACCACCTATCTATATGTTAACATTTTCCTAGATAGATTGCAATAAATATTTAAGTTATTTTTGGAAAAATAAGTGAGATTTGAGAAGTTTTTGCTAAAAAAAATAAAAAAGAGATTTATAAAAAAATAAATAATAAAAGTTATAGGTATTATATGTAGTAACCATTAGAAAAGCACTACTCTGTCTGGCAAAGTAGTGCTTGATTTTATTTCCATATATCTTCAGGATAAAGATTTTCTTCAAACATTTTCTTAAATGATGCCTTGGCAGGGGAGAGGTCTTCTTTGTAGGTTATGCCTATCCATTTTTCATCTGTTGGAAGTATTGTTATATCTGCCTTATCTTCATCAATTAGCTCTCCTATCATATCAGGGAGTACGTATTCTGCTGTGTCTAGTTTATCTTTATTTTCTTCTAAATATTTTATGAAATGTTTTTCGCAAAGGTCTATGAAACTTGGGTAGGAGGCCCATAAGTTCATTGATACTAGGGATTCTAGATTGAGTAGGTCAGAGTCTAGCCCCTCTTTGCTTGAAAGAGTTCCGTCTTCTTCTAGTTTTATTTCGTGTGTTTCTATTATGTTTTTTAGTTTGTTATTATCATCTCCTACTGAGACTCCTCTTGTTACAGTTCCGTTGTCTGAGAGGGTATTTTTTAGCTTGTAGCCTGCCATGGCGATTTGAAGTTTATTATCTTCCTTCTCGTCATGGTTTACTAAAAAGCGATGGAGGTCTTTGAAGACTTCCTTGCCATAGTAGTCGTCAGCATTTATTATTAGGAAGGGTTCATTTACAAGGTCTTTGGTCGCAAGGACAGCGTCTACTGTACCCCAAGGTTTCTGCCTATCCTTTGGACTTTCAAATCCATTAGGGAGGGTCATATCTTGGTAAGCGTACTCTACATCGATGATTTTTTCTATTCTATTTCCTATTATTTCTTTGAAATCTTTTTCTATTTCTTCTCTTATGATAAAGACAACCTTATTAAAGCCTGCCTTCATTGCATCGTAGATGGAATAGTCTATGATCGTATAGCCATTATCATCCATTTTTGCTAGTTGCTTGATTCCTGCTCCGTATCTTGAGCCTATTCCTGCTGCAAGTACTACGAGTGTTGTATTCATTTTTACTCTCCTTGTTCGTATCCGTTAGGGTTTTGTGATTGCCATCTCCATGAGTCTTCGCACATTTCTTCTATTCCATTTTCTGCGACCCAGCCTAGAACTTCTTCGGCTTTTTTTGCATCTGCAAAACATTTGGCTATGTCGCCTTCACGTCTAGGTGCTATTTGGTAAGGGACATCTCTTCCGCTAGCCTTCTCGAAGGCCTTTACCACATCTAGGACAGAGTAGCCATTTCCTGTTGCAAGATTTATGATCTCAACTCCATTAAGCTCGTCGATTTTATCTACTGCTAGGACATGGCCCTTGGCAAGGTCTACTACATGGATATAGTCTCTTACTCCAGTTCCATCATGGGTGTCGTAGTCATCACCGAAAACTGACAAGTGATCTAGCTTTCCTATAGCCACTTGGGAAATATAAGGAAGGAGGTTGTTTGGGATTCCTTTTGGATCTTCACCAATTTTTCCAGACTTGTGGGCTCCGATTGGGTTAAAGTATCTTAAAAGAACTACCTTCCATTCTGGATCTGCTGTGTGAAGGTCTGTCATAATTTGCTCCATCATAGACTTAGACCAGCCGTAAGGGTTGGTACACTCGCCTTTTGGAAAGTCCTCTGTGATAGGAACTCTTTCAGGATCGCCGTAGACTGTTGCTGATGAAGAAAATATTATGTTTTTGCAGTTTACATCCCTCATAACTTCAAGAAGTGTTAGGGTCCCAGTGATATTATTATGATAGTATTCTAGTGGTTTTTTGACTGATTCTCCCACAGCCTTAAGGGCTGCACAGTGGATTACTACGTCTATTTTATCTTTTATAAAAACTTCTTTTAGGCTTTTCTTATCTAGAATGTCTGCTTCGTAGAAATTAGGACTTTTGCCTGTAATTTCTGCGACTCTTTTAACAGCAAGCTTGGAAGAGTTGGATAAGTTATCGTATAGGCTTACCTTGTAGCCTTTATCTAAAAGCTCCACAGCTATGTGAGAGCCAATATAGCCAGCCCCTCCAGTTATTAGTACGTTTTTCATGAAATCTCCTCTCATAGAAGAATGTTTTCTTGGGAGTCCTTGTCGAAAAAGTGCATTTTTTCCTCGTCTAGGTATAATTTAAGTTCTTGGTTTTTGCTCAAATTTTCATCCATGCTCAAAACAGCATTAATCTTCTCGCCAGCTACGTCTAGATAGGCATATTGTTGGGCACCGAGTAGCTCGATAAAGGTGACTAGGCCAACTATAGAAGATTCGGTCTTTCTAAAATCGCCGTAAATATGCTCAGGTCTTATACCCAAAACTAAGTCCTTGTTCAAGTATCCCTTGGATTTTATTTGATCTCCCTTTGTTTTTGAAATATGGAATTTGATATTATCGTTTACCATATAGTAATTATCATCTTCTACTATTACTTTACCATTAATTAGATTCATTTGTGGAGATCCTATGAAAGTTGCCACAAACAAGTTTTCAGGTTTGGAGTAAACATTGACTGGACTGTCAACTTGCTTGATTATCCCATCTTCCATGATTACAATCCTATCTGCCATAGTCATAGCCTCTGTCTGATCGTGAGTTACGTAGATAAAGGTTGTATCTAGTTGTTCGTGAAGTTTTGAGATTTCTGCTCTTGTTTGGACTCTCAATTTGGCATCCAAGTTACTTAAGGGCTCATCCATTAGGAAAACTTGTGGGTCTCTAACTATGGCACGGCCTAGGGCAACTCTTTGTCTTTGACCACCAGATAGGGCCTGAGGCTTTCTATCTAGGTAGTTTTCAAGACCTAGAACTTCTGCTGCAGCCTTTACCTTCTTATCGATTGCATCTTTTGGAACTTTTGCAATTCTTAGGGCATAGCTCATATTTTCTTTGACTGTCATTTGAGGGTAGAGGGCATAGTTTTGAAATACCATGGCTATATCTCTATCCTTTGGTTCAACATTGTTTACGAGCTTATCTCCGATATAAAGCTCGCCTTTGGATATTTCTTCAAGTCCTGCTACCATTCTTAAAGTTGTGGACTTACCGCAGCCGGATGGTCCTACGAATACTACGAATTCTTCATCCTTTATCTCTAAGTTAAAATCTTTTACTGCGGTAAATTTGTTATCATATATTTTATAAATATGGTCGAATTTTAATCCTGCCATATAAGCCTCCTAAGCGTGTCTTCTGTTGTATAGGTATAAAACTAAAAGCAAAATGGCAAGGGATAGGAATTGAATAAGAAGTGGTCCATATCCTGCTTTTCTATGTCCTAGAAATTGTAAAACAACACCTACTACAAACAATATTAAAAGTATTAGATTGTCTATTTTTCTCTTTTTATAATAATCCATAATCATTCCTCAAACCAAATCAAATCGCCTGCTTCGATTTCTACTTCATGACTATTTCCTTTGCCGTCATAAACTATAGATTTGACATCATCGGTTGAATTGTTTATGACACAATATTTAGAAAGATCAGGATAGGCCGCTACTTCTAGCCTTACGTCTTTGGCAAAGTATTTTTCTAAGTCATCTTCCTTGTGAGCAACGTAGTGGATGGCTCTTTTTAGAAGTCTGGTATTTTCTAGGCTGTAGGCAAGTCCCATAGCATAGAAGCTCCTTCCTTTTCCGTATTCATTTGCTGCCATTTGAACTTCGTTGTTAGCATATTTTAGGATTTGAGTTTTGTCAGATGTGGCATAGACATTAGGTCTTTCCTCGCCATAGACATAGTCTTCTAGGTCTTTGGTTATGAAGTGATCTTCTATTTCCTTGGTGAAGTATCTGTCATAGCCTTGAGAAAATCCTTTCTCTACATCAACTCCCATAACATCTGCGAGTTGGAAGAACCTTCCCTGGTGTTGGTAGGCTGTTGGATCTCCAATTCCTATAAAGCCACCACCTTCGTAGACGAACTTTCTAAGATTTGTAAGAACTTCAGGATCTAGGAAGCTATCTCCACCAGAAAATGCTGTGTAGGCATCTCCTGCATTGATAATTACATCTATATCATCATCAATTCCAGCCTTAACATCATCGAAGTTTATGAAAGTAACCTCCATATCCATTCCAGAAAGAGCTTCCATCATACCGCTGTAGGAGTATCCTAGTTTGAACCATTTGCCGTGGGCTACTACATAGGCTCCCCAGGTTCTAATTTTTCCCCAAGAGTTAAGTATTGCGACCTTGCATGACTTGTAAGCTGTAGCCTTGGAAGAAATGTCGTGGATTTCTCTAAATTCGTCAGCTACTTTTGTAATGTAGTCTATAAATTTTGGGAACTTGTATGCGAGAGATAGGTAACCACCATAGCCAATCCTATCTAGGGGAGATCTTAGCAAGGCTCTCCTTGCCTTAACCCAATTGTCCTTTGCTTCGATTGATGGGTCGTTTCCTTCGTAGAATTCATCAGGGAAGAAATAAGGGAGGAATCTTCCTTCTGTCATTGGGACATCTATATCAGAAATTATTCTAAGAGTTGCTCCATCTCCTACAGATCCTACTACTCCGTCAAGTCCTATATTTTTGAAATACTTACCGTAAGGTTCTGTTCCAATCCAATGGTCACCCAAAAACATAATCGCTTTTTTATTGTATTTGTGGACTAGGTCGACTAGTCTTTTGGCTTTGCTAGACACGTATTTTTGTTGGAAGTCAATATAGTCTAAGTATCTCTTGCTAGGGATTCTGTAATTGCTGTTGTAGAAGCCTTGGTCTATGAAGTCTTCGCTCGTGAGCCTATAACCGTATTCTTTCTCAAACTCTAGTATAGCTTCTGGCGAAACACTATTTGAGTAGCCAAACCAGTCTACATACTTTTCCTTGGCATCTTCATTAAATATCAGAGAAAATTGATAGAAGAAAGTAGTAAATCTTACTACATCTGTCTTAGGATTTTCCTTTAACCAATTTTCTAAATTTTCTTCAACAAACTTGCTCGATTTCTCATATCTTACATCGAAAGGAATATGGTGAGCTACCTCATCGCCCCAATCATTTGTGATGTGGTTATACATCTGCACTGGATCCCAAATGCCATAGGCTAGGAAGTTTACTGTATAGACATGGTAAGGAATGGTCTTCACACTTACGATATTTTTCTCTTTATCTACTTCCCAATCATCGCGACTTACGACTTCTCCAAGGGTCCTGTCGTATACTTCCCACCAGTCTTTAGGCTCATAATCATAGTCTGCTATGATTTGTTCTGGATAGTAGCCTTTTAGGAAAGAAATCTCAGTTGTATCTTCAGTAGCTGTTATAAAATCACTTATCAAGAAATATCTTGATCTTTCAAAAGGAACAGTCTCTGCAAAGTCATTATGGCCCCTGCTTGGGAAGAAGTTTGTGTATATATCAACTCCTTCTATGTCTTTGATATCTTCTGGAAGATAGGTTCCATCAGAGTCTCTTATGGCATCTGCTCCTAGTCTTTCTAGCATCTCAATAGTTTCATCGTAAAAGTTAGCTTCGCTTGGAAGGGTCAATCTTCCTCTTTTTTTATCAATCATCCTTTATCTCCTCCTACCATCATTCCTTCAGTGAGTTGTTTTTGTACTAGTATATAAATAATAAGTGTTGGTATCATAACGATTACAAGTCCTGCGTACAATCTTCCGTAATTTGCCGCTCCCCTTGCAGCCTGTTGTAGATTGATTAGGCCCACTGGAAGGGTTCTTTTTTCTGGATCTGTCATTAGGGTTAAGGCTAAGATATATTCATTCCAGAAACTTAAAAAGTTAAACAAGATAACTGTAATTACAGCAGGTTTTGCCATAGGAATCATTATATCAACCATTGTCCTAAAGTATCCTGCTCCATCTATATAGGCTGCTTCCTCATAAGATTTACTGATTGCAGAAAAGAAATTGGTCAACAAATAAACTGTAAAAGGAACAGCAGTCGAAGCATAGATTAAGGCTAGGACGAATCTATTATTTAACAAGCTTGTTGGTAGGAATTTTGAAACATTTCTTACCATCAAGAATATAGGAATAACTATATAAGATAGGTTTATGAAAAGCCCTGCTTTTACGTAAGAATTTACAAACTTTCTTCCCTTAAAGTTCATCCTAGCGAGGATATAGGAAAAAGGAAGAGCAATTATCAAAAGTATGGCCAAGGCTGTCGCTGTAACTACTAGGGAATTTATAAAATAATCTCCCATATTAGCAGCAGACCAAGCATCCTTGAAGTTATCAAGATAGAATCCAAGAGGGAGGGCCCAAGGGTTGCCATAAAACTCTGGATTAGTCTTAACCGATGCCATAAAGACCCAAGCTACTGGGATAATAATAGATAGGGCGAATATGGCAAGGCATAGGTATATAAAAATATTAAAAATATTTACTTTTTTCTTCATAATATTCTCCTAGTATTGTAAAATATCTCTCTTGCTTAGCTTATGGATAATAGCTGATAGGATAAAAGAGAAAAGGAAAACTACAACACCTATAGCAAGACCATATCCAAAAGATGAATTGGTGTAAGCTTGTTCGTATTGGTAGTTAAGAAGGGTTAGACTTGCTCCGTCAGGACCTCCGCCAGTTAGGGCCTTTATAATCTGAAAGGCTATGTTTATATTAGAAATTACATAAAAAGTTAGGGTTGTCCTTATTGTTTCCCAAGTGAGTGGGAGGGTAATGTCAAAGAATTGTCTTACTCTTCCGGCTCCGTCAAGGTTTGCAGCTTCATAAAGATGTTCAGGAATCTGACTCATAGTTGACATATACATTACCATATAATAACCTATCGCTTGCCAAATCATCGCAAAGGCAATGGAATAAACTACATACATCCTATCTCCAAGGAGGGGAATGTTGGTATGATTTTCATTAAACAATCTCAAAAATCCATTAACAAGTCCTTGATCCATTCCATAGATTGCTGCAAAGATAGATGCAATAACAGCTATAGATAAGATATTAGGTATGTAGAAAATAATCCTAAAGAAATTCCTACCTTTGAGTTTTTCCCTAGATAAGACTGAGGCGAATACAACGGCAAGAAACATAGTGACAATTGTAACTATAACTATCAAAAATATAGTGTTTTGAAAAGATCTAATAAAATTATTATCCTTTACCAGTAACTTAAAGTTATTTAGGCCTACGAAAGTTTTCTTACCAGATAAGCCCCCGGTCTTAAAGAGAGACTCGTAGAAGACGCTTATTGCAGGATATACCATGAAGATTGTGTAAAGTATCAAGGATGGTAAAAGTCCACTTATAATAAATTTCTTCTTCTCTTTACTGTTTTTCATATTGACTCCTTATAAAAAGAAAGGCGGGAAAGCCCGCCCTTGATTTCTAACTATTTTTGAGCTTTTACAGCTTCTGATATTTTTTTTGCTGCAGAGACAACGTCTTTTTGCCAGTCTTCTACAGATTTATCGCCATTTGCAACTGAGTTTATTGCATCGAATAACTCTTTTGTCATATCTACACCCTCAACTGCTGGAGCTTGTCCCCAACCACCTAGGGCTGCAGTTACATCATCTTCATAGATTGAGTAGAATAATTTTTGATTTTCATCAGTAATCATATCTTCGATGCCGTTGATTGGTTGAACAGCTCCACCATTTTCTAGGAAGAGTTTGCTTGCTTCATCAGAGTATAGGTAAGCTATAAATTCTTTGGCAAGGTCAGCTTCTTTAGTAGATTCTGTAATAAAGATTTGTTCAAACCAAGAATAAGCATATCTTTTGCCTTCGTTCATTGAAGGTAGAGCCATTAAACCCCATTCGAAATTATCTGCTACACCTTGAGCATCTTTCATTTCTTCAACAATCCATGTACCATTAGGCATGAATAAGCTTTCGTTTTTCATTACTTGAAGTTGGTTTTGGGTGAATGATTCGTTGTTTGCTTGAGCAACTGTGTTTGGATTTAGATATTTTAGGATTTCTCCAACAGTTTCAAAGTATGGAGTTGCTTCATTCTTCCAAGCTTCTGGGTCATAGTTTACTAGTTTGTCGAATAATTCAGATCCACCAATGCTATAGAACATTGCAAATGAGAATGTATCGAAATATCCTGTTGTTGGATAAGTAAATAGGGAAATGCCGTCTTTCTTAGCTTCTTCACCAAGAGCTATGAACTCATCCATTGTCTTAGGAAGTTCGTATTTTCCGCCACCTTCTTTAAACATAGCCTTGTTATACCAAAGACCTGTTGGTGAATAGAAGAGTGGAGCAAGATAAGTTTTTCCATCCCCATAAGGATTTGTTACTGCTGTATCTGTAAATCCAGGGATAATTTTTTCAGAAACTTTTTTATCTTCTCCAGGAACTGTCATGTCTAGGACATCTGTTATATCCATCAACATATTTTCCTTAATCATTGTTTCAGTAAGACCTGATTCTTGGCCGATGTTGTTGTAGATTACATCAGGAGCGTTTCCTGCTTGGATTTCTGGTCTTATAACTTCGTGGATATTCTTTTCGAATTTAGCTTCTACTTTAGCTCCTGTCATCTCTTCGAAGCTTGCAATTACCTTTTTCCAGCCTTCAGTTCCGTAACCGCCGTCAAGTCCTGCGAGGGTTAGGGTCTTTCCAGCAAACTTCTTGTCAGAATTATCCGCAGATGAATCTTCTTCTTTGCTGTCGTCTTTTGCTCTGTCTGCTCATTAGCTGGAGCAGCTTCTTCCTTTTTGGCTCCGTCGTTTTCCTTAGCGCCACAAGCTGTAAATGCAAAAATTGCGAGTGCTGCTAATAAAGTTGTTTTTAACTTCTTCATATTTTCCTCCTTAAATATGGTAGTTACCTTTATCTAAATTATAAGCAAAGGTTTGCAATTTGTCAAGAGCTTTTTTGTCTCAGGAATAAAACTAATCATATGCAAGTGATACTAAGGTGTTTTAGAAGTATTTGATATTTTATTTTGCCTAAAGAGTAAAATCGAAAGATAATAATAAAACATTTACAAGGTCTTTAGTGGCTATATGGATACTACCACTTCTATTCAAATCTAAATACAGAGGCCTTGGCGTGGTCAATTATATCTTTTATATAAAGGTCTAAATCAGCTATTTCGCTTGTTAGGGCGTAGTAGAGCATTTCGAAGTTAACTCCTGAGACAAAGCTAATCTTATCGTATTTGCTTAGGGACAAGACAGCCCTGTTAAAGGGGGTTCCTCCTCCTATGTCTGCGAGGACTACTATATTGTCGTAAGCTTTTAGGTCCTCGTAGGCTTTCTCTAACTTTTCGTCTAGCTTTTCGTAGTTTTCTCCTTCTTTAAATTCACATATTCTAATATTTTCAAATTCTCCTGCAATCATTTTGACACTTGAATATATGCCAGAGGCGATTTGCCCGTGGCCTGTTAATATTACTGCGTTTTTCATAAATCTTCCTTTACTTTTTCTTTTGATATAATTATAAGTTAGGGAAAAGGATTGGTCAATTATAGTTTGTTTTTCTTTAGTGTAAAACAGAAGAAATATTTGAAAATATCAATTTATAGGGTAACATAACTTTATAATTAATATTTGACTTAGACAGGGAGCTTTGTTTTATCACATGCTTACAGAAAGAAACAGTTGTTGAGAAGTTTCAGCACAAAAACACAAGTACCACCCTGGAGTTTCTCATGTAATGTGAGACGTTTGGGCGCGATAAGCCTTCTAATGAGTTTAAAATTAGGTGGAACCACGAACGAAAGACGTATCGTCCTATAGCCAACTGGCTGGGGCGTACGTCTATTTTTTATTTTAAGGAGAGATTATGATTAAGATTAAATTACCTGACGGATCAGTTAAGGAATATGAAAGCGGAGTTCTCGTTGGAGATGTTACAAAGGATATCTCCATGGGACTTTTTAGAGCTGCAGTAGGAGCTGTAGTAAATGGAGAAATCAAAGGCTTTGCTGAACCTATAGAAGAAGATAGTGACTTTAGAGTTGTTAAGTTTGAAGATAAGGAAGGAAAGGAAATTTTCTGGCATACTTCTTCTCACGTGATGGCTGCTGCTATTAAGGAAATGTATCCAGAAACAAAATTTGCTATAGGACCAGCTATTGATGATGGTTTCTATTATGATATGGACCTTGAGCACAGATTTACTCCAGAAGATCTAGAAAAAATCGAAAAGAAAATGCTAGAGATTGCAAAACGTGATCTTAAGCTTGAAAGAGTTGAAATTTCTAGGGCTGAAGCTTTGGAGAAATTTAAGGAAGAAGGTCAAGACTACAAGGTTGAGCTTATAGAAGATCTTCCAGAAGATGAAAAGATTACTCTATATAAGATGGGAGATGCCTTCACAGACCTTTGCAGGGGACCTCACCTTCTATCAACCAAAGCTATCAAGGCTGTTAAGCTTAAGACAATTGCCGGTGCTTATTGGAGAGGAGATTCTGATAGACAAATGCTTCAAAGAATCTACGGAATTTCCTTCGAGAAGGCTAAGCAATTAGAAGAATACGAAGAACTTCAAAAAGAAATCGAAAAGAGAGACCATAGAAAGATTGGTCGTGAGATGAATCTTTTCACCTTCCACGAAGAAGGACCAGGCTTCCCATTCTTCCATCCAAATGGAATGATCCTAATGAACGAGCTATTAGGTTGGTGGACAGATGTCCTAAATGAAAATGGATACGGAGAAATCAAGACTCCACTTATCCTAAATGAAGACCTATGGCATAGATCAGGTCACTGGGACCACTACAAGGAAAACATGTACTTCACAAAAATTGACGGTGAAGCTTACGCTATTAAGCCAATGAACTGCCCAGGTTCTGTTTTGACTTATGCTTCTAACCAACACTCTTATAGAGACCTTCCTATTAGACTTGCTGAGTACGGTCAAGTTCACAGACACGAGCTTTCAGGAACCTTACACGGACTTTTCAGAGTAAGAACATTTACCCAAGACGATGCTCACGTATATTGTCTTCCAAGCCAAATCAAGGAAGAAGTTTATAGGATGATTGACCTAGCAGACCTCCTCTATTCAACATTTGGTTTCAAATACACAATCGAGCTATCAACAAGACCAGATGACTTCATGGGAGATATCAAGGATTGGGACTTTGCTGAAGACCAACTTAAGAAAGCCCTAGAAGAACGTGGAATCGAATATGAAATCAACCCAGGAGACGGTGCTTTCTACGGTCCAAAGATCGACTTCCACCTCCTAGATGCTGCTAAGAGAGAATGGCAATGTGGTACTATCCAACTTGACTTCCAACTACCACAAAACTTTGACCTAACTTATATAGACGAAAATGGTGAAAAACAAAGACCAGTTATGCTTCACCGTGCCCTACTTGGATCAATCGAAAGATTTATCGGAGTTCTAACAGAGCACTTTGCAGGAAGATTCCCACTATGGCTCAACCCACAACAAGTTGAAATAATCCCAGTATCTGACAAGTTTATCGACTACTGTGAAGATCTAAAAGAAAAAATCAAAGAAGCAGGATTTAGAGTAAATATTGACTACAGAAGTGAGGGAGTAGGATACAAGATTCGTCAAGCTCAACTAATGAGAACAAACTACATGCTTGTAGTAGGAGAAAAGGAAGAAACTTCTGGCAAACTTACTGTAAGAAATAGGGACGGAGAAGAGACAGCTGACGTTTCAGTAGATGAATTTATAGAAAAAATCTCTAAAGAAAGAGATTCAAGAAGCATGGAAAATATATTCTAAGATGACCTTCAATGCGATAATCTTAGGAACAGATCACAACAGCTACTCTGTGGCAAGAAGCTTTTATGAGGCCTTTGGCAAAAAGCCTATTGTCATAGGGGCGGCTGTCCTCGTTCCTTTTTATAAATCAAAGATTGCTGATGTCTACACCACCAAGGGATTTTCATCAGACGACGAGATTTTTTCAAATTTTATCAATGAAGTTATAGAAAAAAGAGAGGAAGAAGACTTTGTATTTTTTGCTCCGACAGAAAGATACATAGATACTCTCCTAAGAAATGAGAAAAACTTTAACTTTTCCTACCACATTCCTTATCCAGACCTTGAGTGGGCAGAAAAGCTCTTGAAGAAATCAGAATTTTACTCTTATTTAGAAAAAATCGACCTTCCTTATCCTAAGACTTATATAGCTAATAAGGATAATATAGATGGGCTTGATTTTGATGGGGAAATTTTCCTAAAGGCAGACGACTACGATGCTCTTCTCGATTCATCATGCGAAAACATCCAAAAGGGCTATCATGTAAGAAATAAAGATGAGGCTAAGGAAGTCCTAAGAAAGGTCTACGATAGTGACTTTAGGGGAGATTTTATCTGCCAGCAATTCATAAATGGAGGCCAGGGAAGTGAGTATTCCCTAAATGGCTATAGGGCGAGTGATGGGAAGATTTCCTTTGTTCTTGCAAGAAACCTCCTATCAGATTTAAGGCCAATGTGGGTGGGAAACCACCTAGTCCAAGTAGATAGTGATGAGGACGTTATGTATGATTTGGCAGAAAAAATCGTGAACTCTCTTGACTACCACGGACTATTTAATCTAGATTTTAAGAAAGATTCAAAAACTGGCGAGATCTTTGTCCTAGAGATGAATATAAGACAAGGCAGGACCTTTTATTACTCAACTCTAGCTGGGGTGAACCTAATCGAGCTTGCTATAAATGATTTGATTTTTGGCAAAACTGAGGCTAAGAAGACTCAAAGGCCTTTCAGGCTCCAGGCGATTTCTACTAAAAAAGCCTATGAAAATGTGGAAAAAGAACTCAAAGAGGAGTTTAATAGGAAAGGTCGAGAAGAAAACTCGGCAATTCACGTCATAAGCGATTATGATGATAATATGCTTAGAAAACTAAAAGTAAATGAGTCTATAAAAAGACAAGAAAAAGAATTATTTGACTAAGGAGATATCGGTTTATCCGGTATCTCTTATATTGCCAAAAATTTTATCAAGAAAAAAGAAAGGAGATTATATGGACAAAACTATAAGCAAGAAAGAAAATATCATGGGAACCATGCCTGTTGGAAGTCTTCTTATAAAGATGAGTATACCTATGGTAATTTCTATGCTTGTTCAATCAATTTACAATGTAGTGGATTCGATATTTGTTGCTAGAATTTCGGAAGAAGCCCTTACGGCAGTATCCCTAGCCTTCCCAGTACAAAACATCATGCTTGCCTTCGCTATAGGAATTTCAGTAGGAGCAAGCGCCCTCTTGAGTAGATATTTGGGTATGGATGATAAGAAAAGAGTAGGATCTGTCGCCATGCACGGGGTTGTCTTATCTGTCGTTGGGGCTATTGCCTTTGCCTTATTCGGTATATTTTTTACTGATTTTTTTGCCGATTCACAAGCAGCGTCTCCTGAAATCGTAGCCTATACCAGGGATTACTTGTGGATTATTACTATATTTGGTTTTGGTTTGTTCTTCCAAGTCCTTTGTGAAAAGCTCCTCCAAGCGACTTCTCTTACCTTTTATACCATGATTGTCCAAGTATCAGGAGCCCTAATCAACCTAATCCTAGATCCAATCTTTATCTTTGGCCTATTTGGCTTTCCAAGAATGGAAGTAAAAGGAGCAGCCCTAGCTACTGTGATTGGACAAATCGGAGGATCTATTATAGGTCTTATTATAAATAAGACAAAGAATACAGATATAGAAGTAGATTTCAAACATTTTAGACTTCATGGGGATATATTAAAACAAATATTTTGGATAGGCCTTCCTTCTATAGTAATGAGCGCCATATCTTCTGTGGTTATTTTTATCCTAAATGCCATGCTCAGAGCCTTTGGCCAATCAGCAATCGCAGCCTATGGGGTAATGTTTAAGCTTCAATCCTTTGCCTTCCTTCCAATAATAGGAATTTCTAATGCTATGGTTTCAATCATTTCCTTTAACTATGGGGCAAGGCATGTGGCTAGGATTCGTAGGTCAATCAAGCTTGCCCTCATATCGGGTATGGTCCTTGTCGGAATTGCTACTGTATCTTTGTGGATTTTGCCAAATCAAATCTTTGACCTCTTCAATGCGACAGAAACCATGAGAGAAATCGGAGTTCCAATGATCAGGATAGTCTCCCTATCTTATATAGTAGCTTCAGTTTCTATAATATCTGTAGGAGTCTTCCAAGCCTTGGGGAATTGGCAATCAGCAATCCTTCAATCTTTCCTAAGACAAGTCTTTATCCTCCTACCAACCTTCTACCTATTTTCTCTAACAGGAAATATAGATCTAGTATGGTGGTCCTTCCTTATATCTGAAGGACTTAACACAATCATGTGTGTGTATTTCTTAAAAAGAGATATCAAAAACAAAATAGACGTATTATAAAAAGACCAGCTCTCTTTCCCAGAGACGCTGGTTTTTATATGCCTATCAATAAAATATTTATAGGTCTTATATTTAATTTAAAAAGTACTTGACCGATGAATAGACTTATAAGTGTAGCCAAGAGGCTTGTAACTAGGATGTTTTCTCCCAAAACAAGTCTTAGGCCTATAAAGATTGTCGGATACATATAAATATAGACAAAAATCATAAATTTCTCGAAGGATACTTCACTAGCCTCGCAAAAGCCTTTTAGCATGAGATAAATTATTAGGACAAAAGATAAGAAATATCCGTAGCCTAGCTTATATTTATTGCTAAGGAAGATTTCCAAGATTAATATTCCTAGAGCGAGTATATAGAGGAGGGGATTTATCTTATCCGCTCTTCTGATCCTAAGGCCCATTACAAAGACAGCAAAATATAAGAAAATGTCTTTTAAATTTGGAAAGCCTATTAGAATTTTGCTATAATCATAGTAATAGAATAAAGCAAGGCTAATGATACCGAGTATGGTTGAAAAATTACTGCCGAAAATCCTATTAATTAAAAATTCCACTAAGAAAAATATACCCACAAGACTTATAAGGTCATAAAGTCTTCTTAGAATTTGATAGAAGTCGTCTAAGATGGATTTATTTAAACTTAGCTTAAAACCCTTTATGAGAAAGAAATTAATCAAAAGATGGAAGACTAAAGGGAGGAATAAGAGACCGACCCTTCCTGTATCCATAAAAGAAATCATATAGGCGATGTAGGCTATAAGATAAGTGTTTACTATCCTATAGATAATTTCCGTATTTAATTTTATTGAAGGAGCTGCAATTGGGGTAAAAAAACTAATAATGAGTAGGATAAGCCCCAAAAGGCTGGCTAAATTTATTTTTTTCATACTTAAATCATATCACAAATAAGAAAAATTACTAATAAAATGATATAATACTCAATATAGGAGCAGATATGAATAGACAAAGAAGGCCATCTGTGGATGGTAGAGAATCGAGAAATATAAGAAGAGAAGAACTAAGGCGAAAAAAGCGAATCAAGAAACGTAGAAGGGAAAGAATCCTCCGCATAGGATTTATCCTTGTAATATTATTCGCCCTAATATTTGCTGTAAGAAAGCTTACATCTTCGAATAAGAAAATAGCAAGCGATATAGAAACAGCTATCAAAAGCTATGACGAAGCCTATTTTGACAAAAATATGGACAGGATGGATGTAATTATGGATGCCCTAAAGAAATCCTACTCCAAGGATGAGAAGGAAGAGAAGGAATTCTATGAGGCAGCCTTTAAGAACTTATCCATAACTTATATAGAAGAAAAAAAGGTAGAAGGCGGTAAAGAATTAAGCCTTGAGATAGAAAATGTCAACTATATAGATGTCTACAATAGCCTAGAAGCAGGATCAAGTCACGAGGATTATATTAAGGCCTTGTCAAGGGAAGATAATCCTAAAAAGAAGGCTAGAGTTAGTATTTTTATAAGAGATAAGATGTTTTCAAAGAAGATTTATGAGTCAAGACCCTTTGTAAATGCAATATTGGGAGGGGCCCTAGATTACGCAAACTAGGAGGATATATGTTTTACGCAAACGAATCAATCAAAGAATGTAAGAGGGTGATGAAGGAGAGAAATTCTCTGGCATTCACAATTCATTTATTTATCCTGATGATTTTAGCTATGTCTTTTTCTCATATCCTAATTAGATTGGTATCTAATCTTATAGGCAAGGGAGATTTTCTTATAAGAAAGTTGGGAGAGAATCACGAGTATGCCATGATTTTTAATCTTTGGTCTACTTTACTGGTAAGCCTTAGCGTATATATATTTGTTAAATATTATCAAAAGAGAACTCCCGCATCGCTTGGCCTTGTAGATGATAAGAAGGGTAAATCTTATCTCAAAGGTCTTCTTATAGGAAGTGGGATGATTGGTGTATCCTTCCTTTTTTCTTATCTATTGTCTGGATTTAAAATTCGTACAAATATATATAAAGTAGATTTTAAGATTTATCTTTTATTTATGATAGGCTGGATCTTCCAAGGATTTGAGGAAGAATTTATCACAAGGTCAGTACTAATGAATTATCTAGGAGCGGTTAGAGATCCCAAGGTAGGTATTATTGCCAACAGTCTGATATTTTCTATCCTTCATTTGGGCAATTCTTATTTTAACCTCCTAGCCTTTGTCAATATATTTTTGATGGGACTTGTATTTTCTATGCTTTTTTATATAGGAGATAGTATATATATATCAGCCGCTGCCCACAGCGTGTGGAATTTCCTCCAAGCTAACTTTTTTGGAATAAATGTAAGTGGGATAATTACAAGCAAAAACACGATTTTTTTAAGCGAATCTGTAGGAAATAAATGGATAAGTGGGGGAGGCTTCGGCATAGAAGCAAGTCTTGTAGTTACAATAGTTGAGACACTTGCCTTGTATTTACTATATAAGAAGGCGAGAAAAGTCAGTTTAATAAGATAGAAAAGGGGCTGTTGCAAAATTATGAATAATCATCGTACCATCGTTAGAAGGTTCTCTTAGGAAATTTTACCTCCCATGGCCGGTGGGCCGATCGGCGCCTTCCGGCTCAGGGAGGCGATTAGCCCGTCGGCTTAATGAGACTTTCCGTGGAGGTTCTTCTAACGATAATGGTACGATTTATTCATTCTGCAACAGCCCCCTTTTAAATTCTATATTTGTTTTTATTTATTTTCGTATCCTGGTTTTCCAAGAAGTTTGAACATTTGTGTCTTGTATTCTTCAACTCCTGGTTGGTTGAATGGATTTACCCCTAGCATGTAGCCTGAAACTCCTACAGCTATTTCGAAGAAGTAGAAGAGTTTGGCGATTTCTTTTTCATTAACGTCATCCATTTCAATTCTGATATTTGGAACATCTCCCTTAACGTGGGCTATTGTTGTTCCTTCCATGGCTTGTTTGTTTACAAAGCTCATTGTCTTTCCAGCGAGATAATTTAATCCGTCTAGATTGTCCTCATCTTCCTTGATTGTAAGGTCACTTACAGGATTTTTAACCTCTATTACAGTTTCGAATAAGTTTCTCTTACCATCTTGGATCATTTGCCCAACTGAGTGAAGGTCTGTTGTGTTGTTAACAGATACTGGGAAGATTCCCTTACCATCTTTTCCTTCGCTTTCAGCGAAAAGTTGCTTCCACCATTCAGCTATATATTTAAGTTTTGCCTCGTAGTTTACAAGAACTTCGAGGCCCTTGCCATCTTCGTTAAGCATATTTCTAATAGCGGCGTATTTTATAGCAGGATTGTCAAAGGACTTTTCTTTGTAGAGGTCTCTACCCTCAGCGAAGCCTTCCATAAACTTATCTATATCTATGCCACATGCAGCAAGTGGTAGGAGACCTACAGCAGATATTACAGAAAATCTTCCACCTATATCATCAGGAACTACAAATGTCTCATAGCCTTCTGCATCAGCAAGCTCTTTTAAAGCTCCTTTTTTGCTATCAGTTGTTGCAAAAATTCTCTTTCTTGCTTCTTCCTTGCCATATTTTTCTTCTATTGCTTCTCTTAAGAATCTAAAAGCAATAGCAGGCTCTGTTGTTGTACCTGATTTTGAGATTACATTTAGACAATAGTCCTTATCCTTTAGGTAGGCTAGAAGTTCATTTAAGTATTGGCCTGAGATTTGATTTCCTGCATAGATTAGCTTAACTTTTCTATCAGATCCGAAATAAGAATCGCAAGCCACATCTACTGCCTTGATTCCTAAATAAGATCCACCGATTCCTATGGATACTAAAATATCAGAGTTTTCTCTTATTCTTTCAGCAGCCTTCTTGATTCTTTCGAACTCTTCCTTGTCATAATCGACTGGTCTGTCAATCCAGCCCAAGAAGTCATTGCCCTCGCCAGTTTTTCCCATGAGGGTATCGAAGGCGGTCATGGCTTTTTCTTCATAGCTATTAATCTTTTCTAAGTTTACATTATTAAAATCTAATTTCATATTCTCCTCCTGTCTTTCTAAGTGTATTATACCCGATAATGCTATTTTCCATTATCAAATAATTATGCATTGCAAAAAAATTATCTATATAATAACTATAAGAAAATATAAAGTTTTCCTTAAATCATATTTTAAAAACTATCTTGGACAAAGATCGCTATAATAAGGGAAGAAATAAGAATTAAATATGTAGTTGATAATGATTATATATATCATATTTAGAATGAGAAAAACTTTAGAATGATTCTTGACAAGTGCAAAAATAAAGATTATAATATGAATAGAAGTTGAAGAGAAAAAGAAAAAGGAGATTACATATGACATTAAAAGGAACAAAAACAGCATCTAACCTTATCACATCATTTGCAGGTGAAAGCCAAGCAACAATGAGATATAGATATGCAGCTAAAGTAGCTGACAAAGAAGGTTACAAACAAATATCTGCTATATTTGAAGAAACAGCAAGAAACGAAGTAGAGCACGCAGCAAGATTCTACAAATTCCTAAAAGAAGAGTTCAAACTTGATGCTATCGAACTTAACCCAGAATACACAGCATTCCCAGTAGTATTCCACGATACACTTACAAACCTACAAGGTGCAATCGACGGAGAAAACGAAGAATGTGAACATATGTATCCATCATTTGCAGACGTTGCAGAAGAAGAAGGATTCGACGAAATCGCAAGAGCATTCAGAAATGTTGCTAAAGCTGAAGGGGCTCACAGAGACAGATACCAAAAACTACACGACAATGTAGAAAACGGAAAAGTATTCGAAAAAGACGAAAAAGTTATCTGGAAATGCGGTAACTGCGGATTCCTTTACGAAGGAAAAGTAGCACCAAAGATTTGTCCAGCATGTGCACACAAACAAGAATGGTTCGAAATCGCAAGCTTCAACTATTAATAACATATCCAAGACCAGGGGCTAAGCTCCTGGTTTTTTTCTGTCTAAAATAGCGACATTTACTAAGAAAATGTATAATTGAAGAAAACAGAAGATATTAGAAGATAAGGAGAAAAAATGAAAGTTATAGTATGTAAAGATTATGATGATATGAGCAAAAAAGCAGCTGACCTTGTTATAAACAATATCAAATACAAGCCACAAATAAAACTAGGACTTGCGACAGGATCCTCACCAATAGGACTCTACGAAAACCTAGTTAAGGCAAATGACGAGGGTGAAATTAGTTTCAGATATGCTAAATCAGTAAATCTCGACGAGTATGTTGGAATTGATCCGGATAATGAACAATCCTATAATTATTTCATGAGAAAGAACTTCTTTGACCATGTATCCTTCAACGAGGGAGCGAATATCATCCCAAAGGCAAGTGAAGTAGATGAAAAATACGCCAAAGAATACGACAAAATCTTAGATGACTTCGGCCAAAGAGATATACAAATTCTAGGAATTGGAGAAAATGGCCACATCGCCTTTAATGAACCAGGAGCTATGCTAAGCAAGAGAACATCTATAGTAAAGCTTACAGAATCCACAATCGAAGCAAACTCTAGATTTTTTGAAAATGAATCCGATGTTCCAAGATATGCTATATCAATGGGAATGGCAGATATATTTAATGCCAAGACCATAATACTTCTTGCAAATGGGAAGAAAAAACATGAAGCTGTTAAAAGACTTATAGAAGATAAAAATATATCGACAGATCTTCCAGCAGGATTCTTATCCCTCCATCCTAATGTTTATATTTATGTAGACGAGGAAGCTTATAGGGGTTAAAAACACACAGCCAGGGCCCTTGCTCTGGTTTTTTTATGCCAGCTATTGACAAAGATAGTTGTCAAAGATATAATAATGACAACAATAATTGTCAAAAGAAAGGAGGATTTATTGAGATTAGTTAATAACCTTTCTAGTTTGAGGAAGGAAAAAGGTATGAATCAGACAGAGCTTGGAGAGAAGGTTGGAGTTTCTAGACAGACCATCTCTCTAATAGAAAGAGGAGACTACAACCCATCTATTGTGGTTGCCCTAAGTCTTGCTAGGGTGTTTGAAGTAAAAGTCGAAGATATTTTTATTTTGGAGGAGATTAATGAATAAGAAAAAATTTTTAAAAATTATGATTATAGGAATTTCGTTGGGAATAATTCTTAGATCTTTTTTAACTGAAGATTTATTAAATGGTTTAGATATTAATATAAGAAGTTTTTTCCTTGAGTATGCTTTTTACTTAGTTTTTATAAGTATAGGATTAAGCCTTGTTGTCTCTTATATATTTTATAAAAAAAGTTATAAATTAGTTAATAATGGGCTAGAATCAGACGGCTTAATTGAAACGAAATATACAAATTATAGTTTGCTTGCTAGAGATATTGGTATTGTATTAACCTTTATGAATTTTACTATCCTAATGCTTGCGACAAACTTAGATGGTGGAGTCAATAATAATAATAACGTTCTACAATTAATCGCCGTTCTTCTGGGAATTTTTGTATTTTTATATTTAAGCTCCCAAATTCTTAACAAGAACTACAGGCTAATCCAGGAAATCGAGCCAAATAGGAAAGCTGACACTCTTGATTTTAAGTTTAATAAGAAGTTTATAGAAGAATCTGATGAGATGACCAAAGCCCGTTATTACAAAAAAGGTTACAAGGGCTACATGGCTATAGTTCTTACCAACTTTATAATGCTAGTAGTCCTATCAGGCCTCGCCTTTTACACAGATGTAGGGATACTAGCACCAATATTTTTAGCTATTTCTTCTATTATAGGAATTATAGCAGCAAAATAAATAAAAAAGAAGGCTTCTGTCAATTGCTAACAGGAGCCTTTTATCTTACTTACAGGGAAAGGACTTATTATTGAAATCTAAAATACCTAATCTATAAACTTAGAAATCATCATCCAAGATATCTTCTAGATCTTCTGAAATATTTTCCTTATCCTCTTCTTTTACGGTGGATTTTAGGAAGGAAGAAATATCCTTATAAGAAAGCTCGTAAATTCCCACATAGGCTTGTTCGAAATAAAGTTTTTTATCTTCTTCATGGATGGTATTTATTATGTATCCGCCTTCTGACATTTCGATACTTACTAGGATAAACTCGTCTTTATTAGGAAAATCTGATACGCTTTCTTTCTTTGTTCGTTTAGAGTTTTCTAACAATTGTAGAAAATTTTCTATATCATTATTTTCATTAATTGTCCGTTTTTCAACTCCTCTATCATTTGCAATTTTGATAAGGCTAAGGCTTCTTACATCATCTGCCTTGGGAAGACTCGGTCCTTCCTTATTAGGTCTTATCTTTAATAAAACGCCTATGATTATTAGACCTATTAATACAAGGTAGTACTTTTTCTTCATTATTCATCCTTTCATCTTCAATAATATTACTTTTATCTTTTTTCACTATATTATAGTCATATTAAAGTGTAAAAACTTGCGATATAAGAGGCGAATCAGTATGTCTTACAAGGATAAGAAGGCTAGTAGTCTTAGCTTAAAATTTTAAATCTGAAGGTCGAGTATATAGCCCTTATTTAAGTCGTAATTTATAATAAAGAGGCTCTTATGACCTTTTTTGTCGAAATCTTCCTGATATTTGTAGATAGTACTAGGGTTTTTCTCCAGAAGCTCTATTGAATGAAGAATATCGTCATAGTCATCTATTTCTTCCTTACTAGTCTTCATAATTTGCTTAAGGCCTTTTGATTTTTTGTAGTAATCATCATCTATGCTTTTTCCTTTAATTATATTCTTGTCAGTAATTATAATTTCATAGATATCGAAATAATCATCACCAAAGGCCCTCTGAGATTTGTATATTTCCTTTATCTTGTAAGATTTATTTTTCTGTGTATTTTTCTTGGATATGGAAAATACAGCTAAAAATCCCAGAATTATAAGTATCAAGATTTTCAATTTATTATTTTTCATCTTATTATCCTTCCTTTTTCAGCAAAATTCTAATTTAAATTACCTGAGATAAATTGCAAACTTTATCTATTAAAGGAGCTTATTATTTTTCCTAAGTTTAGATAAGGATAAGATACTGTATTCTAATTTTAAAACAAGCTCGGTTTCCTGAGCTAGTCTTTATTTGGATAGTTTCTTATTTACCGCATCAATAGTTTTTTTGTCATGGATGTAGTAAATTATCCCTATTATAATATAGATTATTACAAAAACACCTATTGGATATATTAGGATTTTGGATGCTTCAAACCATCTTAAATAGATTCCTGCAAATATAAAGTAGGAAATAAGGATTAAGAAGTGAATTATTTGTTTTCTTCTGCTATATTCTTCTCTTAACTTTAATATAATTGAACTAAGTTCTGGGATTAGGCCAAAGCCACCGTAGATTAAAACTTGAATTATTCTTCCCGTACCTGGATTTACTCTAGCTAAAAATTCGGGATATCCTATAAAATCAAAGCCTAGATATAGGGATGCTAATGCTTCTATTATTCCTCCAATTCCAACGCCTACTAGAAATTGTATTAGTAAATTTTTGATATTTTTCATATTCTCCCCCTAAAGGCCCAAGGCCTTCTTAAACTCTTTAAGTTTTCTCCTAGAAACATAGCTGACATCTCCGTTAGCAAGTTCAACCGCAATTGTTCCTGTAAAAGAGAGGTCAAGTCTTTTTACATAGTCGAGGTTTACGATTTCAGATCTAGAGATTCTGATGAAATTTCTTCTGTCAGCCTTTGATTCAAATTCATAGATAGTAAGCCTAGTAGTGTAGGTATTATCTTTCGTTTTGATATATACACTTTTATCCTGTGCATATATTCTTATTATCTCATCAAAGGATAGGATAAATACTTCCTTAGACTGAAAAGCCACTATCTTATCAAGGAAAGTTTCACTTAGGGCATCCCTTATATTTTCAACTTCTTTAGAATACTTATTGGAATAAATCTTGACATTGGTTTCTTCTATCGATTCATCTATGATTATTTCAACCTTCATTCCTACCTCCTAAGACTATTATAGATTATCTGCTTTAAGGATTCACTTGTTTTCTGATAAAAGGTCGCTTTCCTAAGATAAGTGGACAAAAAAAGGCCTATCGATACAATCGACAGGCAAAATATATTATATTTTTTCTAGAAGGCCCAGTTGCCTTTTTCAAATATTTTAAATTCTTCTTCATTCTTGTAGCCAGTAATCTCCAAATCGCTTGTTCCTACCATGAAGTCCTCGTGGATTAGGGAATCGTTTAGGCCGATTTCTTTTACCTTGCTATCATCTAGATCGCTTCCTCCTTCGACTGTTGTTGGGTAGGCTTTACCTAGGGCGAAGTGGCAGGAGGCGTTTTCGTCAAAGAGGGTGTTGTAGAAGAGGATGTTGGAATTTGATATTGGGGAATCGTAAGGGACTAGGGCGATTTCTCCTAGGTACTTGCTTCCTTCATCGCTATCTAGCATCTTTCTTAGGGTGTCTTCTCCTTCTTTGGCAGAAAAAGATACTACTTTTCCATCTTTAAATTCAAATTCGAAATCATTAATTACAACTCCGTTATAGACTAGAGGCTTGCTAGCTACAAGTTTACCATCTACTCCATCATATTGAGGTGATGTAAAGACTTCTTCTGTTGGCATATTTGGGATAAATCTATCGTTTTTCTCATTTTTTGATCCTGCAGACATCCAAATATGATTTTTAGGAAGTTTGACCCAAAGGTCTGTTCCATTACTTGATTTGTAGTGGACCTTGTCGAATTGATGGTCATTTAAGAATTTAGCCTTCTCATCTAGGGTGTTGATGTGATTTGTCCAGTTAGCCTTTGTCTCATCCCATGATTCAGAGACTCTTGATACATCTAGGATTGTTTCCCATAATTTGTCGTAGGCTTTTTCTTCGGATAAGTCTGGGAAGACTTTCTTGGCCCATTTTTTGGTTGGGACAGAAATTACTAGCCAAGATAGGATATCATTCATGGTGTATTTTACATATTCCTTGGTTTTCTTGCTGTTTTCTCTGATAGCTTCAGAAATTTTTTCGCTATCAAGTCCCTTTAGTAGGTCTGGGTCTTCTGCGTAGATTGAAATCCTGTTTGATTTCTTTTGAGCTATTTGATAATCTAGCTTTTCTATCTTCCAGTCAGGAACTTCGTTTAGGGTATCCTGGTCTTGGTATTCGTAAGTTAGTCTTGTTATTGTGTCATCTTTCCAGTCGATTGCCACATTTCTTGCTCCCTTTTCGTAGGCGGCCTTTGCGATAAGGCGGCAAAGCTCAGGGCTTTCGACAGGGGATGTGATTAGGACGTCTTCTCCTTTTTGTACATTTACGCCGAATTCTACGGCAAGTTTAGCGAAGTTTTCTATTCTCTTATTCATTGCTCCTCCTTTTTTTCCTATTATACTTCTATTGTAATTAAATAATATTGTAGATGATAGATACTATCATTTTGGGTAGAATAATTGTAATGAAGTAAAAAGGAGATATAGATGAAAAAAAGAAGTGAAGTTGATGTAAAAGAAACTTGGAAGATCGAGGATATGTATGCCGACGATGATGCCTTCTACGAAGAAATAGGAGAGCTAAAGGCTAAGGCAAGCGAATTTTCTAAGGAATTTAAGGATATAGAAACAGTAGAAGAAGTATCAAAATCCTTGAGAGAGTATTCAGAAATTATTGCTATAGTAGATAAGCTAGGAACCTTTGCGGGAATTTCTATGGAAGTTGATACTACAGATGATCATATGGCCAAAAGATATGCAAGGCTTGGCAATGAGCTTTCTAAGGTATTTTCTGACCTATCTTTCTACGAGCCAGCTCTTTCAAGACTCGATAAGAATATCCTAAGCCAAGTAGTTGAAAAGAATAAGGATTTTGCCTACTTTATAGAAAGAATAGAAGACAAACAAGCCCACATGCTATCAGATGAGACAGAAGCTGTCCTTGCAAGTCTCGAGCCTACTTTCGATGCCCCATATACTAATTACAACGACATGCGTTATGGAGATATGGACTTTGAAAACTTCGAATATGAGGGAGAAGAGATCGTCCTAAACCACAACACATTCGAAGAATTCTTAGAAACGGATCCAAGGACAGATTTAAGACGTGAATCCTTTAAGAGATACCACGACGTTCTTAGAAAATACCAAAACGCAGATGCTTCAGTTTATAATACCCAAGTGACAAATGAGAAAAGACTATCTGACATTCGTGGCTATGAATCAGTTTTCCATTATCTCTTGGCCCGTCAAGATGTCGATTTCGATATTTACGAAAATCAATTAGACACAATCATGGAAAAACTTGCTCCTCATATGAGAAAGTACGCAGAAATCATCAAGAAACACTACGGTCTAGATGAGATGACCTACGCAGACCTAAAGCTTGCAATAGACCCGGATTATGAACTTGAAGTTGATATAGACAAGGCTCGTGAATACATCCTAGACGGACTTTCTCCCCTAGGAGAGGAATATGTATCATATCTTGATAAGGCCTTTTCTGATAGGTGGATTGACTATGCCCAAAACACAGGCAAGAGAACAGGAGCCTTTTGTGCAAGTCCTTATAAGTCCCATCCATTTATAATGACGACCTACAACAATTCCATGAGCCAAGTTATGACCCTAGCCCACGAGTTAGGCCATGCCTGCCAGGGGATTTACTCAAACGATAATCAAGAGGCTCTGCTTTCTGGTATGAGCATGTATTTTGTAGAATCTCCATCAACAGCCAACGAGATAACTATGGAAAGATATCTCCTAAACAAGGCAGAGGACGATAGGGAGAAATTGTGGGTACTTTCTACAATGATTGGAAAGACTTATTATCACAATTTCGTTACCCACTTCCTAGAAGCAAGTTTCCAAAGAGATGTTTATCGTGCAGTAGAAAAAGGAGAGAGCCTTTCATCTTCTGACTTTAATAGAATCTTTAAGGAAAATCTAGAGAAATTCTGGGGAGATTCTGTAAAACTTGATGAGGGAAGCGAGCTAACTTGGATGAGGCAACCTCACTATTATATGGGACTTTACCCTTACACCTACTCAGCAGGCCTTACTATCGGAACAATAATTTCAGATAAGATTGTAAATGGTACAGACGAAGATAGGAAAAGATGGATAGATGTCTTAAAGATGGGTGGATCAAAAGGACCAATCGACCTTGCCAAGGAAGCTGGAGTAGATATGACTACTACAAGGCCTCTTGAGGAAGCCATAGAATTTATAGGGTCAATAATCGATCAAATCGACGAGCTTCTAGCAAAGCTTGACATGTATAAGTAGAAATTAAAATATGAAATACAAAGACTATGTATATGGCTTTATGGCAGGAGTTATAGTTGGCCTTGGAGGGATAGTAAAACTAAGTATTCCTTCAAAGGCCCTAGGGTCTTTCCTCTTTGCTGGAGCTCTTTTTATTATCTTAAGTCTAGAGTATTATCTCTTTACTGGTATGGTAGGATATTACTTTTATAAGGAAAGAAGACCCTATAGATTTAAGCTCGCAAAGGTACTTTTGGGAAATCTCTTGGGGACTTTTACAGTAGCTAAAATGATTAGCCTAACAAGGTATGGCGAGAATTTAATCCATCTTGCAGAAAAGTCAGTTGCAATAAAAACATCGGACAATTTATTAAGCCTATTTATCTTAGCGATTTTTTGTAATATGTTTGTCACAAATGCTACTCATCAATTTAAGTACAATTCCTACCAAGTAGGTAAGTATTTGGCTATATTTATATCTATTATGACCTTTGTCTTATCAGGATTTGAGCATTCAATAGCAGACAGTTTTTACTTTTTCCTAGTAGGAAAGATAAATCCTCGCATTATAAGTGTGTTTTTGATAGTGCTCTTGGGAAATATTGTCGGAGGACTAATAATACCTACAGTAGCTCTTTTCTACGATGAGAACTTTAGGCTTAAGGGATAAGTTTAATTTGGAGAAATTTTTAGAAAAATTAAGTGATTTTGCTTGACATTCTTGCTTTATATAGTATATCTTGATATAATAAAATATATTAGTTTGAAGGGGGTGGATTTTCACTCCCTTCCTTATCTATTTTATTATTTTTACTTAAAAATTTTTAAGATTTATTATATAATAGTAAAAGAATATATATTTTGTAATTAATTAAAATGAAGGAGAATTAAATGGAAAACGTACGTGTAAGATTTGCACCATCACCAACAGGATATTTGCATATAGGAGGTCTTAGAACTGCTTTGTTCAACTACCTATACGCAAGACATACTGGTGGGGATATGCTTTTAAGAATTGAAGATACAGATAGGACTAGATTTGTAGAAGGAGCTTTGGAAAACCTCCTAAAGGCTCTTAAATGGTCTGGCATTGAAATCGACGAGGGAGTAATGCTAGATGAAAATGGAGAAGTTACCCAAAAGGGTGACTGTGGTCCATATATCCAATCTGAAAGGGTTGAAGAAGGTATCTATGATAAATATATCGACCAACTTATAGAAGAAGGCAAGGCTTACTATTGCTTCTGTTCACAAGAAAGAATCGACAAGGTACGTGACCAACAAAGAGCTGACGGACTTACACCAAAATATGACGGACTCTGCAGGTCAATTCCTCTAGAAGAAGCTAAAAAGAGAGTTGCAGCAGGGGAGCCTCACACAGTTAGACTAAAACTTCCAGTAAACAGAGACATTACTTTTAACGATAAGATAAAGGGAAAGATCACCTTCAATACAGACGATCAAGACGACCAAGTCCTTATCAAAAGAGACGGCTTCCCAACCTATCACTTCGCTGTAGTAGTAGATGATCACTTGATGGGAATCACCCACGTAGTTCGTGGAGATGAGTGGGTTTCTTCAACTCCAAAACACGTTTACCTTTACGAAGCCTTTGGCTGGAAGGCACCAGAATACATCCACCTACCAACCGTTCTTAACAAGGACCATAAGAAATACTCAAAGAGAAACGGAGATGGTATGGTAGAAGACTTCATCGAAGAAGGCTACATGCCAGAAGGACTTATCAACTTCCTAGCCCTACTCGGATGGTCACCAGATAGCGAAGAAGAAATATTTACTATGAAACAATTGGCTGAACAATTCGACTTTGATAGAGTAAACAAGACCGGAGCAGTTTTTGATAAGAGAAAACTTGACTGGGTTAACGGCCACTATGTAAGAGACCTATCAGTAGATGAGCTTACAGAAAAAATCAAACCATACATGGTAAAATCTGGCCTAATAGACGAATCTTACCCAGAAGATAAATTAAAACTCTTAGCAGCAACTTGGCAATCAGCAATCGATAAGTTCTCAGATGCACCAGAGTTATCAAAGAACTATTTCCTAGCTGATAAGGATATGACTTGGGATGAGGAAGCAGTTGAGGCAATTAAGACAGATGATGCCAAAAAACTAATCGACTCCTTCCTAAATCACCTTGAAGAAATAGATGAAATCGACGAAGAGTTCGCATCAACTATAATGAAGAAAATCCAAAAAGAAACAGGAATCAAGGGCAAGAACCTATGGTTCCCAGTAAGAGCTGCCATAACAGGCTCAGTTCACGGACCAGAACTATCTAATGCCTTCGTAATCATGGGCAAGGAAAAAATCAAAGAAAGATTAAATTACGTAAAGGAAAACTTTTAATGAAAATTCATAACACGCTTACAAGACAAAAAGAAGAATTTATCCCGATAGAAGAAAATAAAATAAGGATGTATGTCTGTGGGCCAACTGTTTATGATTATATGCACATTGGAAATGCTAGGCCACTAGTTGTATTTGATACTTTCAGACGCTACATGCAGTTTAAGGGATACGATGTAAAATACGTGGTAAACTTCACAGACGTAGATGATAAGATAATCAACAAATCTATCGCTGAAGGAATCACCACCAAGGAAGTTACAGACAAATATATAGCTGCCTACATGGAAGATGCCAAAGACTTAAATATAGATGAAGATGATACCATCCACCCTAGGGCAACCGAGGTTATGGATGATATCATTAGCTTCGTAAAAGGCCTAGTCGATAAGGGTATGGCCTATGAATCAGAAGGAGATGTCTACTTCGACGTATCAAAGGCAGATGATTACGGTAAGCTTTCAGGAAAAAACATAGAAGATCTAATCCACGGAGCAAGCAATAGACTAGATACTGCTGATGGATCTAAGAAAAAATCCCCAGTAGATTTTGCCTTGTGGAAGAAAACCAAAAAAGAAGGCGAAATAAGCTGGAAATCTCCATGGGGAGAGGGAAGACCTGGCTGGCACATAGAATGCTCTACCATGAGTAAGAAAATCTTAGGAGAGACTATAGACATTCACGCTGGCGGAGAAGACTTGGAATTTCCTCATCACGAAAACGAAATCGCTCAATCAGAAGGCCTTAATGAAAAGACCTTTGCCAATTACTGGATGCACAATGGGATGATCCAAGTTGACGGAACAAAGATGAGCAAGTCTTTGGGAAACTTCTTTACCCTTCACGATATCAAGAAGGAATACGACCTATCTATTATTAGATTCTGGCTACTTACAACAAATTACAGACAACCAATCAACTTCACGAGAGAAATAATAGAGCAGGCCAAGGCATCTCTGCAAAGACTAACCAATGCTTACTTTAGACTAGAAGAGCTATTGGATAAGGCAGAGGACAAGGACCTATCAGAAGAAGAGAAAGATCTAGAAAATAACCTTAAGGACTTTAAGGATAAGTTTATCGAAGTGATGGATGATGACTTAAACACAGCTGATGCTATAACAGTTTTATTTGATATAGCGAAGTTTGTAAACACAAAGCTTGATTCATCATCAAGTAAAGATCTTGTAGATAAAACTTATAAGCTCTACAAGGAGCTTTTCGAAAGCTTAGGCCTTCTTGCCAAGAAGAAAGAAGCTGATGTAGATGAGGAAAAAATCGAAGAGCTAATAGCAAAAAGAAGCGAAGCTAAAAAGGCCAAGGACTTTGCTACAGCAGATAAGATAAGAGATGAGCTTTCTTCTATGGGAATTACTATTAAAGATACCAGAGAAGGTGTCAAGTGGGAGATTAGCTAATGGATAAGATATATGGAAGAAAGCCGGTTCTAGACACCCTAGATACAGACATTAAAGTCTACAAGGCCTATATCTTAAAGCAAAATTCCAAGCTGGTAGATAAGATAATAGATAAACTAAATCAAAAAAATATAGAAATATCCTTTGTAGATAAGAGATTTTTTGATAAGATAGATATGAACCACCAGGGCGTCATGCTTGAGGTCGAATCTTTTAAGTATTCTAGCTTGGAGGACTTATCAGATTCTTCAAGGCTTATAATCCTAGATAAAATCGAAGACCCTCACAACCTAGGCGCTATTATAAGGAGCGCAGAAAGCTTTGGCTTCGATGCAGTTATAATTCCAGAAAGAAGATCAGCTTCTGTAACTTCTACAGTATATAAGACCAGTGCTGGAGCAATTAATAATATCAAGGTAGTAAGGGTTACCAATCTAACTAGGACCATAAAGGACCTTAAGGATAAGGGATTTTGGATCTATGGTCTTGCTGGAGAAGCCCACTCTGATATAAGTCATGCAGACCTAAGAGGTAAGGTAGGTCTTGTTGTAGGCAATGAGGGTGAAGGAATCTCTAGACTTGTTAGGGAGAATTGTGATATGCTTATAAATATACCAATGCTTGGGAGAGTTAATAGCTTAAATGCCTCTGTAGCGGCGGCGATTTCTATGTATGAGCTATTAAGACAAAATGGCTTTAACTAAGAAAAACATCACCTTTATTGATGGCTACAATGTCATAAACAAATGGGGTGAACTTAAAGAAATCAGTAGGATTGACCTGGCGGATGCAAGGGATAAACTCATAGAAGAGATGGCAGAATATAAGTCCCTATCAGGAGAAGAACTTGTAATAGTCTTTGATGCCTACAATCTCGACAGGGTAAAAGAAACTGTTATAGAAAAATATGGGATGAAAATTGTATTTACCAAAAGGTTTCAGACTGCTGATACCTACATAGAAAGAGAACTAGCAAGGGCTAATAGGCATCACAATATCAAGGTAGTAACTGACGATGGGGCAATCCAAACCCAGGTGACAAGCAAGGGAGCAAGTAGGGTTACGGCCCTTGAGTTAAGACAAGACCTTGTAACTATGAGAGGAAAGATTAAAAGAAAAAGGAAAGAAGACTTCAACCAAAACTTCAAAACTTTCCCTATATCAGATGAGCTTTCTGATGTGATTGATAAAATAAAGGAAGATTTGGAAAATAAATTTAGGTAAATAAATTCAAATGGGTGATAAAATGGATAAAATAAATTTAAAAGATAAAAAAACCCTAGAGAAATTACAAGAGTATCTCAACTCAGAGGACTTGACCGAAGAGGAGATTATCTCAATTCTTGAAGGTTTAACAGAAGAAGAAAAAGACGAGATAATGGATATTATATCAGACGAAGTGGATGACGATGATGAAGATGATGACTTTGAAGAAAGAAAGACAAATGTGTCAAAAGCTTCCATCATGCCTATAAGCCGCCGTGATATGATAGAGCTATCAGACCTTACTAATGAACAAATAGTGGAACAATTCCAAATAGGAAATCAGAATGCCCTAGCAGCCCTTGTAGAAAAAAACCAAGGACTTGTTAGAAGTAGGGCCTCATATTTCTTTAGATCTCACGGAAACGATCTAGACCTAGAGGACTTAGTCCAATCAGGTATGCTCGGTATGATTCGTGCGGCAGAAAAGTTCGACCTATCCCTAGGCTATAAGTTTACAACCTATGCCTATAAGTGGATCGATAAGGCCATAAGAAAGGCCATAAACAAGGAAGGCCACACTATAAGAATACCTGCCGGTAAATACCTAAAACTTAATAAGCTTAAGCAAATTCTTAAAGCAAATCCAGAAGCAAGCGATGAGGAGCTTTATAGGATTTTGGAAAAGGAGGGAATCGATAAGAAACAAGCAGACGACCTTTTCCTAATAAATAGAAACCAAGTAAACTCCACATCCCTTAACATCAACTTGGACAGTGAGGATTCGACAGGTGATGAGCTTATGGATATGGTAGGAGATGAGTCAACTCCAGTCGATATGCTAATACTCGAAAAAGACATGGAAAACTTCCTCCTTAAGGCCCTAGACCAACTAACAGATAGGGAAAAGCAAATCATAATATTTAGATATGGACTAGATAACGAAAAACCTAAGACCCTTGAAGAAATAGGTAAAATCTACGACTTATCTAGAGAAAGAATCAGACAAATTGAAAATCAAGCCTTGGGCAAACTGAAAGAATTTTCTGAAAGAGAAGAATAAAATCGAGTGGCAGAGAGTAAACTTTCGGCCACTTTTTTAGAATTTTATAATTTGTAAATTTTATTTTAAATAATTATGTAAAAAAACCCATCATTCGTTTAAATCTAGACGATTTAGCTCACTATATAAAAAACGTTTGCATTTTTATTAATTATCTAGTAACATATAAGTAGATTATTAAAGAAAAGGAGGTACCTATGTACGAACAAAAAGTAACACTTTCTAATGAAATAGGTTTACATGCTAGACCAGCATCTATTTTTATCAGACAAGCCGTTAAGTTCCCATGTGACATCACAGTAGAGAAAGCTGGTAGGAGTTACAATGCAAAGTCTATCATGTCAGTTCTTAGCATGAGTGCTTCTAAAGGCGATGAGATAATTATTAGAGCAGATGGAGAATCAGAAACAGAAGCTGTAAGTTCACTCATTGACTTAGTTGAGAATAAGCTTACAGATTATTAATAATACTTTTACATGAAACGAACTATTAGCTTAGCTCGTTTTTTTGTTTTTAATTTTAGATATTACAAGAATTATTTTGCTTTCGGGAATTAGAAAATTTATCTAAGCCTACAAAGATTCCTCTCAGATGTTTATTTTTACCTTTCTTTAGGGTAAATTGATAAGAGGGATAGTTGTATAATCCCTAGCAAAAGAGTATACTTTAAATAGATTTTTGAAAAAATAAAAAGAGGTGCAGATGACTAATTTATTAAAGATAGAAGATCTTCACGTATCCGTTGGAGATAAGAAGATTTTAGATGGTATAGATTTAGAGATAAACAAGGGAGAAGTTCACGTTGTAATGGGATCAAATGGTTCCGGTAAGTCAACCCTAATGAATACAATTATGGCCAACCCTGTTTATGAAGTTACAGAAGGAAAGATTTTCTTTGAAGGAGAAGATATCACAGAAGAATCTGTAGATAAGAGAGCTAGACGTGGGATTTTCATGAGCTTCCAACACCCAGATGAGATTCCAGGAGTAAAGCTTAATGACTTTCTAAGAATTTCCAAAGAGCAAAGAGAAGGAAAGAAGCCTTCAATCCTTGCCTTTAACAAGGAATTATCAAAAGAGATGAAAGAGTTAAAACTTTCCGATGATTATGCTACAAGATATGTAAACGTAGGATTTTCTGGTGGTGAAAGGAAGAAATCAGAGATTCTTCAAATGAAGATGCTTAATCCAAAACTTGCCCTCCTAGATGAGACAGATTCAGGTCTTGACGTGGATGCTGTAAGAATTGTAAGCGAAGGAATCAAGGACTTCTTAAGCGAGGATAATGCAGTTGTTATCATAACTCACCACAGAGAGTTACTTTCAAATATCAAGGCTGACTATGTACACATCCTAAAAGACGGCAAGATCCAAGAAACAGGCGACGATAGCCTAATGGATAAGATTGAAAAAGAAGGATACGAGTGGGTGTAAGATGAAAGAAATTAATATTGAAGATCAATTAAAGGAGCTAGATCGTGGATACTACGACTTCTTTAATGAATTTGAATATGCAGATATAACTGACAAGGGTATAAATGCTGATATAGTAAATGAGATTTCTAAGAAGAAAAACGAGCCAGACTGGATGAGAAGAAGGAGACTAAAGTCTCTTGCTCTTTTTGAAAAAATCGACAACCCTTCTTGGGGACCAGACCTTTCTGAGCTAAATATGGATGACATTACAACTTATGTTAAGCCAAAATCTGATAAGAAATCTAACTGGGAAGCCCTTCCAGAAGAGATCAGAGATACCTTCGATAGACTTGGAATCCCTCAAGCTGAGCAAGAGTCTCTTGCAGGTGTCGGTGCCCAATACGATAGTGAGGAAGTTTATCACTCAATCCAAAAACACCTATCTGATCAAGGGGTAATCTTTATGGACTTCTCATCAGCCCTTAGGGAGCATGAGGATATAGTAAAGGCCTACTTCCAAAAGGCCATCCCTCCAACACTTCACAAATACGCAGCCCTTCACGGTGCTGTATGGAGTGGAGGTTCCCTAATTTACGTTCCAGAAGGAGTTGAGGTAGATATTCCTCTCCAATCCTACTACAGACTAAATGCTCCAGGAGCAGGTCAGTTTGAGCATACAATGATCATAGCAGAAGATAATGCCAAGGTTCACTTTATCGAAGGCTGCTCTGCCCCAAGATACAATGTAGTTAACCTTCACGCAGGTTCTGTAGAAATCTTTGTCGGTAAAAACGCCGAAGTTAGATTTTCAACTATCGAAAACTGGTCAAGGAATATGTATAATCTAAACACCAAAAGAGCTATCGTCCAAGAAGGTGGCAAGGTGATTTGGGTATCAGGTTCTTTCGGATCTAAGGTTTCTATGCTTTATCCAACAAGCGTTCTTGCAGGAGAAGGAGCTAGTGCAGAATATACAGGAATTACTTTTGCATCCAACGGTCAATATATAGACAATGGTTGCTCTATGATTCACCTTGCTCCAAATACTTACTCAACAGCTCTTACAAAATCAATCACAGCAGGTGCTGGTAAGAGTATGACAAGATCCCTCGTTCAGATGAAGAAAAACTCAGCAGGTTCTAGATCAACAGTAGACTGTGAGAACCTTATGATTTCAGAAGAGTCCCAATCAGATACAATACCTGTATTAGATATAAGAAATGACGATGTAGACTGCGGCCACGAAGCTAAAATCGGCTCAATCGATCAGGGACAAATCTTTTATCTAATGAGTAGGGGAATTCCTGAAGAAGAAGCTAAATCAATGATTGTAAGAGGTTTTGCTGAACCAATTTCTAGAGAGCTTCCACTAGAATATGCTGTCGAGATGAATCGTCTTATCGATATGGAATTGGAAGGAGCAAACGGCTGATGGCAAGAATTAACGAAATGAGAATGCCAACTTGGGCAAGTCTCGGACTAAATTATTTAAAAGAAGATAAAATCAATATAGAAAATATAGAAGAAAGCTCCAAGGCAGAAAACTTATCAGAAATAAGCGAAGTAGAAGAAGCCTTTGCAGGCCACAAGGTCGGAATTTCTGAAAAAATCGAAAAAGAAAATAAAGATTTCAGAAACAGATCCTATGCCTTCGATGTTAAGGGAGAAAGAGAAACTGAATTTATCAATTTTGACCTAAAGAAGGACGACAATATCCTAGTTTCTAACATCGATATCAAGGCGAGTGAAGCTAGCAGGTCATCATTTTTGATAAATATCTTCGATGATGGTTCAGAGAAAATCTTTCTTAACTCAAGAATTAGGGCCAAACTTGATAAGAATTCCTATGTCAAAATTGTCGTAGTCACAAATCTAGGAAAAGATGCTACAAACCTAAACTCTATTGGAACTTACCTTGCCGAAGACGCTATATTAGATATCACTTATATAGAAGTTGGAGCTGGCAAGAGTCTTGTAAATATCGACAATATCCTTAAGGGAGATAGGTCTAAGGTCATCCAAAAGGGAGTATACTTCAAAGAAGGAGATGATTTCCTAGATATTTTAGCTACTAACGAGCACTTCGGAACAGACACTGACTCAGAATGTATGTTCAACGGTGCCCTAAAGGATAGGGCTGAGAAGAATTTCAAGGGAGTAGTTGACCTAAGAAGAGGCTGCCACAAGGCGGATGGTAAAATTGGTGATTATTCTATGATGCTTTCAGATGATGTAATCAATAAGTCTGCCCCAATCCTTCTAAACGAGGAAAGGGAAGTTGCTGGAAACCACGCAGCAAGCGTAGGTAGACTAAATAAGGAAATGCTATTTTACATCATGAGCCGTGGTTTTAGCAAGAAACAAGCCGAAGCTATGATGCTTGAAGCAAACTTCGCTCCAGCTATTGATAATATAGAAGATGAAGCTTTAAGAGATAAAATTAGAGCGAAAGTTCACAAAATGAACCTAGGATACGATTTATGATGGATGTAGAAAAAATTAGAGCTGACTTTCCCTACCTTGATAGCGAAAAGGTGGGAAAGGAAGTTATTTATTTAGATACAGGAGCGACAAGCCAGAAACCAGCCTATGTGATTGATGCAGTTGACGAATACTACAGATATTCTAACGCCAACCCTCACAGGGGAGCCCACTTTCTAAGCTGGAAGGCGACAGAAGCTTACGAAGAAACAAGACAAGTTGTCAAAGACTTCATAGGAGCTAGAAAATCTTCTGAGATTGTATTTACAAGATCAACTACAGAGGCCCTAAACCTCTTGGCCTACTCGTATGGGCTAAACAATCTCAAAAAAGATGACGAGATCCTAATTACAATCCTAGACCATCATGCAAATCTAGTTCCATGGCAAATGGTAGCAAAAAAGACTGGGGCAAAGCTAGTCTATGCCTACCTAAATGATGACTACGGCTTAGATTATGATGATTTGAAAAGTAAAATCAACGAGAAAACTAAGATAGTTTCTGTAACTGGAGCAAGCAATGTTACAGGGGAGCTTATCGATTCAAAGCTTATTACTAAATGGGCCCATGAAGTAGGAGCCATATCAATAGTAGACGGAGCCCAACTTATACCTCATGTAAAGACAGACGTCAAAGATATAGATTGTGACTTCCTAGCCTTTTCAGGACACAAGATGTTCTCTCCTATGGGAATCGGAGTCCTTTATGGAAAATACGAGCTTTTAGATAAGCTTGAGCCTTTCAACTACGGCGGAGATATGATAGAATATGTCTATGAACAAGAATCTACTTTCCAAGAGCCACCTATAAAATTTGAAGCTGGAACTCCAAATGTAGGAGGAGTCCTTGGATTAAAAGCTGCGATTGAGTATGTAGAAAAAATTGGCATGGACGAGATATTTGCCTATGAGCATGAATTAACTTCCTATGCCTATGATTTGATAAAGGACATCCCAAATATCAAAATCTTCTATCCGACAAATGGCAAGGCAGGATCTGTAATATCATTTACCTTTACAGACATCCACCCACACGATATAGCTACAATCCTTGATAGCAAGGGGATAGCTGTAAGAAGCGGCCACCATTGTGCTATGCCACTTCACGGATATCTAGGCATATCTGCAACAGCCAGAGCATCATTTTCTATATACAATACCAAGGAAGAAGCAGAGATTTTTGCTCGTGAGTTAAAGAATGTAAGAAAGGTGATGGGCCTATAATGAATATGGAAGAAATTTACAGTCAAATAATATTAGATCATTCAAGAAATCAAGCTAACAAACACGACTTGGAAGATGCAGAAATCACAGAGCCAGGCCACAATCCATCATGCGGGGACGAGATCGTCCTCCAACTAAAGATGGATGGAGATATCATAAAAGAGGCAGCCTTCACGGGAGATGGCTGTGCCATAAGCCAAGCTGCAACTAGCGTTATGTGTGATATTATAGTTGGAAAAACTAAGGAAGAAGCCAAGAAGCTTGCTGATATCTACATAAGGATGATCAAAAGAGAAGATGTTACAGATGAAGAGCTAGAGCTTTTAGAAGATGCAGTAGCTTTCAAGAACATCCAGAACATGCCACAAAGAGTAAAGTGTGCCCTCCTATCATGGAAGACACTTGACCAAACTATCTAAGATGAATTTGAAAAACTTTGAATTGATGGAATTTATAACGAGTTTAGTATCAGCTATACTCCTATATGTTCTTACTATCTATCAATATGTTAAATCAAAACCTTACTTTTATCTAGTTTTGATAGCAGCTCTATTAATGAGCGCAAATGCCTATCTTAAGTATAAAAAATACAAAGATGGTAGAAAAATTTGAAAAACAAAAAGAATTATCTTATAATATAAGTAGCTAGGGGTGCAATAGCTGAGAGATGGAATTATCCATTAACCCTTTAAACTTGTTAGGTTAAAACCTGCGTAAGAAAGCTAAGTTATAATAAAGCAAAAGTTTAAAGACCCCTAGAAGGGGTCTATTTTTATACTTAAAATAGACTTTAAGATTAATAGAAAAGTGATGTAATTGGCACAAAGGGGCATACCACCTCGGGTATGGTTGTCCTTTCTGTGCCTTTTTTTGAGGGGGTGATTTTTTGTGATTAAGTTAAACGATAAGGAAGTTTCTTTCCTAGAGAGAGAAAATCTTAGGGACTTTCTTTTAAGGAACAATTACGACCCAGATTTTCTTGCTTGTGAGGTAGATAGTAAGCTTGTAAGGAAAGTAGACTTTGAAGACTTTATAGTTGAAGATGGATCAAAGATAGAAGTTTTTTCCTTTGTAGGAGGGGGTTGATATGGACCTAAGAGAAGAGATTCTAAGAAGACAAGATCCTTATATAAACGAAATCTTGAAAAAATCTTCTGTCTCTATCCTTGGCTGTGGAGGCTTGGGCTCAAATATAGCCATGTCTCTTGCAAGATGTGGGGTGGGTAATATCTATATTTATGATTATGATAAGGTGGAATACTCCAACCTTAATAGGCAAAATTACGATATGGCTGATCTCGGAAAGTCTAAGGTCATGCAGACTAAGAAAAAAATCGAAGAGACAATTCCCTACGTCAAAGTCTATGCAAAAGATCTTAAGATAAATTGGGAAAATCTAGAAGAAATAAGCAAGAAGACAGATATTTTCATAGAGGCCTTCGATAAGAAGGAGATGAAGTCCCTTGTCTTTGATTTTTTTCTAGGAAAGAAGGGAAAGCAACTAATAATAGGATCAGGCCTATCAGGTCTTGGGGACCTAGAGGATATAAGGATAAAGAAAATTGACAATGTAACTATGATAGGAGACTTTAGGACAAGTCCCGAACAGGGGCTTTATCTTCCTTATGTGGGAGTGATAGCAAGTCTTGAAGCCCTCTATGCGGTTAAAATTATTGAAGGAGAAGCAAATGGAAAATAAAGATTACCTAGTTTTAGGAAATAAGAAGTTTGAGTCCAGATTTATCTTAGGATCTGGTAAATACTCACCAGAATTAATTGATGCTGCAGTTGAATCTGCAGGGGCCCAGATGATTACAGTTGCTCTAAGACGAGCTAACACCAAGGATGTTGCTAATATTTTAAACTATATCCCAAAGGAAGTTACAATAATTCCTAACACATCTGGTGCAAGAAATGCAGATGAGGCAATTAGGATAGCAAGACTTGCTAGAGAGATGGGCTGTGGCAATTTCGTAAAAATTGAAATTATGAGAGATAGCAAATATCTCTTACCAGACAATGCCGAGACCCTAAAGGCAACTGAGGTCCTTGCGGGGGAAGGCTTCGTAGTTCTTCCTTATATGTACCCAGACCTAAACTTTGCAAGGGACTTAAGGGATGCGGGAGCTGCTTCAATCATGCCTCTTGCAAGTCCAATAGGATCAAATAAGGGTCTTGCTACCAAGGACTTTATCAAAATCATAATAGATGAGATTGACCTTCCTGTAATTGTAGATGCAGGAATTGGAGTTCCAAGCCATGCTTCAGAAGCCATGGAGATGGGAGCTGATGCTATTATGGCCAATACTGGAATTGCCAGCGCATCTGATATTACTATGATGGCAAAAGCCTTCAAGCTAGGAATCGAAGCAGGAAGATGCGCCTACCTTGCAAGACCAGGTAGAGTTTTAGATAAGGGTGCTGATCCATCATCACCACTAAGGGACTTTTTTGACTGATATGAATATTAAAAGCGTAAATGATTATTTCCCAGAAATGGATATAATCGACTCAGATATAAAAGAAAGAATTGAAAAAGCTTACGATAGAGTAAAAGATACAGATGTAAGTGAGGCTGATGTCTTGGCAAGTCTTAATAAGAAAAATCTCTCAGAAAGAGACTTCTACAATCTCATAAGCGACAAGGCAGAAGATCACTTAGAAGAGATGGCAGAGCTTGCCAAAGATGCTAGGATTAGATATTTTGGAAACAATGTATGCCTATTTTCTCCGATCTATATAGCTAATTACTGCGAAAATTCCTGCAGATATTGTGGTTTTAGGGCAAAAAGCGATATCAAAAGAGCTAAGCTTAACCTAGAAGAGATCGAAGAAGAGATGAAGGCTTTGGCAGAAACTGGGATTGAAGATGTCCTAATCCTTACTGGTGAAAGCGAGAGATTTTCTTCTGTAGATTATATAGGAGAAGCTTGTAGAATTGCCAGCAAATATTTTAAGGTAGTAGGAATAGAAGTATATCCCGCAAATGTTTCTTCTTACGAGAAATTAAGAGAGGCTGGGGCGGATTTCGTTACAGTCTTCCAGGAATCCTACAACAAGAAAGCTTTCGACTACTATCATCCCGCAGGGCATAAGAGAAGCTTTAACTATAGAATCGACACCCAAGAGCGAGCTCTTATGGCAGGCTTTAGGGGAGTGGGTTTTGGGGCCCTCTTTGGACTTTCTGATCCTATAGAAGATGCTTTTAAGCTTGCCATCCACGCCAAGGAAGTTCAAAGGAAATATCCTCAGGCAGAAATTGCAATCTCTCTTCCAAGGATTAGGCCAACCCACGGGGCGGATGATACTCTAGACTTTAATATCGTAGATGATAAGAAATTCTTCCAAATCATGCTTGCAATTAGAATGTTTCTGCCTTTTGCCTCTATTACCCTTTCAACACGTGAGTCAAAGGACTTTAGGGACTTGGCTGTGAAATATGCTGCGACTAAAATCTCTGCATCAGTAGATACTGCTATAGGACACAGGTCAAAGAAAAGTGCTGATGAGGGAGATGAGCAGTTTGAGATTGACGATTCTCGTTCTACCGAACAAGCCTTTGAGGACCTCAAGAAAATCGGCATGACACCAGTCTTTACTGATTATATAAATTTATAGGAGAAGTATGGAAAACAAAAGAAAAATTCTAATATTAGTAACTATGTCCATGTTTGTAGCAATCGGAGTTGTTATCTCTCCTATCCTAAGGTTTGAGGGCTTTGCTCCTACAGCTCACTTTGTGAATATAGTTTGCTCAGTCTTTCTAGGACCTTGGTATAGCTTGCTAAACGGAATTATTACAGCTGCTATCCGCATGAGTCTTATGGGAATCCCTCCTCTTGCTATAACAGGACAAGTCTTTGGTGCCTTCTTGTCAGGATTTCTTTACAGAAAGAGCAAGGGATCTATCCTTGCCTGTGTAATTGGGGAGATTATAGGAACAGGAATTATTGGATCAATAGCCTCCTACCCAGTCATGGCCCTTCTTTGGGGCAAGGGAGATATAACCTGGTACTTCTACCTTCCAAGCTTTTTGATAGCTACAGTGATAGGAGGAACGGTAGCCTTTATCTTCCTAAAGACCCTACAAAGAGCCAAGGCTCTCTACCCAATCCAAAAGAAATTAGGAGTCAATGTCTATGAAAAATCTAAATCAGATTTTGCTAAATAGGAAGAAGTTAAGAGATACTTCACCCCTAATCCATGCCATAACCAATCCCATAGCCATTACCATGGTGGCAAATGGGATTCTTGCAACTGGTGCTAAGGCGATTTGTGCAGCCCATCCTGATGAAGTTTCGGAAATTGTAAATATGTCCAAGGCCTTAAGCCTTAATTTGGGTAATATAACAAGTGAGAGAATGGTCGCTATGAGAAAGGCTAGTCAATGTGCTAGTAAGAAAAACATTCCCCTAGCCTTAGATGCGGTCGGAATAGGAGCTTCCACCCTTCGTCTGACCTATGCCAAAGACCTTTTGGGAAAATATAATTTCGATTTGATAAAGGGAAATAGTTCGGAGATTAAGGCCCTTGCTGGAGAAAAAAGCGAGGCTTTGGGCATAGATGTAGGAAAGAAGGATGAGATAAGAGAAGGAAATATAGAAAGTCTCGCCCAAATAGGAAGAAGACTATATCAAAAATATAATTCGACTATCCTAATTACAGGTAAATCCGACCTTTTGGTAACAAGGGATAGGTATTTTGTAGTAAATAATGGAGTAGAGAATCTTTCCAAAATCACTGCTACAGGCTGTATGCTTACAGGAATAATTTCAAGCTTTATGGCTGTTACAGATTCCCTAGAGGCATCCCTTATGGGCCTTATCCTTCTTGAAATTTCTGCAGAGATGGCAAATACCGATAGGCTAGGAACATTTCTTGTAAATCTCATGGATGAAATTTCTACGATAGAAGATGAAGTAATAAGCCAAAGAGCTGATATAAGAGAGGTAGAATTTTGACAAAACTTTATTTAGTAACAAATTCAGATAAATATGACGAAGAAGAATTCCTAAGAAGAGTAGAAGAGGCCCTAAGGGGCGGAGTAGACATCCTCCAGCTTAGGGAAAAAGATAGACCTGATAGGGAAATTTTAGAACTAGGGAAAAAGGTTAAGGCTCTTTGTGATAAATATAAAGTCCCAATGCTAATTGACGATAAGGCCCACCTGGCCTGGGCTCTGGGAGTAGGAGTCCATCTAGGTCAAGAAGACATGCCGGTAGATCTTGCAAGAAAGCTTCTAGGAAAAGACGCCCTAATCGGAGCGACTGCAAAGTCTGTCGAAGCTGCCCAAAAGGCGGAAGAAGACGGAGCGGACTATCTTGGGGTTGGAGCAATCTTTGATACCAAAACCCACGTCAAGACCAAAAGGACCAGTGTAGAAACATTTAAGGAAATAAAAAATAAGGTATCTATAGATGTCTACGCCATAGGAGGACTCAATATCGAAAATATCGACGTCCTAAAATCTTCTGGGGCAGATGGCATATGCGTAGTAAGGGCCATAATGGATAGCCCAAATGTCTACGAAGATACGAAAAAGCTTAAGGAGAAAATGGAAGATATTTTAGGCTAGATCAATTAGCCTTTAGAGATCCGTATTTAGCTTAAGTTTATCAATGAATTTATAGGATAGACTTAAAATAAAAATCGTCCCATTATTAGACTTTGACCTAGCTAATAATTGAGACGATTATTTTTCTTTATTAAATTTTCATAGATTTTATAAAAATTCCACTTCCTTTTCATCAATGACCTTACAAGGAACTCCAACTCTTGCTGCTTCTTTCACTTCACCAAATCCTTCGAGCCTATCTCTAAAGTAGAGAAATCTCTTAAGGTTAGCCATAGAGTCGGTAATATTGTAAAAGCTAACTCCCTTGTACTTATCTGGATTTTTGTCATAATCTGCCATTATTAAAGTACAATCCGGACACTTATCACTTACAAAAATTTCAATCTTTCCCATGATTTTTCCTCCTATATCTCACATATCTAAAAGATACCCCATTTTCTTCCATAATATCAGATTCTTCACTTAGGGACCAGTCGTCATCTTGGTCAAAATTGTGGAGAAAGCTATCGGCATCTTTCTTCTCATAAATCTTGGTAATGATGGCCTCATCGCAATACTCTAGGAAGATTTCTACTATCTTCTCCCCGCCTATAACAAAGACTTCCTCAGACCTTTCCCTTACATAGGATAGGACATCCCTATAGTCGGTAAATACCTTCGCATCTTTTGCCTTATAATCCTTATTTCTAGAAAGGACTATATTTTCCCTATGAGTAAGGGCGCCTCCCATGGACTCGTAGGTCTTTCTGCCCATGATACAGATATTTCCTAAAGTATAGGACTTAAAATGCTTAAGGTCCCTTCTTATATGAAAAAGCATCTGTCCATCCTTGCCGATGCCCCAATTTTTATCAACTGCCAAAATAATTTTCATATTAACTCCTTAGTCTCATTATATCATCTTAGACAAAGATTTGTAGGTAAACATTATCTTTGTTTTTAGATGAATCCTATAAATTAGCTAATGAAAATGTTTGATTTTGTAAGAAAGTGTTGACAAACTTTCACTTTTCATATATATTTGAAGCAAAAGAAGAAAAAGCGAGGAGATATTATGGCAAGAGAAATTTATCTAGGAGTAGATGGTGGAGGAACCAAGACTGCCTTCCTTTTGGATGTAGATGGAAAGCGTTTTGAGTCCAAACAAATCACCATTCACCCTAAACAAGTTACGAAACAACAATTCTTTGAAATAATGAAGCTAGGAGTAGGAGATGTGTGTAGGAAAGCTTGCATAGATCCAGAAGAAATCCTCTACACTTTCGTTGCAGCTCCAGGTTACGGCCAGTACCCTAATACTGAAGCCTACATCGATGAAGGAATAAGAAAGGCGATTAGCTCAGATAGATTTACGGTGGCTAATGACTGCGTAAATGGTTGGGCAGGAAGTCTTAATGCAAAGCCTGGCATAAACTTAGTTTTAGGAACTGGACAGATAGGCTACGGTGTAGATGAAGAGGGAAATTCCATGAGATCTGGTGGCTGGGGACCACTTTTGGGAGATGAGGCGAGCGGATATTATATAGGCCTAAAGCTACTCAACCACTTTACTAAAATGAGCGATGGAAGGAGTGATAAGACTATCCTCTATGATATCATAAGAGAAAAGCTAGGCCTAAAGGAAGATATGGAAATAATCGATAAGGCAGAGAAGATGAAAAGAGATGAGATAGCTTCTCTATCTAGAATATTTGCCGAAGCCTTGGACAAGGAAGACCCATATTGCAAGGAGCTTCTAGAAGAAATATCCAAAGAAGCCGCAGCAGTCATAGACTCGATAATAAAGGGGCTAAACTTCAAGGAAGAAGTAAAGGTATCCTATTCAGGCGGAGTCTTCAACCTAGGAGATAGGCTGATTAAGAGGATAGAAGAAAAGTCTAAAAACAAAATAAAAATAGAAAAACCTTACACGGACCCTTCCGAGGGAGCTTTGATTTTGGCTAAGGCTTACAATAAATAATAGAAACAGGCATCAAGCGATTGTTGTCTTTTGTTTTATCTTTTAAAAAGTAATATGATATAAATAAGGACTTCGAGAAAAACAAGGAGATATTATGAAATTTGAATTTGACAAGATGCTTGAAAGACATGGGATGGATGCTATAGCAGTCGACGGCCTTGGGACTGTGCCTGGGATGAGTCCAGATAAGCCTAAGGAGGGATTTGATGTAATTCCTATGTGGGTGGCTGATATGAACTTTGCGACAGCTCCCTCAATCCAAGAAGCTATAATAAAAAGGGCCAAGCACCCAGCCTTTGGCTACTTTGCTCCAACAGATGAGTATTATCAGGCTATAATTGACTGGCATAGGGACAGGAAGGGGATAGGCGATATTAAGAAAGAGCATATAGGATACGAAAATGGAGTCTTGGGCGGAGTAATTTCTGCTCTTAATGTATTTTGCTCAAGAGGAGACAAGGTCCTAGTTCATTCACCAACCTATATAGGCTTTACCAATTCGCTTACCAATAATGGCTATGAGATAATTCACTCTGACCTAATCAAGGACAAAGATGGAAGATGGGTCATGGACTATCAGAATATGGAAGAGCTAATAGTTAGGGAGAAAATATCTGCGACAATCATGTGTAATCCCCACAACCCAACAGGCAGAGTCTGGAGTAAGGAAGAGTTAAAAAGGGCCTGCGACATATTCGAAAAACATGGTGTAAAGATAATTTCAGATGAAATCTGGTCTGATATAATCCTTGACGGAAATAGACAGACCCCAACCCAAAACGTAAGCGACTACGCCCACGAAAACACAGTTGCCCTATATGCTCCAAGTAAGACCTTCAACCTAGCAGGTCTTGTAGGATCCTACCATATCATTTACAACGGGTATCTAAGAAATAGGATAAACAAGGAATCCTCCCTCTCCCACTACAACAGTATGAACGTCCTATCTATGCACGGTCTAATAGGAGCTTATTCTAAAACGGGTCGTGAGTGGACAGATGAATTAAATCAAACTCTTACTCAAAATGTAAACTACGCCTGTGATTTTATAGAAGAAAACTTCAAGGGAGTAAGTGTAAACAAGCCAGAAGGAACCTATATGCTCTTTGTTGACTTCAGTAAATACTGTAAGGATAAGGGAGTTGACATAGGAGAAATCCTAAAAAGAGGCTGGGACTGCGGAGTAGCCTGGCAAGACGGCAGAGCCTTTAATGGAAAATACGCCATCAGAATGAACCTAGCCCTCCCACTGGATAAAGTAAAAGAAGCCTTCGATAAGCTTAAGAAATATGTTGTTTTGTAGGTAATAAGTTCAAATTCTTCTAAGTCGATTTTAATTGCTGGTAGGACAGAATTTCGAAAAGGGCCCCTATTTCATTTAACAAATGCATAAATTTGAATGTTTCATAAGTGATAAAGAAACGTAAAACTTTTAAATGATTTTTCTTTAAAATAAGGCAGGAATTTATTAAAAATTAATTTAACCAATAGAAGTCACAGGATTACTGATAGGATTATCCTGTGATTTTTATTTTGCTCTAGCTTATAAATTACAAAAAAAGCTTGACAAGAGTGTGGGAAAGTTATATATTAAAATTAGTTAAAACGTTTTAATTGTGATGAGGAGTTACTTATGGCCACTATAAAAGATGTTGCAGCCTTGGCTGGTGTTTCTATTACTACTGTTTCTATGGTGCTTAATAGGACTGATGACAAGATTTCTGCTAAGACTAAGGAGAAGGTTTTTCTTGCTGCGGAGGAGTTAGGTTACAATGCCAATAAGATTGCCAGAGCCCTCGCTAGCAAGAAGAGCAACGTGATTATGGCGGTTATTCCTGATATTTCTAACCCCTTCTTTTCGGTTTTGGTCAAGTTTCTGACAAATTATTGTCTAGAATACAATTATTTATTGTATATTCACAATTCAAATAACAAGTCCATATCCAAGAAGGACTTCAAAGCTCTTCTGGAAAATAATTACATAGCGGCCTGTCTTCTCGTAGATAGAAATGTTAGGGGCTTGGATGATGAGCTAATAGAAAAGTACAATGTGATCTTTTTAGATGAGGTTGATTTCTCAAATTCTAAGAAAAATCTTGTCACAGGCAACAACGAGCTTGGCGGCATGCTTGCCATGAACTATCTCTTGGACAGGGGCTTTAGGAAAATCGGCATGCTTATAGGGCCAAGATCTACTGCCAACTCCTCTAGGAGACTTTCTGGTGCTATCAAGGCTAGTATGAATCGTGATATTTATATAGATTCTAAAAATATTATCCATGGAGATTATTCATATGAAGGAGGCTATGCAGCAGGAAAGTTTTTCCTAGATAGGCAAGTAGATGCCATATTTTCTTTCTCGGATATGAGTTCTTATGGACTCTTAAATTATTTTAGAGAAAACAAAATAAAGGTTCCGAGGGATATATCCCTAGTAAGTTATGATAATTTATTTTTAAATAAGATTGTAAGTCCAAGGCTTACATCGATTGACCAAAATCTCGACCGTATTGCCAAAGAGGCCATAGATTTGGCTGATGATTTGATAAATAAGAGAAAGACAGAAACTAGGATAGAGGTTGAGCCGATACTTTTTGAAGGAGAAAGCGTGGGGAGGATTTATGAAAATAATTAATTTCGGATCTATCAATATTGATATATTCTTTGCGGTAGATCATATAGTTAGACCAGGTGAGACTATTAGTGCAAGATCTATAGAAAAAAGAGCAGGAGGAAAGGGGCTTAATCAATCGATTGCTCTGGCGAAGAACTCTGATTCTGTATACCATGTGGGAAATATCGGAATTGATGGGAAGTTTTTGGCAGAGTATTTGGAAAATGAGAAGATAAATACTGAGTTTGTGAGAGAAAGTAAAAGTCTTACAGGAAACGCCCTAATTCAAGTTGATGATAAGGGCGAAAATTCCATCGTTTTATACAAGGGAGCAAATTTCGGCAATGATAAGGACTTTGTAGATAGGGTATTTGGCCATTTTAATAAAAACGATATATTGGTATTACAAAATGAGATAAATATGATGGATTATATTATCGATAAGGCCTACGAAAAGGGCCTAAAGATAGTCTTAAACCCTTCACCAATCACAGAAGAGGTCAAGAAATTTGACTATGACAAGATCGATATGGTGGTTTTAAATGAGCATGAGGCTAAAGCCATAAGTGGTAGAGAAGGAATTGACGATAATATAAGATATTTCAAAGAGACTTATCCAAAGCTTAAGCTAGTCATAACCTTGGGCAAGGAAGGGTCAATTTATATATCAGAGGAAGAGACGATAAGACAAAAGGCCAAAAAGGTTAAGGCTGTTGATTCTACAGGGGCAGGAGATACATTCACAGGATACTTTGTGGCGAATTTCTACCAAGGAAAGAAAGTTAAGGATTGTCTTGAGCTTGCAACTTCAGCATCAGCCCTATCTGTCACCAAAAAGGGAGCGAGCGTTTCTATCCCAAGCCTTTCAGAAGTAGAGGAATTTATGAAGGAGTCACTATGAAACTAAAAGGAATTTTAAATAGCGATATAGCAAAGGGCCTTGCTGATTTGGGCCATATGGACCTTATAGCTGTAGGAGATTGTGGTCTTCCAATAGATAATGACAAGAAGATCGACCTTGCCCTAAAGCTCGGCGAGCCTAAGTTTATAGATGTACTTGAAGTCTTGTTGGAAGATTTTTCTGTGGAGTATTATTACTTGGCAGAAGAGATAAAAACAGAAAACCCAGACCAAGAAAGGGCTATAGCCGAACTTCTCCCTGGGGTAGACAAGGAATATATAAGCCATGAAGACTTCAAGAAGAAGCTTAAGGAGACCAAATTTGTAATAAGGACAGGAGAAAACACCGCCTATTCCAATATTATTCTTCGAAGTAAAAACATCTTTTAGGAGTTTCTTATGAAAATTGAAATGAAAAATATATACAAGTCCTTTGGAAAAAACGATGTTTTGAAGGGGGTTGACTTCACGGTAGGCCCTGGTGAAATCCATGCCCTAGTAGGAGAAAACGGTGCTGGCAAGTCCACCCTTATGAATATCTTATCTGGAGTTCTTGACAAAGATGAGGGTGAGATTTTAATAGATGGGAAGAAAGTAGATATAACAGATACCAATAAGGCCAAAGAATATGGCATAAGCTTCATTCACCAAGAGCTCTCTGACTGGCCAGAGCTTAGTGTAATGGATAATATCTTTATGAACAACGAGCTAAGAAAGGGAATATTCCTAGACAAGGCTAAAATGAGAGAAAAGACTAGAGAGCTTCTTTCAAACTTTGACCTAGATATAGATCCAGATACTCCTGTCTCAAAACTTTCTGTAGGTCAAAGACAGATGATGGAGATAGCCAAGGCGAATCTCAATAAGGTTAATCTTTTAATCCTAGATGAGCCTACCAGCGCCCTTACTAACAATGAGATTGATAAGTTGTTTAAATTGATAAACAAACTTCGTGACGAGAATGTTTCTATGATTTATATATCTCATAGGATGGAAGAAATATTTGCCTTAACCAATAAGATTACAGTAATGAGAGATGGAAAGTCTGTCGCTGTTATGGATACTAATAATAGTAACGAAAAGGAAGTAGTATCTCACATGGTAGGAAGAGATATAGGAGACTTCTATCCAGATATGGATGCAGAAATATCTGATGTGAAAATTGAGCTTAAAAACTTCACCAGACAAGGCTTCTACGAGGATGTAAACATAAAAGCTAAAAAGGGAGAAGTCCTTGGGATTTCTGGCCTTATGGGAGCTGGAAGAAGCGAGATTGTAAGGTCTCTTTTCGGTCTTGATCCCAAAGATTCTGGAGAAGTCTATATTGATGGTAAAAAGGTAGAAATAAATAGTCCTACAGATGCCATCAAAAGTAAGATTGCTTTTGTAACAGAAAACAGACAAGAAGAAGGGCTTATCCTAGATGAGTCAATCAGAGAAAACATCTCCTTATTAAACTTCGATAAGATTTCTAACAAGGCCTTTATAAATAAGGATAAGGAAAAAGGCTTATCAGATAGCTTAGTCGATAGCTTCAGGGTCAAGACTCAGTCGAGTGAGAGTAAGCTAAGAGATTTATCCGGTGGTAATCAACAAAAGGTTGTCTTTGCCAAATGGTATGCCATAGATCCAGAAATTTTGATCTTAGATGAGCCTACCAAAGGAGTAGACGTAGGAGCCAAGAGAGAAATCTACGATTTGATAAAGACTATGACCGAAAAGGGAGTTTCTGTAATACTTATCTCCAGTGACTTGCCAGAGCTCTTAAGCATATCAAACAGGATATATGTAATCCATGAAGGAAAAGTACAGGGAGAAATACTAGCGAGGGATGCAGATCAAGAAAAGATAATGACCCTTGCAACAGGAGGAAGATTATGAACAGTATAAAAAAACAATTTAAAGAAAATCAAAATCTGGGCACCATAGTTGCCTTGATTATCCTCATAGTTTTTGTAAGTGTCTTAAATCCTGCATTCTTGCAAGTAAATAACTTACTAAACTTGATGCGTCAGCTAATTATAAATGGCTTTATTGCCCTTGGTATGACCTTTGTAATCCTAACAGGGGGAATCGACCTATCAGTTGGATCAACGCTCGCTCTTACATCGGCCATATTTGCAGGTCTTCTACAAGGAGGCATGCCAACAATTCTTGCAATACTTATAGCCCTAGGGCTTGGACTAATCTTAGGTCTAGTTAATGGAATACTTATCACCAAGGGAAAGCTTGCGCCATTTATAGTGACCCTTGCTACTATGACAATCTTTAGAGGACTTACCCTAGTCTATATGGACGGTAGGCCAATAGCAGGACCAAAGGATGACTTCGCCTTCCAATTTCTTGGCAAAGGACAATTCTTTGGCATACCTTTCCAAGTAATCCTCTTTATCATAGCCTATCTAATCTTGTGGATCCTTCTAACTAAAACAAGCTACGGAAGAAAGATTTACGCTGTAGGTGGCAATGAGAAGGCAAGTTTCATATCAGGAATAAAAATTGACAAGGTCAAAATTTTAGTATATGTAATATCAGCACTAATGGCAGTACTATCAGGTCTGGTTCTTACATCAAGGCTAAACTCAGCCCAACCGACAGCTGGATCTGCCTACGAGATGGATGCCATAGCAGCGGTTGTACTTGGAGGTACAAGTATGACTGGAGGAAGTGGATCTCTTACAGGAACCCTCATAGGAATCCTAATCTTGGGAGTATTAAACAACGGACTTAATTTATTAGGGGTATCAAGTTTCTACCAACAAATCGTAAAAGGTGTAGTAATACTAATCGCAGTCTTAATCGACAGAAAGAGAAACAAATAGGAGGAGCATATGCAAAAGACAAGAAGACTATTATCAGTTTTGTTGCTTGCGATTTTCATGATTACAGGATGTAGCATTGAAGGTCAAAACAACAAGGAAGAAAGCAAAGAAAGTGGAGTAGAAGAGAAAGCGAGTGAGACAAAAACTGATGGAGATATGAAAATAGGAGTTTCCCTATCAACCCTAAACAACCCATTTTTCGTATCAATCAGAGAAGGAGTTGAGGAAGCCGCAGGTAAAGAGAACGTAGAGACAGTAATTACAGATGCTCAAAACGACTCATCTACCCAAAACAACCAAGTCGAAGACCTCATCACTCAAGGAGTTGACTTAATAGTTATTAACCCAGTAGATTCAACAGCCATAGCTACATCAGTTGAGAAGGCAAATGAAGCAAACATCCCAGTAATCTGTGTCGACAGAGGATCAGACCAAGGTGAACTTGTAAGCTTCATAGCAAGTAACAACGTAGAAGGTGGAAAGCTTGCTGGTGAATATATACTAGAAAAAGTAGGAGAAAATGCCGAAGTAATCCAACTTGAAGGAATCCCAGGAGCAAGCTCTACTCGTGAAAGAGGAGAAGGATTCGAAGAAGCTACAAATGGTAAAATCAACCTACTAGCTAGCCAAACAGCAAACTTTGATAGGGCAGAAGGAATGACAGTAATGGAAAATCTTCTCCAAGCTCACCCAGATGTAAAGGCAGTATTCTGCCAAAACGATGAAATGGCACTTGGAGCAAGTGAAGCCATAAAAGCAAGCGGCAAAGATGTAACTATTGTAGGTTTTGATGGAAATGAGGATGCAATCAAGGCTGTAGAAGAAGGAAATCTATCAGCAACAGTAGCCCAAAAACCAAAAGAAATGGGTAAACTTGCAATCGAAACAGCAATCAAATACCTAAAAGGCGAAGAGGTAGAAGAAACAGTAGACTCACCACTAGAATTAATCAAGAAATAAAATAGAAACCCCTAATAAAGAATATATAGGACACAACAAGGAGCTTAAAAAATGAAAAACAAATTTTTTAAGCTCCCTTTTTAAAGGAGTAAAAATGAAATTTTTCTTAGACACAGCAAATGTAGACGAAATAAAAAGAATAAATGACCTAGGTCTTTGTGATGGAGTAACTACCAATCCATCTATTATCAACAAAGAAGGAAGAGACTTCGAAGAAGTTGTCAAAGAAATATGCCAAATCGTAGATGGCCCTGTTTCTGCAGAAGTTACAAGTTATGAATATGAAGATATGGTCGAAGAGGCTAGAAAGCTTTCCAAATGGGCTGATAATATCATAGTCAAAATTCCTATGACAGAGGAAGGTCTTAAGGCGATCAAAACCTTAAGCGAAGAAGGAATCAAAACCAACTGCACCCTAATATTTTCTCTATCCCAAGGGATCATGGCTATGAAAGCAGGAGCAACTTTCATCTCTCCATTTATGGGAAGAGTTGATGATATGGGCGAATCAGGTAAAAAGCTAATAGAAAATTTAAGAAAAGTAATAGATATCTACGGCTATGATTCAGAAATAATTGTAGCAAGTATAAGGCATAACAAACACCTAGAAGAAGCAGCTCTCGCAGGGGCTCATATTGCCACCATTCCAGGGAAGCTTTTCGACAAACTCTGGACCCACCCACTTACCACAGCAGGAATCGAAGCCTTCAAGAAAGACTGGGAGGCCTTTGAAAATAGGTAGGTCATTGGTCTTGTGTAAGTTTCCATAATAATTAGAAGCATTTTCCATAAAGACCTTTTATATTTCTAAAAAATGTGAAAATTTATAGTAAAGTATAAGGTAGAAAGAATTATAAAGGAGAGCAAATGTTTAATAAAAATGATAGGTTAGCAGTAAATGCTATAAGAGCTTTGTCCATAGCTCAAATAGAAAAGGCCAACAGCGGACACCCAGGTCTTCCAATGGGAGCAGCTCCTATGGCTTATGTTTTGTATAACAAGATTCTTAAGGCAAATCCAGAAAATGCGAACTGGTTCGATAGGGATAGATTTATCCTATCAGCAGGCCACGGTTCATCCATGCTTTATTCCTTGCTTCATCTTTCAGGCTACAGGCTTTCCATGGATGAACTTAAGGAATTTAGACAAATTGGTTCCTTAACTCCAGGCCATCCTGAGTATGGTCATACCGAAGGAGTTGAGGTTACAACGGGTCCTTTGGGACAAGGTATAGCCCAAGCGGTAGGAATGGCAATGGCTGAAAAGCACATGGCTGCCCTCTATAACAAGGAAGAAGCTAAGATAATCGACCATTACACCTACGCTTTGTGTGGAGATGGAGACCTAATGGAGGGAGTGTCCTATGAGTCTATGTCTCTTGCAGGCCATCTTAAGCTTGATAAGCTAATCGTTCTTTATGATTCAAACGATATTTGTCTTGATGGTGACCTTAATACATCCTTCTCTGAAAATGTAGAAGCAAGAGTTAAGGCACAAGGCTGGAACTACCTAAGGGTAGAAGATGGAAATGACCTAGAAGCTATCTATGAAGCTATCATTAAGGCAAAAGAAAATACAGACGGACCAACACTTATAGAAGTAAAGACTGTAATTGGTTATGGTTCAGCAAACGCTGGAACTAACAAGGTTCACGGAGCTCCAATTGGGGCAGATGACTTTGCTGCTGCAAAGAAAGTTTACGGTTGGGATTATCCAGACTTTGAAATCCCTGAAGAAGTATATGAAACTTTCAAAAATGGAGTAGGAGCTAAGGGAAAAGAAGCAAATAATAAATGGGAAGAAGATTTAAAATCCTACCAAGAAAAATATCCAGAAGACTACAAGGACCTTATGGCAGGAATCAATAGAGAACTTCCAGCAAACTTCATGGATCAGGTCAAAAAATACGACTCATCAATGAAGGGTCTTGCTACAAGAGCATCTGGTGGAGAAATCATCCAAGACCTTGCTAAAATCACAAGAAACTTCTGGGGTGGATCAGCAGACCTATTCTCATCAAATAAGACAAACATCAAAGACTCCAAGGCCTTCAGAGACGAAAGCCCAGAGGGAAGAAATATCTGGTATGGAGTAAGAGAATTTGCCATGGCTGCTATAGGAAATGGTGTCATGGCCCACGGAGGAAGCTTCCACCACGTGTCTACCTTCTTCGTATTTGCAGACTACTTAAAGGCTGCTGTTAGACTATCAGCCCTATCAGGACTTCCACTAACATATGCAATGACCCACGATTCAGTAGCTGTCGGAGAAGATGGACCAACCCACGAGCCAATCGAGCAACTTGCTATGCTTAGAGCAATACCAAACACCATTGTCCTAAGACCAGCAGATGCTAACGAGACAAGACTTGCTTGGAAAGTTGCCCTAGAAAGCAAAGATAAGCCAGTAGTAATAGCTCTAACTCGTCAAAATATCCCTAATCTCAAAGAAACAGAAGACCTTGATAATATCGACAAGGGAGCCTACATCATAAAAGATGCTGAAAACCCAGACCTAGTATTAATAGCAACAGGATCAGAAGTGGCCCTAGCAATAGAAACTTCTAAGGCCCTAGAAGAAGAAGGAAAGAAGATAAGAGTAGTATCAATGCCTTCTATGGAACTTTTCAGAGCTCAAGATGATTCTTACAAGAAAGAAATCCTTCCAAAAGGAGTAAAGAAAGTATCGATCGAAATGGGAACAACATTCGGTTGGGCAGAATGGACAGGAGCTTGTGGCCTAAACATAGGAATAGACAGATTCGGAATCTCAGGCAAGGGAGACTTAGTACAAGAAGAACTTGGCTTTAGCGTAGAAGCTATTAAAGAGAAAATTGATGAGAGATTTTTTAAATAAGGGAAAATAAAAATATCTAGATATAACAAAGGGGCAATATTCATAATACTTTGTAGTTTGAATATCGCCCTTTTAGTATGTTAATTATTGTTTTTAAAATAGCGTGGATATTTATTCTTTAAGAGATTCATATCATCCACTAGTTCATTTATATGGTATCTTAAAATCTTTGATGCATTTTCTTTATCTTTGTTAATTATGCATGTCAATATATTTTCGTGTTCATCTATATAGTTTGTTTCTCTTATATTAGCTTTTAGCCTAAGAATTCTCATTCTTACTAGATAAGAAGTGTTATCTTCTATAATTGAAGGGATTTTGTTATAACCTAATTCTTCGAAAAGTAGATTATGAAATCTATTATCTAGGGATATCAATTCTTCGATATTATTTGAATAATGGAGTGTTTTTTCTTTTTCTATGATTTCTTTAAAAACATTAAGGTAATCAAGGGAATCTTTATTACATACTTCAATAACAGCTTTTTCTTCAAGGCTTGATCGAAAAAATAACAGCTCCTTACTAACATCAATGTCTAAGTATGAAATGAAAGTTCCTATTTGAGGTTTTACATCAATAAGTAAATTTGATTTTAAATTATAGAATGCCTCTCTTATTGGAGTTCTACTCAAATTTAGAAATTCTGATATTTGGTTTTCGCTAATTTTCTCGCCAGGCTCTAAATTTAGAAACTCTATATTGTAGACCATATTTCTTATTACATATTCTTTAGATTTTTCTTTATTTTTTTTATCCAATACTTTAAAATTCATTTTATCACCTCTTACATTATATCAAAATTAGGGAAAAAAGTCTTGACATATCTTCGGGAAAATGTTAACCTATATTTAACAAGAATACTAGTATACTAGTATTCAAGAAAAATATTGGAGGTATCTATGAAAGCTGTTAGGATTAATAAGGTTGAATATTTAGAAATTGTAGATTTGGAAGAAATTCAAATTGAAGAAGATGATGATATAAAAATAAAAGTAAAATCTGTGGGGATTTGCGGTTCTGATATTGGAATTTATAATGGGACAAATCCCATGGCAGAATATCCAAGAATAATAGGGCATGAGATGACAGGGGTAGTTGAAGAAGTTGGTAACAAAGTAAAAGGTCTTAAAGTTGGTGATCATGTTGCTGTGGATCCTGTTATAAATTGTGGAGAATGTAAAAACTGTAAAAAGGGAAGAGTTAATATATGCGAAAATCTTAAAGTAAGAGGAGTACATGTTGATGGAGGATTCCAAGAAAAAATAGTTGTTAAAGAAAGCCAAGCATATAAACTTGATCCATCTATGCCATGGAATAAAAGTGTACTTGTTGAACCCTTTTCTATAGGTTTCCAAGCAAATAGAAGAGCTAATGTCTCAGAAGGAGATGCTGTTTTTGTAATGGGAGCTGGAAGCATTGGCCAAACCGTTGGTAGAGTTGCTCAATATCTGGGTGCAAAAGTATTTACATCTGACATGGATCCCAAAAAACTTGAAAGAGCTTCTAAGTATGGAATGATTGCTATTGATGCTAGCAAGGAAGACCCAGCAGAAGTTATCAGAGAAAACAATAATGGGAGGCTAGCTGATGTAGTTGTTGATGCAATATGTACACCTAAAACTTTTGAACAAGCTGTAAAATTGGCAGCAAGTGCAGGAACAGTAGTAAATTTAGGATTTTCAACAAAACCTTCAGAAATATGCTCGGTTGATATTACATCTAAAGAGCTTGATATTGTAGGATCTAGGTTGAGTAATAGAAGATTTCCAGAAGTTATAGATGCGTATAACTCAGGAAAATTATCGTTCGATGACTTGGTAAGTCATGAAATGAAGTTTGAAGAAGCTGAAAAAGCTATAAAAATGATAATGGATAAAGATATTTATACAGAAAAAGTCATATTAATTTTAGATTAGTGTTATTTAGGAGTGAATGATGAAAAGGAGTAAATTATTAACCTTTATAATATCATTAGTTTTATTATTTTCATTCTCTTCTTGCGATAATGATACAACAGGAAATGGAGGGCAACTTGTAAAAGTGGCTACAGTTGTTGCTCCTACTCATCCTGTAAATATTGCATTTAGGGAAGTGTTTTTACCAATGATTGAGGAAGAAACAGGAGGAAGATATAATGTTCAATTGTATGATTCAGGAAGGCTAGGTGGCGAGAAACAACTCTTTGATTACACTAGATCAGGTATTATTGAGATTACAGCCGTTGGTACTGTAATGTGGTCTGAGATTGAAATGATGGCTACTCCTGACTTTCCTTTTATTTTTAGAAATGTGAGTCACGCAAGAAAAGTTTATGAAGGAGAAATAGGAGACGAAATCGCACAATATTTAGAAGATAGGGAACCTCTTGAGTTCATGGCCTGGGCTCCAAATGGTGCAAGGGTTTTCTCATCTTCAAAGGATTTAAAATCAATTGATGATTTTAAGGGACAAAAGTTAAGAATGCCTAATAACCCTATACATGTGAAGTTAGCTGAATCACTAGGAGCTAATGTTGTAATAATGGATATGAGCGAAGTATTTACTTCTCTTGAACAAGGAGTAATAGAGGGTCAGGATAATCCTTTGTCAACGTTTAGACAAGAGGGATGGTATACAGTTTCTAAAGATATATATGAAACAAATCACATGGTATCGTCTATTGAAATATTAGGTAATGATGAGTTTCTAGAAAGTTTGCCAGAAGAAGATAGAAAAGTTTTTGAGAAAGCAGCGAAATTAACAGCTCAGAGGGCTTGGGATATATATGAACAAAGTATAGAAGATGATAAAATATTTTTAAAAGAGCAAGGAATAAATATTACCGAACCAAGCGAAGAAGAGTATAAGAAAATGAGAGAAATGGCTAAACCAGTTTATGACTACCTATATGATAAGTATGACTGGGCAGAAGATCTTGTTGAAAGAATTCAGGAAGTAAAATAGGAGAAGTATATGAAGAATTATAATAAATTTTTTAAATTCATAGATATATTTCTAGGAATTATGATGGGGATAATGGTTGTTTTTGTATTTCTTAATGTAATATTAAGATTTGTTTTCAATACAGGTCTAGCATCTTCTGAAGAAGTTTCAAGATACACGTTTGTTTTTATGACTTTTATAGGCGCCATTGTTGCCATGAGAGAAGGAGAACATTTATCTGTAGATATGCTTGTGAAGAGATTTCCTAAAAAAGGCCAACTTATTTCTAGCATAATTGTAAACGTTATTATTTTAATAATGATGACTATACTAACTTTAGGGTCAGTAAAAATGGTAGTTCAAAGTAGTGGTGCAAAAACAGCAGTGTTAGGTTTACCTTTCTCATTTTTATATTCAATTTGTATATTATCTGGTGTATGTATAGGAGTATTAGCAATAGAAAAGATATATATTGCTATAAAACATCCAGAAGATTTTAAGTTAGAAGAGAATGACTATATCGAAAAAGAGTTTACAAACGATTATAAGGAGATTGAACAATGACCCTATTAGTATTTATAATATCATTATTAGGATCGATGGCGATAGGCTTACCAATTGCATTTGCTTTGATATTTAGTGGTGTAAGCATGTTAGCTTATCTAAACGGATTTGATGTTCAAATAATTTCTCAAAATATGTTCAATGGAGCTGATAGTTATTCTATGATGGCCTTGCCATTCTTTATGTTAGCAGGAGATCTTATGAACAGAGGTGGCCTTACTAATAGACTTGTTAATGCTGCAAGTGCTTGGGTAGGCCATTTTAGAGGTGGATTAGGTTATGTAACAATAATAGCAACACTATTATTTGCTAGTATGGTTGGATCAGCTGTTGCATCTACTGCTGCTTTAGGAGGGATTTTAATCCCTATGATGGTTAAGGCTAATTATGATAGGGAGGATGCTACAGGACTTGTTGCTGCTTCAAACTTATTATCGCCGATAATGCCACCATCCGCTCCAATGATAGTTTTAGGCGTTACAGCAAGTATACCTGTTTCACATTTATTTTTAGCAGGAGTTGCTCCAGCAATATATATATCCGCTGGCTTAGCGATAATGTGGTTTATAGTAGCTAAAAAAAGAAACATAGCCCCATTGCCAAAAGAACCCTTTGAAGAAAGAATGAAGGCGACTAGGGATGCAATTTGGGCAATATTAATGCCAGTTGGTATTTTAGTTGGACTTCAAACAGGAGTTTTCACTCCTACGGAAGCAGGTGTTGTCGCAGTAGTTTATTCATTAATTATAGGACTAGTTGTTTATAGAGAGTTAAACTTTAGAGATTTATTAGATGGATTAATATCTTCTGCTAAATCTTCAGCTGCTATTATGTTTTTAGTTGCAGCTTCAGCTATTTCTTCTTGGGTAATGACTGTTGCGAATATTCCGGTTTTAGTTTCAAACTTACTTCATCCTTTTGTAGGAAGCCCTAGAATTTTGATGCTTATTATATTGGGATTAATTTTGATAATAGGAACCGCAATGGATGTAAATCCTACTATACTAATTTTAGCTCCTGTAGTACTACCAGTTATTAAAGAAGCAGGTATTAATGAAGTTTACTTTGGTGTTGTATTTGTTATATCAATAGTAATGGGATTGCTAACTCCTCCAGTTGGAACGGTTCTTAATGTGGCTAGTGCTGCAGGTGGAATCACTATGGAAAAGGTTGTGAAATCAGTATTACCGTTTTTAATTGTAGAAGTTATTATAATTCTATTAATGATAATATTTCCACAAATAGTAATAGTTCCTTTTGAGTTACTATCAGGTGTTCAGGTATAATTATATTTATAACAAATAGATTTCTGATAAATTTAAGGTGCGTCTTAATTGGCGCATCTTTTTTTCTTTACAAAAAAACCTTTTCTCTGCTAGAATAGTATTTACACAGGGAGGATTTTATGGGAGATTGTAAGCTTGAACTTTTTGAGGTAAGTCCTTACGTTAGGGGAGACTTTACTTATGAAAATATTGATTATGCCTATAGGGGAGATTTGTTTTCTGCTTCTTTTATTATAGAGAATCTTTCGTCAGAGAGTTTATCTGTCAAGATTGAGCCTTCTTCTTTAAGATCTTCCGAATCTTATATTCCTTCGGATTTTATTTCTATAAGGATTCTTGAAAAAGCAAGAGGCCATATAGGAAGAGGGTATGATAGGACTCTTATGCCAGATTTTCCAAAGCTTGAGCTCGATGATATTATAGACTATAAATCTTCAGCTAGAATAAGAGCCAATTCGTCCCTTAGGTTTTTCTATTATGTAAATTTCCCTAAAGATGCTAAACCAGGCTTATATAAGGGTAAAATTAATATTTATCATAATGAATCTAATTTTGAATTAGAGTTTTCGGTTAGGCTCTTAGACCTTTGTAGGGAGGAATCATCTTTTGATATAAATCTTTGGCAATATCCCTTCTCTTCTTATAGATTTTACGAGCTTTCCGAGAAAGAATTGTTTTATAAAAGGCACTTGGACATTTTAAGAGAGCATCTTCTCTTGTACAAGACACTTTCTGGAAGGACTCTTACTACAAGCATAGTAGATGAACCCTGGGCCCATCAGACTTATGACGATAGCCCTTCTATGATTAGAAAAGTTTTAAAGGGTGGAGGATATGATTTTGATTATTCCTACTTCGATAGCTTTGTTAATCTTGCAAAAAGCCTTGATATGCTTGATAAGATCTATGCCTTTTCTCTCATAAGTTGGGATGATGATACAAAGGATAAGGAGTATTGGCAAAGGTTTTTGCCGGATTTTATAGAGCATTTGGATGAGTTAGGATATTTTGACAAGACTTATATAGGAATTGATGAAAGAGACGAGGGGGAAGTAAGGGATGCTATATATTTTCTTTCAAATTTCAAAAACAAGGATGCTAAAACTTTTAAAATCGCCTATCAAACTTCTTTTGACAAAGATAATATCAAGCTTTTCGATAGGATAGAGGATATCTCCTTTATCTTATCTAGTGTAGATGAAGACTGCCTAGCTTATGTTAGAGCTAGGAGAAGGAGGGGGCTTTTTACAAGTCTTTATACTTGTACAGGAGTATTTCCCAACACTTTCCTTTACTCAGAGCCTTTTGAGGCGACTTGGCTTATTATTTTTTCCTATATAAATGGCTTCGATGGATTCTTAAGATGGGCTCTTGACGCTTGGGTTGAAGATCCTAGGCTAGATACGAGCTTCTTTCTTTGGGAAAGCAGGGACTCCTTTCTCATATATCCGTCTAAGGATAAGAGGGAAAATAAGCCTAGCCCTAGCCTAAGTTTTGAAGGAATGAGGCTTGGTCTTATGATGGTAGAGAAAATAGCATTTATTAGAAGGACCTTGACGGGAAATATCTTGGAACAATTTGAAAAAGAGATGCCTCGATTAAGAGCAAAGACTTCCTTCGAAAATGAATATGGAGCAAGAGTTTCTAGCAAAGATGAGCTAGAGAAAGTATTAGGAGAAGTAGAATTGATTTCAAGATTGATTTATAAATACAGCAAGATTATTGAAGAGGGATGCTATGAAAATTATTGATGAAATATTAAAAGATATAAGATACACGGATACTAGGATAGGGACAGCTTCTGTGAGAGACTTCTCTAATGGCAATACCCTCCCCTTGTGTGGGCTGCCCCATGGAAACAATTATCTTACATTGATGACTAGGGATGATGGAAGTTTCTTCTTTCATCCAGAAGATGAAGATCTCCTTGCCTTTCGTATAAGCCATCAGCCTAGTCCTTGGATGGGAGATTTTTCCTATATCAATATCCTCCCCTACACTGATAATGAAAATATAAGTTATGACATAGAAAAATCATTATTTAGACCGAATTTTCTTAAAATTTCTTACAAGAAAGGGACAAGCGTCCTAGCTTCTATAATGGATTTGGGAGGAGTGATTAAGTCTTGTGGAAACTCTTCTTTTAAGATATTTGCAAAGGGTCTAAGTTTAGAGAAGGATGGAGACTTCCTAGAAGGCTTTGTAAGTAATTACGCAGCTTGTGAGGATAAGAATCTTAAGATGTATATCAGAATTGGTCTATCAAATGAATTTGAGTTTTCTTTCGAGAAAGGATGCTACTATGTAAAGACAAGTAGTGAGGATCTTTTTCTTAAGTTTGCAACGTCTTTCATCTCAACTGATCAAGTGAGATATAATTATGAGAAAATCCCTGATGATCTTGAAATTATTATCGAAGAATCTAAAAAGGCTTGGGATAAATATTTGGATATCTTTCAAATAGAAGACACCGACTACGAGGATAATTTCCAAAAATTTACCCCTTACAAGAAGATAGACAAGATCAAGTTTTTCTACCATGCAGTCTACAGAGCCTTCCTATTTCCTATGAAATTCTTTGAGCAAGATAAGGGAAAACAGGATATCTATTACGATACCCATTCTAAATCCGTAAAAAGGGGAAAGTTTTATACAAATATTGGCTTTTGGGATGGACAGAAGACCCTCTTTCCCCTCCTTAGTCTAGTAGCAAAAGACGACCTGTCTGATATTCTAGAAGGAATACTGAACTTCTACCGTGATACTGGCTATCTTCCAAAGTGGCTTTCACCAGATGAGAGGGGGCTTATGCCAGGAACCTTGGTTGAAAATGTGATTGCTGATGCCCTTACTAAGGGAATTGCTATCGATAAGAAGGAAATTTTCCTAAAAGCCTTGCTGGATGCAGCTGAAAAGGAAGCTGAAGATGATAGATATGGTCGTTTCAAGGCCAAAACTTACAGGAAGCTGGGATATGTTCCATCAGACTTCCACGAATCTGTAAATCAGACTCTAGATAATAGCATGGCGGATTTTTCTATAGGAAGGGTCGCAGAGCTTTGCGGTAAAGAGGACTTGGCAGAAAAGTACTACTCATACTCCAGAAATTGGGAGAAGCTCTTTGATTACGAGACTAAGTTTCTTAGGGCAAAGAATAGAGAAGGAAATTTTGTAGGAGATTTTGATCCGCTTTCCTGGGGTTCTCCCTACACAGAAGGTTCAGCCTTCCAGAATTCCTACAATTGCTACCATGACTTTCCTAGATTGATAGAGCTTTTTGGAGGAGAAGATAATTTTGAAGATAGACTTGATCAGATGATAAATGCGGATTCTAGGTATAATGTAGGATCTTATGGATATGATATCCATGAAATGATCGAGATGAGTGATGCCCATTTTGGTCAATTTGCCATATCGAACCAACCTTCCTTTCATCTTCCTTACCTATACAATTTAGTCGGAAAGTATTGGAAGAGTGAAATTTTAGTAAAGACTTTGATGAGAGATTATTTTTCCTATAACTTTAGGGGTTTTCCTGGAGATGAGGATAATGGGTCTATGGCATCTTGGTTTATCCTATCGGCTATGGGAATTTATCCTATCGCTCCAGCAAGTGGATTTTATGAAATGGGCATAAGCCTTTTTGATAAGATGAAGGTGAAGCTTTCTTCAGGAAATACTATAGAAATCAGGACTGAGGAAAACTATCCCCACAAGAATTTTGTCAAAGATATCAAAGTAGACGGGAAAATCTTAGGAGGAAAAAGAATAAGTCACGAGGACTTTATAAGGGCGAGGGAGATAGTCTTTAGCTTGAATATACTTCCGGAAGGGATACTATGAAAAGTAAATATTATATAGAAAAAATAGATACTAATCAAAGAAGAATCAATCTTAATAAGTCCTGGAAATTTGCTTTAGGAGATATTCCAGGATTTTACAAGAACTTCTTCGACGATTCTTCCTGGGATTATATAGACCTACCCCACGATTACTCGATAGCTAGACCTTATTCTAAGGCGGGAGAGGCCCAGTCTGCCTATAAGCTCGGAGGAGTGGGGCTTTACAGGAAAAGTTTTATTATAGAGGATAAAAAGAGAGCTAAACTTTCCTTTGATGGAATCTACTGTGATGTAGAAGTTTTCTTAAATGGTAGGAAATTGGCTTGCCACCACCATGGATACAGTCCCTTTCTAATCGATATCACTGATTTCCTTTATTATGATAGGGAAAATATTTTGGCTATCAAAGTTGATAATCCGATTCCTACTAGCCGTTGGTATTCTGGTTCTGGAATTTATAGAGATGTAGATCTCATCCTTACAAACGACATAGCCTTTGATGAAGTTAGGATTGATGATTATGGTTTAGAAGATAAGAAAGGAGAGATCGACCTAGAAATCAGGTCTTTTATTTCAAACAAGAGTAACGTTGATGAAGAAATTATCCTTGAACATAAGCTTATCTACAAGAATATATTAGTTGAAAGATATAAATCAGAAGTCTTTTACATAAAAGCTATGGGAGAGATGGAAGTTAAGGATAGATTTCCTATTTCCTACCCAAGGCTTTGGAGTGTGGATAATCCCGAGCTTTACAAGATAGAATCTCTTATAAAATACAAGGGAAAAATAATTGATAAAATTACGAGTAACTATGGCTTTAGATACTTTACTGCTACATCTTCTAGAGGTTTTTCCTTAAATGGAAAGTCCATAAAGTTAAAGGCAGTCTGCCTCCACCACGATCAGGGGGCTCTTGGAGCGGCCGATTATTATAGGGCAATCCTTAGGCAAGTTCTGCTTATGAAGGATATGGGAGCAAATGCAATAAGAATCACCCACAACCCAGGCAGTAAGAAGTTAATCGATATAGCAAACAAGGAGGGCATCCTCCTTATAGAAGAAATATTCGATGGATGGATTTTGGATAAGAATAATAATTACAAGGATTATTCTAGGTATTTTGCCCAAAAAATTGGAGAAAATAAGCTCATAAATGCGACTTGCGACATGACTTGGGGAGAATTTGACTTAAAGGAGACCTTAAGAAGAGATTATAATGCCCCATCAATCATAGCCTACTCCTTGGGCAATGAAATTTTGTGCGGGACTAACCAGACTAGGAGCAAGGAATATCCTAGTCTTGCCAGAGATTTGATAAGCTGGGCAAGAGAGCTTGACCAGAAAAGATTTCTAACTATAGGGGATAATTCCCTAAGAGATGGCTACGATAAAAACTTAGTCGAGATCGAAGAAGAACTTACAAGATCTAAGGGCCTTGTCGGTCTTAACTATTGCGATGGGGATAAATATGATAAAATCCACAAAGACCACCCTAACTGGATTCTCTGGCAGTCAGAATCTGCTTCATCAGTTAACTCTAGGGCTTGTTATGATAGGTTGGGAGATGATCTAAGAGAAGATATGCGTCTTACTTCCTATGATGAATCCAAAGTCGCCTGGGGAAATCTTGCAGCAGAAGCCTGGTTTGATGTAATAAACCGCGACTTTGTAATGGGAGAGGCTGTGTGGACGGTCTTTGATTATCTAGGTGAGCCAACTCCCTACAATGGCATAGAAAGGGGAGCACCCTACGGATTTCCTGCTCCTAGATCTTCCTTTTTCGGCATAGTTGATACGGCGGGATTTCCCAAAGATTCCTACTATCTCTATAGGGCCTTGTGGAATGAAAAGGATACAACAACCCATATTCTTCCTTCCTGGAATGCTAAAGAGCTAGGAGACTTGGCGGAAAATGTACCGATTGTTGTTTACACTAATGCTTATGCTATTGAGTTGATATTTACTGATGAAGATGGGAATATTAAATCTTTGGGAAAGAAATACATGGAGAAAGTTAGGACTGAGAGAGGATTTAGTTACAAGAAGGTCAAGGGAGAAGATGGTCCGAGATCTCTTTATATGACTTGGCATATGCCTTATGAAAAGGGAGAGATCTCTGCCATATCCTTTGATGAAAATGGCAAAATCATAAGAAATACGGTAGGAAGATCTAAGGTTAAAACTCCTACTGAGGATACTTTTATAAAGTTAGAGGCCTTTTATCCTTCTATGGGAGAAAAACGAGAGGGAATTAACTTCATTACTATAGACCTTGTAGATGAAGATGGGAATATCAAATCTAGCGCATTAGATGAAATATCAGTAGAAGTATCAGAAAACGCAGAGCTTCTTGCCCTGGATTCAGGACTACAGGCTGACTTCGAACTCTTTGCGACTGATAAGAAAAGGGCCTATGGAGGAAGGCTCCTTGCCATAGTTAAGGCAAAAGGTCCCGGTCCTCTTAAGCTTAAAGCCTCTGGCCAAAATTTAAGACAGACAGAGCTTACAATCCCTGTTTGGGGAGAATTTCACAAAAGAAATAGTCTAGTTTATGATAAGTATCTGATAAATTCTTCGCCCGAAGATCTTAATCTTGAAGCCAATAAGAAAATTACATGGAAGCTAATAGAAAAAGGTAAGTATCATAGGAGCTATGTGGGAGATTGTGAGAGCGGACCGATCAATACCTACGTCCTAGATATAAAGGGAGAGATGAAGCTAGTAGATTATGAAATGGGAATTTTCGAAGAAGAGCTACCAATCTTTCCTAAATCCCTTCCCCTAGTAGATGAGGAAGGACAAATCTATTATCATGGCAAGGAGATAAGCTATGATGATTTTGATGAGGAAAAATTTAGGAGAGAGGGTTTTGTAAGAACTAGGGCAAGGCTTAAACTCCTAGGGAAAAATTATAAATCTTCTGTTAGTGTAAGAAAGCTAGTAGAAAGATACAGGAAAGATGCCTACATAGAGGATTTCGCCCTAGAAAAAAGGGTTAGTGAAGATGAGATATACTTTGCCTACGATACCCAGCAGATTTTTGGAGAAATTGAGATCTATCCGCAAGGATTTTTTTCTGATTTTAGATTTTTCATAGGAGAAAGTGAGAATGAAGGAAGCTTCAAGGAGATTAGGGCTAATAAGATAGTAAAAGATTCTTCTAAGACTACTTTTACCTTCGAGAAATTTCCTGCAACATTTATCAAAATTATAGGCGATGTAAGAAATATTAGCAAAGTAAGACTTAGGTCTATGAAGATTAAAGTGGAAGAATAGAAGAAGATCTTGGGAATCGGTAGAATATATAGAGAAAGAAAAGAGGTAGTATGGAAGAAAAGAAAAGTTTGTGGCAACTATTTAAGTCCACCCTGTATCTGTCCGCCTTTACCTTTGGCGGAGGTTATGTAATAATTTCACTGATGAAGGATACCTTTGTAGATAAGCTAGGTTGGCTAAAAAAGGACGATATGTTGGATATGACTGCTATTGCCCAGTCGGCTCCTGGAGCTGTCGCTGTAAATGCAGCTGTCGTAGTAGGCTATGAGACTTTTGGCATCTCCGGTATGCTTGTAGCAATCCTTGCGACTATTATTCCGCCCCTAGTGATTATCTCTACGATTTCTGTTTTTTACAAGGCCTTTATAGCCAATAAATTTATAGCGACCTTCCTTAAGGGAATGCAGGCAGGAGTCGCAGCCCTTATCTTTAAGGTAGTCATAGATATGACAAAAGATCTCTTGAAGATAAAGTCCAAAACCCTCCTTCTAGTAATGGCCTTAAGCTTTGTGGCAGGATCTTTCTTTAAGATTAATATTGTCTACATCATCCTAACTTTGATTTTTGTAGGCCTTATTTATTCGTGGAAGAAGAAAGGAGAAAGCCGTGCTTCTTGACTTATATTTGACCTTCTTTAAGGTGGGACTTTTCTCCTTCGGTGGAGGTTACGCTGCCCTTCCTATAATCCAGCAGGAAGTAGTCGGGGCAAATTCCTGGCTAAGTTTGTCTGAGTTTAACGATCTTATTACCATAAGTCAGATGACTCCAGGACCTATTGCCGTAAATTCTGCGACCTTCGTGGGAGTGAGGGTAGGAGGCCTTCTTGGAGGGCTTGTCGCAACCCTAGGTTGTGTGACGCCTTCAGCGATAATTGTTGGAATTTTGGCCTATTTTTACAAAAAATACAAGGACCTAGATTCGATTTCCAATGTCTTATACTTCCTTAGACCTGCTATAATTTCTATGATTTTAATAGCTGGCGTAGATATACTTATGACTGCCTTATTTGATACAAGAGCAATTGCTTTAATGAATCTAGACTATAAGATGCTAGGGCTTTTCGTATTTACCTTAATATTAATGGTCAAAAAGGATATAGATCCTATTAAGTTAATGCTTGCATCTGGAGCTATCTATCTTCTGATAAGTTTGATATAAAAGAGGGGACTTGATAAAAAATTTGCATATCGAGTCCTAATTATATATAATAAAAGAAAAGCTTTTCATGAAGAGAAGCAAACAAAGGAGTTTTTATGAAAATCAAATTACCTTATGGCAAAACATTCCAAGAAATAGAAGTTGACGATTCAAGAATTCAAGGGATATTAACATCCCACCTAGAAGAATACCATCCAGAAGATGACCAACTTACAATCGTAAAAAAAGCTATGGCAAGCCCCATCGAATCTAAAAAATTAAAAGAGCTTGCTGTCGGCAAGGATAAGGTTGTCATCCTCATAAGCGATCATACAAGACCAGTTCCAAGTAAATACATACTCCCCCTAATGCTTGCTGAAATTAGAGAGGGAAATCCAGATGCAGACATAACCCTACTAGTAGCAACAGGTTGCCACAGAAATTCTAAGAAGGAAGAATTGATATTTAAATTAGGCGAAGAGATTTATAATAATGAAAAAATCTACATCCACGACTGTGATGATGAAGACATGCTCGTAACCCTAGACGAAAAGCTTCCTTCAGGTGGAGATATCGTAGTAAATAAACTAGCTGCTGAGGCAGACCTTCTAGTAGCAGAAGGTTTTATCGAACCACATTTCTTCGCAGGATTTTCTGGAGGAAGAAAGTCAGTTTTCCCTGGTTGCTGTTCTAGAAAGGCTGTAATGTACAATCACAACTCAGAATTTATCGACAGCCAATACTCAAGAACAGGAAATCTCGAAAACAATCCAATCCATAAGGACATGGTTGCAGCAGCCAGAGCCTTAGGACTTTGCTATGTAGTTAATGTTGTAATCAATTCAGAAAAGAAAGTAATCCATGCAGTAGCAGGTGATCTCGAGAAGGCTCACGAGGCTGGAACAGATTGGCTAAAGGATAAGGCTGGAGTTGAAAGAAAAGAAGCAGACATTGCCATTACATCAAACGGTGGCTACCCACTTGACCAAAATATCTACCAAACAGTTAAGTCAATGACAGCAGCAGAAGCGACCCTTAAAGATGATGGAGTAATCATAGTTTGTTCAGAATCAGGAGATGGTACTGGAGGAGATGCCTTCCACAATGCCTTCCTTGAAGAAAGAGATGTAGAAAAACTCTACAAGAAATTCCTCGATACTCCAAAAATCGAAACTATACCAGACCAATGGGAATCACAAATCCTATGTAGGATTCTCCTAAAGGCAAAAGCAGTAATCTACGTATCAGATTATGATCCAAAGACCCTAGAAGACTTCCACTTTATCCCAGTCAAAACTCTAGACGAAGCAATGGAAAAAGCAGATGAATTAATGGGCAAAGACAGCACAGTTACAGTTATACCAGACGGTATTGCAGTTATAGTAAAATAAAAAATTAAGCCGACTTATAAGGCTCGTCATTTTTTAAAAGAGTAAAAAACAATTTATAGTGGTAAAAAACAATTCTAAGGTGTATAATAGTTGTGACTAAAAGAGTAAAGTTCAACATGTTGGACACATAAAAAGACTGGAGTAGCCGCTCCAGTCTTTTTTTGGGCTAGTTACTATCTTTATTGCCGTTTCCATCTAGCCACTTGCAGATGTAGTGACTAAGTACACCTGCCATGATAGAAACTGTCAAAGAGTAAAGTAAATTATCCATGTTAGACACCCCCTTTCTGTTACCAGTCTGGGGATAGTAACAATTTAATTATACTCTATAATTGATTATAAGAATTATAATTTTAAAACTTTAGTAATTATGCTTCATATTTTGCGCTTTAAGCGTTTTTAATGTTAAATGCATAATTGTATTGGTAATATCAGTCTTAATTTATCAGATTATAAATATAGTTTAAAAACAAGTCTATATATGTTTATGTATATGTTTAGAGAAAAAAATCCAGTTTTTCTTGTTGAAATTTTCCACATACAAGATTGAGTACATTAAAGTTTTCCAAGCATTAGATCTTAGAAAATTAAAAATAAATTAACTTATAGTATAGTAATCCAAAGAGTAAAGATAAAAGGAGATTTTATGCAAAAAAAGTGGTGGCAGAAGGAAATTGTTTATCAGATTTATCCTAGGTCTTTCAAGGACTCGAACAATGACGGGATAGGAGATATTAGGGGAATTGTTGAAAAACTTGATTACTTGAAGGACTTGGGCATTACTATGATTTGGCTTTGCCCGATTTATAAGTCCCCTATGGCCGACAATGGTTATGACATTTCTGATTATTTCGATATCAATGAAGAGTTTGGCAACATGGAAGACTTTGATCTTTTGGTTGAAGAAGCGAAAAAAAGAGATATCAAGGTCATGATGGACCTTGTCCTAAACCACACTTCCAACGAACATGAGTGGTTTAAGGAGGCGATATCAGATAAGGATAGTCCTTACAGGAATTATTATATAATTAGAGAAGGGAAAGAGCCTCCAAACAACTGGAGATCAATCTTTGGTGGATCTACCTGGACTAAGATTGATGGAGAAGATGCCTATTATCTCCACTCCTTTGCCAAGGAGCAGCCAGATCTCAATTGGGAAAACCCTAAGCTTAGAGAAGAAGTGATTAATATCGTCAATTTCTGGATTGATAAGGGAATTACAGCCTTTAGAATGGATGCAATCAACCACATAAAGAAAGATCCTTCATATAAAAGTGGAGATCCAGACGGGGCTGATGGCAGAGTTTCTGTCGTAAAATTCGGTAGAAATCAAGATGGAGTCGAAGAACTCATAAGGATCCTTTCAGATAATACTTTCAAGATCCACGATTCGATGACTGTGGGCGAGACTGCTGGTCTTTCTTATGACAAGTATGCAAACTACATCGGTGATGATGGGGTATTTTCCATGGTATTTGACTTTATCCCAGCAAACTTCGACGTGGTCGAAGAAACTTGGTACAAGAGACTTGACTGGAAGGTAAGTGACTTTAGAAAGTCAATTTTCGATAGTCAAGAGTCAATCCAAAAATACGGCTGGTCAGCAAATTTCATAGAAAACCACGACCAACCAAGGGCTACTACCAAGATTTTAAGGGAAAAGGACGAGGATATTGATGCTATAAAGATGCTTGGAGGAATTTATTTCTTCTTTAGGGGAACTCCTTATATCTACCAAGGCCAAGAGCTCGGTATGAAAAACTTCGTAAGAGAATCACCAGACGACTTCCAAGACATCCAATCCATAGACTCTTATAAGAGATCGCTTGAAGAAGGATTTAGCGAGAAGGAAGCCCTCTACTTCACCAACCTCAGAAGCAGGGACAACCCAAGAGTTCCTTTCGCCTGGACTAATGAAAAGTACGGAGGCTTCTCAGAAACTAAACCTTGGCTTGCCATGGCCTACGATAATCCTAAAGTAAATGCTGAGGATGAAGAAAAGGATAAGGATTCTGTCCTAAACTTCTACAAAAAAATGATAGACTTTAGGCAAAATAGCCAGTATTCTGATATCCTAATCTATGGAGACTTCAAGCCTTTGGAAGGTTTTGATGATGAAATAATAGCCTACGAAAGAATCCTAGATGGTAAAAAACTAGAAATTATCGCCAACTTCTCAGATGAAGAAAAGAAAATAGAAGCAAGGGGTAAGGATATAATCTTTTCCAACTCAAAGGGAGAGATTGAAGGAGATATCTTAAGCTTAAATCCATATAGTTTTGTAATATTAAAGAATAAAAATAATAAATAACAATTTGAAACGCAAAATTCACTGTCTTACAAGCCTTGGTTTTGCGTTTTGCTTTAATTCTAGAAATCTTCAAAAAAACATTTGACATTCCTTTGACTAAGTGTTATATTAATATCAGATGAAGCTGTAAGCGATTACAATAAGAGATTATCTTTGAAATCTCTCAAAAATTTTTAGCACAAATTGCAACCGCTTACAATACTTTTTGATTAACTTTATTTTTAAGGAGATCAAGAAATTTTACAAGATACGAAACGATTAGGGTATAAGAGTAATAGGAAGCTTTAGCAATTAAAATGGAGGAGTTTATGGAACTAAAACTAGAGAACTTAGATCAAATTCTAGAAAAAGTGGACAAGGGTCCAAAATATGACGTAAAAAAGCTTAGAGAAGAATCAATCAAGGATCCAAAATGGCTCGCTTTTGGTTCAGGTAATATCTTTAGAGGATTTATCGCAAGAGTAAACCAAGACGCAATAAATGCAGGCAAGGAAGATCGTGGAATTTCTGTTGTAGAAACCTTCGATGAAGAAATAATCGAAAAAATCTACAAACCATACGACAACCTAGCCCTATCAGTTACTCTTCACAAGGATGGTAATTTCGATACAAACTTAATAGCCAACCTAGTTGAAGCTCTAACTCTTAAGGATATGACAAGAATTAAAGAGATCGCCATAAATCCTAACCTTGAATTAATGAGCTTTACTATTACAGAAAAAGGCTACAATCTTTACGGTTCAGATGGAGAGCTTATGGGAGTAGTTAGGGAAGATCTTGAAAAAGGACCAGAAGCTAGCAAGCACCTTATGAGTATTGTAACCGCTTTACTAAACCTAAGATATAAGGAAAATGGCAAGGCCCTAACCCTATTGTCAATGGATAATGCAAGCCACAATGGAGATTTAGTCAAAAACTCTGTTATGCTTATAGCTAAGGCTTGGCTAGAAAAAGGCTTCGTGGAAGAAGGATTTATCAAATATCTAGAAGAAAAAATTGCCTTCCCACTTTCTATGATCGATAAGATCACACCAAGACCTGCAGAAGATGTTCAAAAACACCTAGAGGCTCTTGGATTTAGTGGAATGGAAACTGTGGTAACAGACAAGGGCTCCTATATAGCAGGTTTTGTGAACTCAGAAGAAGCTGAGTATCTCGTTATCGAAGATAGTTTCACAAACGGCAGGCCAGCTTTCGAAGAAGGCGGAGTATACATGGCAGATAGGGACACTGTAAACAAGGTTGAAACAATGAAGGTTACAACTTGCCTAAATCCACTTCACACAGTGCTTGCAACTTATGGTTGTGTACTAGGTCATACAAAGATATCAGAAGAGATGGAAGATACTGAACTTGTTAAGCTAATTAAGAAAATCGGCTATGACGAAGGCCTTAAGGTTGTAGTGAATCCAGGAATCATCGATCCAAAAGACTTCATCGACGAAGTAATCAATGTAAGATTCCCAAACAAGTTCATGCCAGATACACCACAAAGAATCGCAACAGACACATCACAAAAGATTCCTGTAAGATTTGGACAGACTATAAAAGGTTATATGAATGATGAGAATCTCGATGTGGCTGACCTTAAGTTTATCCCACTTGCCCTAGCTGGTTGGTTGAGATATCTTCTAGGAGTAAATGATGAAGGAGAAGCTTTCGAGCTTTCAAACGATCCTATGATGGATTATCTAAAAGAAAGTCTTGAAGGAATCAAATTAGGAGACTTCAAGGAAACTGAAGGACTAAAAGATTTACTAAGAAATGAAAAAATCTTTGGAGTAAATCTTGAAGAAGTTGGACTTTCAGAAATAGTTACAAAATATTTTGAAGAATTGTCACATGGCCCTGGAAGTGTAAGAGCTACACTTAAGAAATATCTAGCATAATCAAGGAGATACGCTTATGAAAATGACATTTAGACACTACGGAAATGACGATCCAATCTCACTAGAATATATCGCACAAATTCCTGGAGTTACAGGAGTTATGGTTATGATGAACGAATGGGAAGCAGGAGAAGTTTGGGAGAAGGATGTTTTCCAAGAATACGTTGATAAGTGCCACGCAGTAGGCCTTGATTGTGAAATCATCGAATCAATCAACGTCCACGAAGATATTAAGATGGGTCTTCCAACAAGAGATAAATATATCGAAAACTACAAAGAGTCCCTAAGAAACGTTGCGGCTTGCGGTGTAAAGACAGTAATCTACAACTTCATGCCAGTATTTGACTGGGTTAAGACAGAATTATACAAGGAGCTTCCTGATGGATCTAATACCCTTGCCTTTGACCAAGCCAAGGTAGAAGGCCTTTCTCCAAGAGATATGGTAAATGAAATCCTCGACGGAGCAGGAAACTTCGAACTACCAGGCTGGGAGCCTGAAAGACTCTCTCAACTAGAGGATGTTCTTGAAAAATACAAGGATATTGACGAAGACAAATTAAGAGAAAACTACAAATACTTCCTTGAAGCAATAATCCCAACATGTGAAGAAGTAGGAATCAAGATGGCAGTTCACCCAGACGATCCAGCTTGGCCAATCTTCGATATCCCAAGAATCACATCAACTCCAGAAGATCTAGAAAAAATTGTAAACCTAGTAGACTCTCCATCAAATACCCTATGTATTTGTACAGGATCATTGGGATCTAGAGTTGAAAATGACGTAGCTAAAATAATCGGAGACTTCGCTAAAAGAGGCAAAATAGGAGCGATTCACGCTAGAAACATCAAGTTTACCGGCGAGAAACAATTCTACGAATCAGCTCACCTTTCTAAGTGCGGTTCATTAGATATGTACGCTATAATGAAAGCTCTATACGATGCTGATTTCGACGGCTACCTAAGACCAGACCACGGAAGAATGATCTGGGGCGAAGAAGGAAGAGCAGGCTATGGACTCTACGACAGAGCCCTAGGAGTTGCCTACCTCAACGGTCTATGGGAAGCTATAGATAAAAATAACAAATAGATAATTAAGTTTTTAGACAACTACGAACATAAACCTTTGGTGGTGAGGCTTTTCTTAGGAGAAGTCCTCACTTCATCCGAGGAAATTCTTTTACCTATAATAGACAAAAAATTAACTAAGAATAAAAAAATTAACTAAGAATAAAAGAAAGGAAAACCAATGAAATTCATGACAGAAGACTTTATGCTCCATAATGACTTTGGGAAGAAACTCTATCACAATTATGCGGCTAAGATGCCAATATTTGACTTCCACTGTCACCTTGAAGCTAAGGAAATTTATGAAAACAAAAATATTCCTTCAATAACTGAAGCTTGGCTCGGTGGAGACCACTACAAGTGGAGAGTTATGAGAGCTTGTGGAGTTGAGGAAAAATATATCACAGGTGATGCAGAGGATTTCGAAAAGTTTGAAAAGTATGCGGAAATCATGCCAAATCTTATAGGAAATCCAATATATCACTGGACTCACCTAGAACTTAAGAACTTCTTTGGCATAGAAGAGTGTCTTAACAAGGAAAATGCCAGAGAAATTTATGATAAGTGTAACGAACTTCTAGCAAAAGATGAATTTAGACCAAGAGGACTAATTGAGATGAGTAATGTTGCTGCAGTTTGTACAACCAATGATCCTATAGATGATCTTAAATATCACGAGCTTCTGGCCAAAGATAACTTCAAAGTAAAAGTTCTTCCAGCCTTTAGACCAGATAATGCCCTATACATCGAAAAAGATAGCTTCAAGAGCTATATGGGAGATCTTTCTAAGGCTAGTGGAGTAGAGATTACAAACTTTACAGATATCAAAAAGGCCCTAAAGGCAAGAATGGACTTCTTTAACGAGCACGGAGCTAAGGCAAGCGATCAAGCCTTCAAATACATCCCACATAGAAGATGTGATGAAGAAATCCTAAATAAAATAGTTCAAAAGAAACTAAATGGAGAAGACATTAGCCTAGAAGAGGAAGAAGCCTACAAGACAGAGCTTGTAATCTTCCTTGCCAAAGAATACAAAAAGCTAGACTGGGCTATGGAAATCCATGTTGGAGTAATCAGAAACAATTCCAAGCTAATGTTTGAAAAGCTTGGAGCTGACGTTGGTGGAGATAGCCAAAACGACCTAAACTTCGCAGAAAATCTTGCGGACCTACTTTCTGATTTTGAAGAAAACGAAGGCCTTCCAAGAACTGTAATATTCCCACTTAATCCAAAAGACCAATTCCCAATTGCTACAGTTGGAGGATCCTTTAACAGGGCTAATCCTGATGGTATGCAAAATATCCAACTTGGAACAGCTTGGTGGCATCTTGACCACAAGGATGGAATGATAGAGCAAATGAAAGTATTCTCAAGCGTTGGAGTCCTCTCCAAATTCATAGGAATGCTAACAGACTCAAGAAGCTTCTTGTCCTACCCAAGACACGAATACTTCAGAAGAATCCTCTGCAACTTCATAGGAGAATTAGTAGAAAAAGGCGAATATCCAGCTGACGAAGAATTCTTAGGAAAAGTTGTAGAAGATATTTGTTACAACAACGCAAGAAAATACATCAAAATAGATTTGTAAAAGAAAGAAGGAAAAATGAGCAAAGTAGAAACAATCAGCCAAGTCCTAGACTTAGGAATCGTACCAGTAGTAAGAGCAAACTCAGCAGACGAAGCAATCGAATACTGCAAAGGACTAATCGATGGAGGAATCAACACCCTAGAAGTAACCTTCACAATCCCAAACGCAATCGAAGTCTTCCAAAGAATCCAAAAAGAACTCCCAGCTGACACCCTACTCGGAGCAGGAACAGTCCTAGACCCAACAACAGCAAGACTTGCCATAATGAATGGAGCAAAATTCATAGTAAGCCCATCATTTGACAAAGAAGTAGCCAAAATGTGTAACATCTATAACATCCCATACATGCCAGGCTGCGTAACACCAGCTGAAATGCTAGAAGCCTACAAATACGGAGTAGACATCATAAAACTATTCCCAGGTTCCCTAACAGGCCCATCCTACGTAAAAGCAATCCACGGCCCATACCCACACTTCCAAATCATGCCAACAGGTGGCGTAAGCCTAGACAACCTAGAAGACTGGTTTAAAGCAGGAGTCGTAGCAGTAGGAGCAGGCTCAAACCTAGTAAAAGGCAGCAAAGAAGAGATCACCCAAAAAGCAAAAGAATATCTAGAAAAAATAGCGGAGGTAAGAAAATAATGAGTAAAAAAGTAGTAACCCTAGGCGAAATAATGCTAAGACTATCCACACCAGGATACGAAAGATTCGTCCAAGCAGAAAGCTTTGATGCAATCTACGGAGGCGGAGAAGCAAACGTAGCAGTATCTCTAGCCAACTACGGCTTCGATGCCCACTACGTAACCAAACTACCAAAACATGAAATCGGCCAAGCTGCAGTAAACGCCCTAAGAAGATACGGAGTAAACACAGACTACATCGTAAGAGGCGGAGACAGAGTAGGAATCTACTACTCAGAAACAGGCGCATCAGCCAGACCATCCAAAGTAATCTACGACAGAAGTAACTCTGCCATAGCAGAAGCAAAAGCAGACGAATTCGACTTTGACGAAATCTTCAAAGACGCAGCATGGTTCCACACATCAGGCATAACACCTGCCATCTCAAAAGAAGGTGCAGAAATCACCAAAAAAGCCATGCAAGCAGCTAAAAAAGCAGGAGCTAAAATATCAATCGACCTAAACTACAGAGCCAAACTCTGGAGCCCAGAAGAAGCCCAAAAAGTAATGAAAGATCTAATGCAATACGTAGACGTCTGCATAGGAAACGAAGAAGACGCATCATTATGCTTAGGCTTTACTCCAAAAGGGCTAGACGTAACAAGCGGCAAACTAGACGTAGAAGGCTACCACGAAATCTTCAAACAAATGAAAGAAGAATTCGGCTTTGAAATGATCGCCTCATCCTTAAGAGAATCATACTCAGCAAGTGACAACGGCTGGTCAGCCCTAATCTATGACGGCAAAGACTTCCACCAAGCTCCACAATACGACGTAAGAATCGTAGACAGAGTAGGAGGGGGAGACAGCTTCGCAGCAGGCCTAATCACAGGACTCCTAGATGGTAAAAGCCCTGCAGATGCCCTAGACTTCGGAGTTGCAGCAAGTGCCCTAAAACACACAATCAAGGGAGACTTCAACCACATGTCAAGAGAAGAAGTAGAAAACCTAGTAGGTGGAGACGCATCTGGTAGGGTTCAAAGATAAGAAAGAGAAAATATCTTTAGGGAGGATACTCCCTTCCTAAAGATTATTTTTTAATAAAATGGAAAACGATTATCAATAAAGAGTTAATAAATTTAGGAGGATAAAGTGGCTGATAGAAAATTAAAATTTGGAATTATTGGATACGGAACAGAAGGATCAATGTATGGAAAGTTCGTATCTGAAGGAATGGTAGAGAATGTAGAAGTGGTTGCAGTTTGTGATATTGATAAGGAAAAGCTTGAAAAAGCAAAAGAAGTTTTTCCAGAAGCAAAACTTTATGAAGACTACAAGGAAATGATCGATAGCGGAGAGGTAGAAGGAATCGTAACATGCGTACCTCACTATCTTCACCCAGAAATGGCAATTTATGGCCTAACTCATGGGGTAAATGTACTTAACGAAAAACCAGCTGGTGTTTATACAAAGCAAGTAAAAGAACTTAACGAAGTCGCAGAAAAATCTGATAAGGCTTATGCCCTATTCTTTAATCAAAGAACAAATCCACTATACAGAAAGCTAAAAGAAATCCTCGATTCAGGAGAACTTGGACCAATAAGAAGAACAAACTGGATTATCACAACATGGTGGAGACCAGATGCATACTACAAGCAATCTGACTGGAGAGCTACTTGGGGTGGCGAAGGTGGAGGAGTTCTTGTAAACCAAGCACCACACCAATTAGACCTTATCCAATGGATGACTGGAGCACCTGATAGAGTATACTCAAACGTTCAATATGGTTACCAAAGAGATATAGTTGTAGATGATCAAGTACACTTTATTATGGAATATGACGATGGCAGGACTGGAGTTTTTGTAACCGGTACCAACGAAATAATCGGAACAGACAGACTAGAAATCGTATGTGACGGCGGAAAAATTGTTGTAGATGATTCTAAGAAGGCAACAATCTACAGACTCAAAGAAACAGAAAATGACCTAAACGCTAGAATGACAATAGATGATGTGAAGATGCTCTTTGCAGGTCAAATGAAGATGGATGACTTATTTGAAACAGAAGTCATAGAAGAAAACTCTGTTTGGGGAGGACAACACTGTGAAGTTTTAAGAAACTTTGCTGCTCACGTTCTTGATGGAGAAGAACTTCTTGCAAATGGTGCAGAAGGAATTAATGGAGTAAGACTTGCTAACGCAGTACACCTTTCAAGCTGGTTAGGTAAACCTGTATCAGTTAAAGACTTTGACGATGATCTTTATCTAGAGCTTCTCAACGAAAAAATCAAAGAAGAAGGAAAATTCGAAGAAAGAAAGTAGGATTTTATGCTAAAAGTTGGAGTTATTGGACTTGGAACAGTTTCACCTATCCACTTGCTTTCAATAAACAATTCTCCCTATGCAAAGCTTGTAGCAGTATGCGATATAAACAGTAATAGGGCTAAGGAGAAATGCGAACAAACTCATTGTGAAATTATTCCTTCATATACTGACTATAAGGAAATGATAGAAAAGGAAGATTTGGATGTAGTTCACATCACTCTTCCTCACTATCTTCACGCAGAAGTTTCAAAATATGCCTTATCCAAGGGACTCAATGTATTTTGTGAAAAACCTGTGGATATAAGCTACGAAAAAACCAAGGACTTATATGATTTCTACCAAGCTTATAAGGGAAAACAAAAACTTGGGATCTGTTTTCAAAATAGATACAACAAGTCAGTAGTAAGACTTAAGGAAATATTAGAAGAAAATAAGGAAGAAGTATTTGCTGTAAAGGGACTTGTAACTTGGTATAGGAATATGGATTATTACAAACAAGCTCCATGGAGGGGAACTCTCAAAGAAGCAGGAGCTGGAGTAATAATAAATCAAGCCATCCACACCCTAGACTTAATGGCCTATGTCACAGGCAAAGATTGGAAGAGCCTTACAGCTACCATGTCTAAGTTAATGAATAAGGAAGTTGAGGTAGAAGATACTGCCAACGCCTTTATCAAATATGAAGATGGAGTAAATGGACTTTTCATAGCGACTAATGCCTATTCGATTACAGATTCAATAGAATTACAAGTTATAAGTAAAAATGAAAAATACACTATCAAAGAAAATAGGCTCTTTAATAGAAATCTAGAATGTTTGGCAGAAGATGAGAAAAGCGATGCCACCAAGGATTATTATGGGGCAGGACATGAGACCTTAATTAATAAATTCTATAAAGCTATAATAGACGGTACAGATGACTATTGTGACCTAGCAGATGCTATGGAAACAATGGAGATTATTCAAGCCATAATAGATTCATCAAATGAAAACAAAGAAGTTAAAAAAGAGGAGATTATCAATGACTAAAATAGGAGTACAGGCTTCAACAGTAGTAGATTCTTTCAAGGAAGTCGGACCTTACGAAACATTTAAGAAACTTTCAGAAATAGGATATAAATCTGTAGAAGTGTCTCAAGTAGAGACTAGTAAGGAAAACATCGACCAAATCATAAAAGCATGCAAAGATTTCGATATGGAAGTTGCCGCAATGTCAGCAGCCCTTGAACCAATGTTTCCTGGTCAAGAAAGTCTTGAAACAGATTATGACAAGATAGTAGCAGATTGTAAGGCGGTAGATACAGACCTACTTAGAATCGGTATGCTCCCATTTGACAAAATGGCGAATCTCGATAAGGCTATTGAATTTGCTAAAAAAGCTAATGAATATGCTTTAAAACTTAAGGAAGATGGAATCAAACTCTATTATCATAACCACCATATCGAATTTGTAAAATACGATGGAAAATACCTCCTTGACATAATAAGTGAGAATGCTCCAGAACTTGGCTTTGAGCTAGATGTTCACTGGGTACAAAAGGGTGGAGAAAATCCAGTAAATATCCTTAAAAAATACTCAGGAAAGGTAGAACTTGTTCACTTAAAGGATTACGAAGTTATGCCTTTGACAATGGATGATCTAAAACTTATGCAAGAAGACCAAGCTGCCTTTAGAACTGCCTTCGACAATAGGGCAAGGTTTGCCCCACTAGGCCAAGGCTCATTACCACTTAAGGAATGTGCAGACCAAGCCATAGAGTCTGGTTGTAGATACTTACTGGTAGAACAAGACTTTTCCTACGGCAGAGATCCTTTCGAAGAGCTAAAAATATCTTACGATTGGCTTATAGATAATGGATATGGAGATTTATTCTAATGGCTATTAACAAAAAGGATGGAATGAACTATGCACCTAAGGGCTCTGCTAATAAAGTAGTTGATCCTGGCGAATTTAAGGTCGGAGTAGGAGCCCTAGATCATGGCCATATTTATGGCATGTGCAACGGACTTAAGGAAGCTGGTGCAGAGATAGTTTATGTCTATGATAAAGACCCTAAAAAAATCGAAGAATTTCAAGAGAAATTTCCAGAAGCCAAAGCTGTAAATTCAGTAGATGAAATCTTAAATGATCCTGAGATAAAGATGCTTGCGGCAGCAGCAATCCCAAATCTAAGATCAGCCTTAGGTAACAAGGCTATGAAAGCCGGAAAGGATTATTTTACCGACAAAACTGGCTTTACTAGCCTAGATCAGCTAGAAGAAACGAAAAAAGTTGTAGAAGAGACTGGAAGAAGATATTTTGTTTACTTTTCAGAAAGACTTCATGTTGAAGGAGCAATATTTGCTGGAAAGCTTATTGAAGAAGGAAGAATCGGAAGAGTCATCCAAGTAACAGGCTTTGGACCTCATAGTCTCAACAAGGAAAGTAGACCAGACTGGTTTTTCAAAAAAGATCAATATGGCGGAATTTTGACAGATATAGGAAGCCATCAAATAGAACAATTCCTATATTACACTGGAAATAAAGATGCAAAAGTTCTTCACAGCAAGGTCGCAAACTACGACAACCCTGATACACCAGAGCTAGAAGATTATGGTGATGCTACCCTTGTTGGAGAAAATGGAGCAACATTCTTCTACAAGGTGCATTGGTTCTCACCAAAGGGTCTTTCAACATGGGGTGATGGTAGAACATTTATAACAGGGACTAAGGGTTCAATCGAAGTAAGAAAATATACCAATGTTGCAACGAATGCTACAGGAGATCATGTATTTTTGGTAGATGAAAACGGAGAAGAGCATTTTGAAGTAAATGGCAAAGTAGGATTTCCATTTTTCGGAGAGATGATACTCGATTGTATCAATGGCACAGAAAATGCAATGACACAAGAGCATATATTCAAGGCACAAGAGCTATGCTTAAAATGCCAAGAAGAAGCTATAGTAATAGATTAAATTAGAGAGAGAAAAATGCAAAAAAATGTAAAGCCTTTTGGCATGAAAGATAAATTAGGCTACATGTTTGGTGATTTGGGCAATGGCTTCTCCTTTGCCCTATCATCAGTATTCTTTATGAAATTCTACACTGACGTTATGGGAGTTAGCCCAGCCAGTGTAGGTCTCATGATGCTATTAGCAAAAATAATAGATGCCTTTACCGATGTTGGTATGGGCCAAATAGTCGATAGAACACCACCAACTAAGGATGGAAAGTTCCTTCCTTGGATTAGAAGAATAGCAGGACCGGTTGCCCTTGCAAGTTTTCTCCTATATCCTACATATTTCAAAGATATGTCTATGGCCTTTAAGATGGTATGGATGTACGGAACATACATACTTTGGGGATCTATTGCATACACTGCCATAAATATTCCTTATGGATCAATGGCATCAGCAGTTTCAGAAAACCCTGACCATAGAACCCACCTTTCTACATGGAGAACAATAGGTAGCCAAGCTGGAAACTTCATTATAGCTGTAATTGGACCTATGTTTGTTTACTATACTGATCAAAATGGACATGAACTCCTATCAGGTAATAAGATGACGATATTTGCTCTTGTTTGTTCAATACTTGCAATTATAACCTACATGCTCTGTTTTAAGCTAACGACTGAAAGAGTAAAGATTCCAAGAAGTGAGGAGAAATTTTCTTTCTTAGAGACTTTCAAAGTAATGTTTTCATCACGTGCTCTAATAGGATTGATACTTGCATCACTATTTTTCCTATTATCAGTAATGGCAGTAAGCGGGATGAACTCATACCTATATCCAAACTACTTCCAAAATGTCAAAGCGATGAGTTTTGTAGGAACAAGTCAGATGGTAATCACTTTGCTCATGGCAACAGTTGTACCAAAACTTTCGGCCAAATTTGGTAAAAAAGAAGTAACTGTATTTGGCTTAAGCTTATCAGCTATAAGTTATTTGCTAGCTTACTTCTTGCAAACATCAAATGTTAAGACTTTTATATTCTTTGTGATACTTTTCCAAATAGGAACTGCCTTCCAAGGAATAACAAGTTGGGCTATGATAATAGATGTTATAGATGACCTTGAAGTAAATAAGGGCAGAAGAGATGATGGAGCAATCTATGGGGCCTTCTCATTTTCGAGAAAGCTAGGCCAAGCAGCAGCATCTGGTCTTACAGGATTCTTGCTTACAGCTATAAATTATAGCGTAGAAAGTAAGTTTGACCCACAAGTAACAGCAGGAATATATAATATTTCAACTTTACTTCCAGCAGTTACTCTTATTTTAGCTACTCTAGCATACCTAGTGATCTATCCATTAAATAGACAGAAGGTATATGATAATGCTAAATATTTACACGAAAAAAGATTAAAATCAGGAGAATAATATGCAGAAAAATGTAAAGCCTTTTGGCTTAAAAGATAAGATTGGTTATGCAGCAGGAGATGTTGCAAACAACTTCACCTTTACCCTTGTTAGTAGTTTTCTGATGATATTTTATACTAACGTATGGGGGATAGATCCAAAACTTGTTGGAGGATTATTCTTTCTTTCGAGAATAATTGATGCCTTTACTGATGTAGGAATGGGAACTATCGTAGATAAGTTTACAGGAAATAAGGACGGAAAGTTTAGACCATTTATCAAATGGGGAGCGATACCAGTAGCTATAGCAGGATTCTTGCTCTTCCAATCAGGACTTAAAGATTTACCAATGGGAACAAAAATAGTGATAATGTATGCAACCTACATCCTTTGGGGATCACTTTGCTACACCTTCATTAACATCCCATATGGATCAATGGCTTCAGCAATAACATCTGATGCAGATCAAAGAACAGAGCTTTCAACATTTAGAACTCTAGGAGCAACAGTAGCAGGTCTTATAATTGGATTTGTTACTCCATATCTAATTTATCAGAAAGTTCCTGGTCAAGCTGATATCCTATTAGAAAATAGATTTCCGCTTGTAGCTGGAATCTACGGAATACTAGCTATTATTTCTTACTTTATTTGTTACTCCTTCTGTACTGAAAGAGTTGACATAGAAAGAGAATCAGCTGGTCCAAAAGAAAACGCCCTTAAGGGAATCGGAAATGTAATTAGTAAAAGATCTCTACTATCAATCATAGTAGTATCTATATGCCTCCTTCTTGGAATGCTTTTAGTTGGTTCAATGAATATATATGTATATTCTACCTACTTCCAAGATACAACTGGAATGGCTCTAGCTGGTCTTTGTGGTACAGTTCCAATGCTATTTACAGCTCCAATGGCTATGAAACTTGGACAAAATATTGGTAAGAAAGAAGCATCATCTATTGGACTTATAGGTGCAGGTGTAACTTACTTTATACTTTTCATCTTGAAACTTGAAAATATGTACCTATTCCTAGCTGGAACTGTTATAGCTTATATATTCCTAGGAATATTTAACACCCTAACTTGGGCCATGATTACAGACGTAATCGATGACTTGGAAATCAAAAATGGAGTAAGAGATGACGGAAAAGTTTATGCTATTTACTCATTTGCAAGAAAGTTAGGCCAAGCCTTTGCTGGAGGACTTGGTGGATTTGCAGTAGCTTCAGTAGGATATGTTGCAGGAGCTGCGAGTCAAACAGCAGAGGTTGCTCAGGGAATATATAATGTAGCGACGCTAATACCAGCTATAGCCCTAGGACTTGGTGGCTTAGTAGTCTTTTTAATATATCCACTCAATAGAAAAACTGTAGAGAAAAATAATAAGACTCTTGCAGAAAAAAGAGCTCAATTAAAATAATAAAAAAGTCTTAACTATCAAAAGATAAGAGCTATAAATTTAAAGAAAAGCCTCCAAGAAATTGGAGGTTATTTTTCCAATACCTTAGGGTAAATTTATAAGGAAATAGGAGGAAGATATGACAGAGCAATTAAAACTAGAAGTAAGAAATAAAAAACTAATCGAAAATGAAGGATTTAAGTTTAAGGACTTAAATGGAAATGGGATATTAGATCCATACGAAGACTGGCGTCTTCCATCAAGCGTTCGTGCCAAGGATCTTGCTTATAGGATGACTATAGAAGAGCTTTGTGGCAATATGATGATTAAGTCTCAAAGAATGGGTCTTGCCCAAGAAGATAAGGAAAAGACAAGCCACGATGGTCTTCTTGATGAGGAAGTTTACGAGGATAAAAATATCTTTATAGGTCAGATTAACCACGGTTCAACAGGACACATAATTGACAAAAACTTACGCCACTTTATCTTAAGGGATAACTTCTCAGAAGAAGAAATAGCAAAGTGGACTAATGCTATGAACGAAGTAGCTGAAAGCTCAAGATTAGGTATCCCTGTTATTATTGCCTCAAACTCAAGGAATGAAAATGCTGAAAGAACCTTTGGTATGAACGATGCTGTAGGAGTATTTACTACCTATCCATCAACCCTAGGACTTGCTGCAGCTTATCTTGGAGATAAGTCTAGAAATTACCATCCTGACGGAGATTATGAATACTCAATCTTTAAAGAGTTTGGAGAAATAGCAAGAGACGAATGGAAGTATTCTGGTCTTAGAAAAGGCTATATGTACATGCTTGATACGGCTACAGATCCTAGATGGCAAAGATTCTATGGAACCTTGGGTGAAGATACAGAACTTATTACAAAGGCAGGAGAAGATTTAATCGAAGCCTTCCAATCAGATAATCTAAACAGTGAATCAGTTGCCCTTACCATGAAACACTTCCCAGGCGGCGGAGCTAGGGAAAATGGCTTTGATCCACACTACAAGGAAGGAAAATTCAATGTTTATAGAACTCCTGGTTCACTAGAAAAATACCACCTACCACCATTTAAGGCAGCTGCTGAGAAAAAAGTATCATCAATCATGCCTTACTACTCAATCCCTGCCCACGACAAGTCAGCAGTCCAAAACTATAAGGGAAGCAAGATTCCTTTTGAACCAGTTGGATTTGCCTTTAACCAATACTTTATCCAAGATATCCTAAGAGATGATATGGGCTTTAAGGGCTACATCAACTCAGACTCAGGAATACTAGATAACATGGCATGGGGGATGATGCATTTAGAAAAACAAGACCGTGCAGCTTGTGCTGTAAATAATGGGGTTGACCTAATATCTGATACCAATGAAGTAGAATGGATAATAAAAGCCTATGAAGAAGGTAAAATTAGTCGTGAAAGATTAATCGAAGCAAATATTAGACTCCTTACAGAAATGTTTGACCTAGGCCTATTCGATGACAAAACTTATGTTGACCCACAAAAGGCAAAAGACTTTGTAGCAGATGAAGATAATAAGAAAAAAGCCTACTCTGCTCACCAAAGATCTGTAGTACTGCTCAAAAACAAAGACAATACCCTACCTATGAAGGATAAGGCTAAAGTTCATGTAGATTTCCTCCACAAGGAAGCTGATAAGGCAGAAACATTTAGGAAAGAAGCTATCGAAGATCTAAAAGAAAGAGAAGATATAGAAATTGTAGAAGATGCGAAAGAAGCAGAATATATTTTTGTACAAATCACACCAAAATCAGGTAACTATTTTTCTGCAACTCCAGGCCTTCTAGAACTTGATCTTTGTGAAAACAAAACAAATAAGGCGATAGATGGTACACAATATTCAGAAACGACTGTAGCAAATATTGATAAACTAGAAGAATTTAGAAAAATTGCCGATGAGAATGGGGCTAAAGTTATAATTTCAGTAAACTCTACCATGCCTTGGCTATTAGAAAAGGCAGAGAAAAACTCAGATGCCCTCTTGGCTCATTTTGAAACCTTCACATCCGCTCAAATGGATGTCCTTAGTGGAAAATTTGCCCCAACAGGCAAACTACCATTCACCTTCCCTAAAGGCGAAGAAGTAATAGCTGTAGATGAGGATGGAATTTGTATAAGTCCTAACGACGTACCAGGTTACGATAAGGATAAATACATGCCAGAAGGAATGACCTACGCCTATCTAGATGAATGCGGCAATGAATATAAACTTGGATTTGGATTAGACTACTAACGACTATAAACTAGCAAGAAAGGAGCCAACATGCTTAAGAACTTTATAAAGAAAATACCAGCGGGCAATATGATGGTTCCTTTGATATTTGCTGCTTTAATAAGTACTTTTTATCCGAGTATCTTGCACTTTGGTGTTTTTACGGAGGCGCTCTTTACAAGCCGTGGGATGAAAACTTTGATGGGAATCAATTTGCTTGCGGCAGGTTCCCAGATTAGGCTATCGTCTGTGGGGGAGATTTTTAGGAGATTTTCTGTTATGGCTCTAGCTCGAATAGGAGCGGGTTTAATAATAATTTTTCTAGTTTCTTCTATTTTTGGCAGGGAGGGAATATTTGGTATTTCTATCCTTGCCCTGGTTTGTGCTAGTCTTAATCACAACAACTCTGTCTTTATTACTTTGAACATCGACTACGGGGATGAGTTGGATCAGGCCTTAGCTGGATTTACTAGCCTTATCACAGGACCCATGCTTTCTATGCTGGTCCTTGGCATGTCTGGTATTGCAAATATTCCTATAAGAGCTATGATAGATGCTCTTCTTCCTGTATTTATTGGTATGGTTCTTGGTAATATCGATAGGAATATTTCAAGCTCTCTTAAGCTTGCTCAGAAGGCCATTATTCCCTTTTTAGGGTTTTCTATGGGTTCTGCTATTAATCTGACAGATATTTATAGGGCAGGATTTTCTGGAATAATTCTTGCTTTTATAGTGATTTTTGTAATAGGTTCTCTTACTGTTCTGGCAGATATTTATATTAACAATAGACCAGGCCACGCTGCTTGGGCCCTTTCTTCTACTGGGGCCAATGCTGTTGCTGTGCCACAAATCGTAGCAGAGATTGACCCTTCTTATCTTCCTCTTGTAGGAGTGGCTACAGCCCAGGTGGCATCATCTGTAGTTATTACTATAATACTTACACCCCTTATCACTTCTTGGTGGGCTAGGGGAAGAGTAAATAATAATTAATAGGTATAGCTTTAAGCGAGTATTCATATGTATTTTATAAATTATTTTTAATTTTTATTAGAAAATATTTGACAAATTAAAGAGATGATCTTATAATATAGTCAACAGTAATTATTTAGAAAAATTATGAAAAAAAGAGTAGGCTTATGAAAGAGCACAGAGAGTTGGAGTTAGGTGAGATCCAACCTTGGAAGTAAGTTCGAAAATCATTTTTCTTTTGCACGTCTGAAGAAAGTAAGATGTGTCGCCATGGTTGGCGTTATCAAAACCCGGCATTGTTTGATGCTTGAGCGCTTATATTTCTATATAAGAATAAAGGTGGTAACGCGGAATTTTCGTCCTTTGTCTAATGTTTAGGCAAGGGACTTTTTTAATGGATAAGTATTGTTAATATAATTTATGGAGGAAATAATGAAAAAATTATCAAGAAGTCAATTTTTACAAGTGAGCATAATGCTTTTCGGTCTGTTCTTTGGAGCAGGAAACTTAATCTTCCCACCTTTATTGGGTAATATGGCAGGAAAAGCAACATTTATTTCTCTATTAGCCTTTAGCGTTACTGCTGTAGTATTTCCTGTATTAGGAGCCATAGTAGTAGGAAAAACTAATGGTCTATCTAACTTGGCTAATAGGGTAGGTCCAGTATTCGCCCTAGTTTTCACGACAGCTATATATCTATCAATAGGACCAGGACTCGGTATACCAAGGGCAGGATCAGTTCCTTTCGAGATGGCCATAGCTCCATACATACCAAAATCTTTTAATATGAATCTAATAAGATTAGTTTATACTTTCGTCTTCTTTGCTATAGCCTTAGTAATATGTCTAAGACCAAATAAGCTTGTCGAAAGAGTAGGTAAGTTTTTAACTCCAGCCCTCCTATTATTGATAACATTTATGTTCTTCAAGATAGTGACAATGGATAAAAGCCTTGCAGCTCCAACAGGAGAATATCTAACAGCTCCACTTACAAAAGGATTCTTGGCAGGTTATGATACAATGGATGCCGTAGCAGCCCTTAACTTCGGTTTTGTAATAGCCCAAGCTATAAGAAGATTTGGTATAGATGATGAGAAAGAAGTTACGAGATATGAGGTAAAGGCAGGACTTGTTGCAGGTAGTGTATTGTTTTTGGTTTACTCTATGCTAGCAAGTATAGGTATGATAGGTAGTGCTAAGTTTGTAGGTCTTGAAAATGGTGCTCAAGTTCTTACAGAATCTATAAAACTTGCCCTTGGAGATTTCGGTCTAGTTCTACTAGCCTTCATATTCACCCTAGCTTGTCTTACAACTTGTGTTGGCCTAATAAGCTCTGGTGGAGAATATTTCGAGAAGCTATTTAACGATAGACTATCCTACAAGGCTTGGGTATGTATATGGACCCTATTCTCATTCATAATGGCAAACTTCGGCCTAAACAAACTCCTTGAGTTCTCTGTACCATTATTACAAATAATATATCCAGTTGCCCTAGTTCTCATAGTTATGGGAATAAGCCAAAGCTTCCTAAACTTTACTAGAGAATCCTACCTTGCAGCAGCTGCTGTATCAGTTGGACTTCCTTTAGTAGAAGTAATGGATAAAACCTTCCACCTAAGCCTTGGACCTGTAACAAGCCTAGTACAAGGCCTACCAATGTATGACACAGGCCTATCTTGGCTCCTACCAACTGTAATAGTAGTTGCATTGACAAGCCTTTTTGTTAAAGTATTTGTTAAAGAAGTAGAAGTAAAAAAAGTTAGACAAAAATATTAAAGGAAAAGAGTGCGAATCTTAACCGATAAGCACTCTTGTTTTTTTGAAATTATTTAGTAAAATCAGAAAGCTCAACAAAAACAGGCATGCCATTTTCGTATCTTTGCTCTACTTCTCCTTGGATAAGAGGGAGGGCGTAGGCTGTGATTTTTTCTCTTAGGATTTTTCTATCCTTAAGCCAGGATTCTGGTATTTTCATTTCCTTGTTGGCTATTAGGTCTGGTTCTACTTCTGTGTAGAAAACTTCGTAGGATTTTCCTTCTTTTCTCCTAAGAACTGGAATTAGATTTGTCTTATCAAGACCGAGCTTTAGGGCCAAGTAACCTAGCTTAAAGGCTTCGTCTGCATCTGTTTTTGAGATGTGGTTGGATGTTCTTTGGACTATATTTAGCTCCACAGCCCTTGATTTAACACCGAGTTTATCTCTCAGATAATCTGCAAGTCTTTGGGCAACACCGCTTACTATAGGGTGGTTGAATCCATCATCACTATTGGAAAACATAGGCTTATCAAGGTAGGAATCTGTATCACGGAAGCCTTCTGCCATGGCTATGATGAGGTTTTTCTCTGTCTTTAGCTTTTCCTTGACCTCTTCTTCAATTTCCTTTAGGGACTTGCTCTCTTCTGGGACGTAGACTAGATTGACAAGCTCTTTGTGATAGCCGAAGTCTGCCAGGAGGGATGAAGCAGCAAGCCAGCCTGCGTGGCGGCCCATGATTTCTACTATTGTAACAGATTCGAGGTCGTAGATATCGACATCTGCCCTGATAGTCCTTAGGCTTTGGCATATGTATTTAGCAGCAGATCCAAAACCTGGGGAATGATCCATACCATTGAGGTCGTTGTCTATGGTCTTTGGACATCCTATAACATTGATTCCTTCAATATTATTAGATAAAATATAGGCGTTTAGCTTCTTTACCGTATCCATTGAGTCGTTTCCGCCTATGTAGACAAAAACATTGATTTCTTTTTCTAACAAAAATTCGAAAATCTTCTTGTAGATATCATCATTAAGGTCTTCTGGAAGCTTGAACCTGCAAGATCCTAGGATTGAAGAAGGACGAGCCATAAGCTTTTCCTTAACCCCTCCTCTAACAAATTTTTTCTTATCGACTTCTAGAATATCTTTGTTAATAATTCCCTCGATTCCGTGAAGACTTAGGTAAATATTGTCGAAATTATTATCAAGAGCTCCCTGGATGACTCCAGCAAGAGATGAGTTGATAACACTGGTAGGCCCACCTGACTGGGCTATGATACAATTCATAAATTACTCCTTTTACTTAAATTCACTACTAGTATACAGAATTTTCGTATAATTTAAAAGCTTTGTTAGAAAATAAACTTTCCTATATAGTGAGTTTCCTGCCTTCCTTCTTTGAAAGAGTAGTAAAACTTAGATATAAGTTTAATTTAGAAAAAGCTAAGCACTTATAATATAGTTGATAAGTAACTATTAAACTCCTAACAAGAGAAAAGACAAAGGCAAGGAAAATGTTTGTGTGGAGGTTTAAGCTGAAATTTTCTATAATAATGATGAAGGGTGATTAAATGATTGAAACAAGAACTAAAGAAATCTTCGATTATCTCACAAGTGACTATGGCTTTCATAGTTCGGAGGAGATAGGAGAAGAATTGGAGTTAAGCTCCAAAACTGTTCAAAAAGAAATCGGAATACTAAACTCATTTATAAAAGATAAGGGGGCGATAGTAGAATCAGAGTCTGGAAAAGGATATCAATTTAGAATCTTAGATGAAGATAAATTTAAGAATTTCTTAAAACATGATTGGTTCAAATATGCTTATTTTCATCAAGAGAATCCCAACAAGGATTTTAGGATAGAAAGCATAATGAAGCTCTTTCTTTTTTCGAATTCCTTTATCAAACAGCAAGAGCTAGCCGATATGTTTTATGTATCCCTATCTCAGATTAACAAGGATATCAAAAAGGTAAGGAAGCTCCTTAAAGCTTATAATATCGAGCTGATAAGCAAGCCATACTATGGGATGAAGATTAAGGGAAGGGAAAAAGATATAAGACTTGCCATAAGAAATGAAATTGGAGAAGACCCTGCTATCTTTGCTAGGGACAGCGACGAGGAACTTTTTACAAGAATCCAAGCTATAATCGCAGATATAGATTTCCCTGAATCTTTCTATATGCCTTATGCCAACTTCAAAAATTTGGTCGTTCATATCTATATATCAATCCTTCGTATCAAGGAAGGAAAATATATAGACTTATCTGATGAACTCTCCAAGAGAGTTATATCCTATGATGAATTTAATATAGCAAATAAAGTGGTCAAAGAATTAAGCAAGAAACTAGACCTGACATTTCCTGAAGACGAAATACTCTATCTAACCATGCATCTAATAAGCAAGAATGCTGTTACAAATTACGAGAAGGTCTCTCCGGAAATATCAGAGCTTGCTCAGAAAATGATTGATGAAATCTATAAGGTTAGTAAATACGACTTTAGATCAAATATCGACCTATTTTTTGCCTTAGCCCTCCACCTAGGACCTCTAATAGAAAGACTTAGATATGGGTTAACCATGAAAAATCCTATACTAAATGATATCAAAGACAATCAAATAGCCTTTATGCTTGCGACCGTCGCTACAAATCCAATAAACGAGACCTATAAGACAAGAGTCTGTGATGATGAAATAGGTTATATAGCACTTCACATAGCAAGCGCTATGGAAAATAACACCTATCTTAAAAGAACTATCCTAGTAGTATGCGGTTCAGGCAACTCATCAGCTCAAATAATGAAGACTCAAATAGAAAGAAAATATAAAGAGCAAATAGATAGCTTGACTCTTACAGACTTAAGCAAGGTTGACCTATATAATCTGGATAAGTTCGACTTTATAGTATCTTCAGTTCCAATCAAGCAAAAGACTGACACGCCAATTGTCTATGTGGATGTCATATTTAAGCAGAAGGATTTTATGAAAATCAACGATATCTTTAATGTAGATAATTTCACAGAAATTAATAGGATTTTCGATAATTCTATACTAAGAAGAGATATAGACATAAAGGACATGGATGCTGCCTTGGACATCTTATCTGACATTGTATCAGCTAAGACTGGAATTGATAAAGGGAATATAAAAGAGCAGTATCTCAAAAGAGAAGAGATGGCCTTTACCTCATATGGAAATGTAGCTCTACCTCATATACTTGACCAAGTTAAAGGTGAAAGCTTCTCCATAGTTTTAATTCCAAAAAATAAGGTCAAATGGAATGATGATCGTGTCAAAGTAATCTATTCTCTAATAATTGGAAATATAAGAGGAGATTTGAGCTTATATTATGACAAGCTAGGTGATTACCTCAATAGTGAAGATCTAATAGAAAAATCATCAGAAGCTAAGAATATAGGAGAATTTAAGAAAATATTTTGGGAAGGATAAGTAAATGGATAATGAAAAAATGTATGAAGTAGCCTTTCAAATAATAGTTCACGCAGGAGAATCCAGATCGCTATCAAGTGAAGCCATGGATGCTTGTGAAAACTATGATTTTGAAAAGGCTGAAGAATTGTTGAAGAAGGCAAATGAAGAATTTCTAGAATGCCATCAAATACAAACAGACCTTTTGACAGCAGAAGCAAACGGTGAGAAGAATGAAATAAATATAATATTCATCCACTCACAAGATCACCTAACAATGGCTACAATGGCTATGGAAAATGCTAGAAGAATGATAAAGATGTATAAAAAATTAGAAAAATTGGAGGAAAAGAAATGAAAAAAGTTATGTTGTTATGTAATGCAGGAATGAGCTCTTCTATGATGGCTAAAAAGGCTAGTGAATATCTAGAAAAAAATGGATATGATATTCATGTTGATTCTACAACAACAGCTGATGCTGAGGATGTATTTGCTAATCCTGAATATGACATGATTTTAGTAAGCCCACAAGTTAGAATGTTCTTTAATGAATATAGCCAAAAAGCAGCTCAGAAGGGAAAAGAAATCGCACAAGTAGGCTTTGACGCTTACTCTCCAACATCAACCGGTGTTTCAAAAATGGCTAAATTAATTACGGACAAATTGGCTTAGGTGATAAGATGAATAAGTTTTTGTGGGGCAATTCAACTTCTTCAATGCAAACTGAAGGAGCTTATAATGAAGGTGGCAAGGGACCATCTGTTTATGATATAAGAGAAGCTACAGACAATACAAGTGATTGGAAGGTAGCTATAGATGAATATCATAGATATGAAGAAGATATTAAACTTATGGCAGAAATGGGAATGAACTGCTATAGGTTTCAAGTATCTTGGTCTAGAATATTTCCAGAAGGTGAAGGAAAAGTAAATGAAGAAGGCTTAGAATTCTATGAAAAATTAATAGATAAATTAATAGAATATAATATTGAGCCAATGATTTGCCTATATCACTTTGATATGCCTCTAGCTTTATATGAGAAATATGATGGATTTTCTTCAAGGCATGTAAAGGATGAATTTGTAAAATATGGGAAAATTCTTGTTGATAGATTCTATGAAAAAGTAAAATATTGGATAACTTTCAATGAACATAATCTTTATGCCATGGATATGGGTTTTAAGATTGCTGGTAGTAAGAAAGAACATACATTAGAAAATATATATAATATACAACACTATACTCTTCTTGCTCATGCTGAAATTGCTAATTATATTCATGACAAATACGAAGATTTACAAATTGGAGGCATGCTTGCCTATAGCCCTTACTATCCAGCAAGTTCGAAGCCAGAAGATGTTCTTATTGCTAACCAATATGATAGATTTTTAAGTAAATTATATATTTCTGTATTCACAGGAAAAAACTATCCTAAGTTTTTCACTAATTATCTAGAAAAAAATAAGATAAATATTGACTTCACTTCTGAAGATGCACAAATATTCAATAGATTAAAGTCTGACTTTATGTCATTTAGTTATTATCAATCAACAACTGTGAAGGCTAATGGTAAAGATTTCAATACTTTAGAGATGAATCAGGTAATAGATAATGAATTTGTAGATAGAAGCGAGTGGAATTGGGAAATTGATCCAATAGGATTAAGAATATCAATGGAAAATATATATGCAGATTCTAATATTCCAGTTTTCATTATAGAAAATGGTTTGGGTGTTAGAGAAAAGTTACCTGAAGATGAGTTTATCGAAGATGATTATAGGATAAAATATCATGATGATCATATAAGAGAGATGAAAAATGCTATGAAAAACGGTGTTGAATGTATAGGGTATCTTGGCTGGGGACTCATTGACATACCTTCCTCATCAGGTGATATGGAAAAAAGATATGGTGCTGTGTACGTGAATAGAGACAATCACGACTTAAAGGACTTGAGAAGAATAAAGAAAAAAAGTTTTGGATATTTTCAAAACATATTTAATCAAAAAATATTAGAGGAGATAAAAAATGACTGAAACAAATAAAATAAGCTTCATGGACAAGTTTACTGAAGCTGCTATGAAATTTGGTGCTCAAGTACACCTTCGCTCACTTAGGGATGCCTTCGCAATAATGATGCCCCTATTTATATTAGCAGGTCTTGCGGTATTAATAAATTCTGTAATATTTCCTAAAATATTAAGTGAAAGTGCCATTCAAACAGCAGGACATTGGGCAACTTCTATAGCAAATGCTACCTTAAATGTTTCTGGATTAATCTTGTGTGGAATAATAGGTTATACTCTATCTAAAAATAAAGGTTACAAAAGTCCTTATACATGTGTAATGATAGCTATAGCAGCATTAATTGTAATGATGCCACAAACACTAAAAATAGCGGCTACTGATGGATCTGAAGTTGAAGTGGGAGGAATCTTAACCTATGGAAACCTTGGTACCTCTTCAATGTTTGCGGGTATTATTGTAGGTTTATTGTCTACTGAAATTTATTTGAGACTTTCTAAAATTGATAAGTTAAGGGTAAATATTGGTGGAGATGTACCACCACAAGTAAATGCATCCTTTAATAATATGATTCCTGCCATGCTATCAATTATTATATTCTCTATTGTAAGTTTTGTGCTATACTCAGTATTTAATACAGACTTAATAACTTTGATAACAACAATGATTCAAGAGCCTTTGAGGAAAGTAAACACTTCTCTTGTTGGTACAGTATTGATATACAGCTTTGGAAACTTATTGTTCACATTCGGTATTCACCAAACAGTAGTAAATGGAACAATCCTTGAACCATTGCTTCTTGTAAATATGAATGAGAATATGGCAGCTGCAGCAGCAGGCAAAGAGATTCCTCATATAATTAATTCTACATTCGTCCCAACATTTGGCATGCTAGGTGGTACTGGTTCAACAATATGCTTGTTAATTGCAGCATTCCTATTTTTCAGGAAAAATCAACAATACAGTGAATTAGGGAAATTAGCTGTAGCTCCAGGATTATTTAATATAAACGAACCTGTTATATTTGGTTTCCCTATAGTGTTCAACTTGCCAATGATAATACCTTTCGTATTGACTCCAGCTATAGGAATTATAATAGCTTATTTTGCAACAGCAATAGGTTTTATGAATAAATGTACAGTGCTTGTGCCTTGGACTACTCCTCCATTATTAAATGGATTTTTAGCAACTGGAGGAGACTTCAGAGCTATTATAGTTCAATTAGTGATAATTATTATAGGTGTACTATTATACTTGCCATTTATGAAGATAAGTGAAAGAGTAAGCAGAAAACAAGCAGAAGCTTTAAATAACTAGATAAAACTGCCTAATAGATCCGTTAGAGACATCTATTAGGCAGTTTTTATAAGTATGGAAAGAATGTTTTTAGAGAATATACTTTGTATGCTTAGAAACATCTTCGAACATGATAAATGACATTTAAGATTACAGCTCCACTATATTTGGTCAAGGAATTTCTCTAAGGTAAGATAAGGTTAAGTCTAATTAAATTGACTTAAGCTTATGAAAGGAGTGCTATCAATATGGTAGATGACCTATATCCAAATTATAGCTTAGAAGAGATTATCGAAGGGATGGAGACTAATGATAAGAAGCGTTTGGCCTTGCAGAATTATCCAACTGATGGGGTAATCGTTAGGGCGGATTTGTCTTATATTGATGATGGGGATGAGTTTCATAATTTCGATATTTATTACAATGAGGATCTTAAAGGAAAACCCATACCTACTCTTATAAATATCCACGGTGGTGGCCTAGTTTATGGGACTAAGGAGCTTGATAAGAACATGAATGTGGAGTTTGCGAGGAGAGGTTTTAATGTGCTAGGGCTTAATTATAGGCTTAATCCTAGTGTAAATCTAAGGGAGCAAATTTCTGATATAATATCAGCCCTTTCTTACATTTATAAAAACTACAAAGACCTAGGCTTGTCTATAGATAGGACTTTCATTAGTGCAGACTCAGCAGGTTGTTATCTGGCTATGGCTGCATTTGCTATTATTAATAGTAGGAAACTTCAGAGTTTGTTTGATCTAGAATGTCCTGATATTGAAATTAATGGTATGATTTTTATCTCTCCTATGACAAGGCTCGAGGAGGGTGGCTCACTTTCAATAATTAATGATATGGTAGTCAATGCCTTGGATAAGAAAGAAGAAAAAGCTTATGCCAAGAATATGATTTCGATTCTCGATAAGGTAGAAGTATGCCCGATTTTGATTCAAACAAGTAGTGAAGATTTTATTAGGGATCACTCCTATAAGCTTAGGGAATATTTGGATAAGAGGGGTGCTTTTTATGAATTTATTGACTTCGGCAAGGGAAAAGATTATGAGCTTGGCCATGTCTTTCCTGTATGCTATCCCAAATACCCTAAGTCTCAAATGGCTATCGAGCAAATGGTCTTATTCTTGAATAAAATATAGGCGTTTTAGGACGGATTTATATTTTTAAATCACAGAGATATTTTTTATTCAAGGCGGAAGAGAATAAATCTATCCACCACAACCACGCCTTTTGCCAATTGTCCTATATTGTAGTTTAATATTTGTGATAATATTGATCTAAGTTTCTATGGGATTACGATCTCTATGGTGGATGATAATTAAAGGAAGGTAATGAGAAAAATTCAGACAAGGGATTGGGCGGTGCTTGGGCTTGCCCTCTTCCATACGACCCATATTGCTATAAATCAATTCGCCCCTAGTATTATAGAAGAGCTTGGCCTATCTCTTAGCACGACCGAAATTATCCTAAGCCTTAATGCTATTAGTGCGACTATTTTCTTGCTTTTGGCAGGAGAGATTAATGAGAAAATTGGTATGAGGAAGTCTACTATCTTGGGCCTATCTCTGGTGGCTCTCAGTGGGATAATTCCTCTTGTTTTTAGAAATAAGCTTGCTATTATTCTAAATAGGTTGATTCTTGGATGTGGTGTTGGTATTTATGCGACCAATGCTTCGACTTATATAGGGATTTTCAATAAGGGAGCAAAGAAGGCTAGGCTTATGGGCTACAGAAACGCCTTCGAGATGATTGGACTAATAGTATCTATCCTCCTTGCGGGATTTATCGGCAAGGGCAATTTTTACCTAAGCTTTGCGATTTATGTACTTGCCCTATTTCCCTTGATATTTTTCCTAAGAAATGTTCCTGATACTCATGAATCCAAGAAGGAAGATTCAGGGAAGTTTAGGGCCAATAGGTTCGTGATTTTCTACATAGTCCTTTCAATGGTAGCTATAATGGCCAACAATGCCATGAATCTGAGATTTCCTACAGTCCTTGCGTCCAATGGAGTCTTGGGAGAGGCTATAAGCCTTTATACGATTTTCATAATGCTTGTGGGTATGGTTGGAGGATTTGCCTTTGGGAACTTTTATAATATTTTCGAAAAGAAGTCCCTAAGCTTTGCGACCTCGATGATGATTTTAGGAAGTCTTATCATTGCCATTACTGATAAGTCTATCTTTCTTTTAGTCCTAGGCCTTGCCCTTGCGACATTTGCCCAAGCGATTTGCATATCCTATGCAGTAGGAGATTTGGAAAATCATATGGACAAAAGACACATAACTAAAGCCACAGGCATAATGTTTGCTGGAAACAATCTCGGAGCTATGGCCTCTCCCTTCGCCCTAGTTTTTTTCAAAAATTTGCTTAAGACAGAAAGTTTGACCAGGGCTTTTCTAGGCTTTACAGTTCTTTTGGCCTTGTTTTTGATCTATGATATATTTTTCCTTAAGGAAGATAGATAATTGGACCCTGCGGGGTCTTTTTTTCTGTCGTATAATGGTTGTAAGTATTTTATTATATTATATATAGAAGGAAGGTATAGATGGATCTTAGAGAAATTCCAATTTTTAAGAATCTAACAGATGAAGAGCTAAGAGAAGTAGAACTTCTTAGCCAAACTTACGAAACGGTCTACCCCAAGGGCAGTCACATATTCAAAAAAGACGAGGTCAAGGAGGACTTTTATTATCTAAAAAAGGGCAGCGTCAAGGTCTACAAGATCGACCCAGAGGGTAAGCGCTATATCATTGCAAGCTTCAACAAACCGGCGATTTTTGGAGAAGTCTATGCTTATCTTAAAAATCCCTTCGACTTCTGGGCAGAGGCTGATGAGGATAGCGAAATCTTCGTAATAAAGGACTTTAGAAAGCTTATTATGACGACAAGTTCGAAGAATCTACGCTTAAACTTCATAGATATCCTTGCTAAAAAAAGCCTCAAGCTATCCAAGAAAAACCAAATCAACTCCCAAGCCAAGCTCAAACAGAAAATAGCAGCCTTCCTCCTCGATAATGAAGATGAGGGAAAAGTTCATTTGTCTATTTCTAGAGAAGAATGGGCCGACTATCTAGCAACGACTCGACCATCTTTATCGAGGAGTCTATCTCTTATGGATAAGGCAGGCCTTATCGAAGTAAGCGACAAGGAAATTAATATCCTAGATAGAAAAGCCTTGGAGGGCTTGATTTGATAAGGAAGGAAACTTTTAAATATTACTAGCAAGTTTTAGACCAATGCCAGATTTGATTCTGGTATTTTTTTGTCTTACTTGCTTAATAAATAAGATTATTTTTATAAATATTTCTTCAAATCCAAAAGTTAAAGAAATTATGGGGTCGAAGCCTTGTAAAATAATCGGATATGTATTAAAATATAATTAGGATAATAGGTAATTTATGCTCTTATGTATAAAGAGCTTATAATATATCAAAATACATAACAGGGGGATTTTATGAAAAGTAGATTAAAAGAATTTGCTTTGAAGCTATTCGCATTGACTTTGGCTATAATTATGTCAATTCCGACCAACGTCTATGCTATTGGCTCAACAAGAAATAAGAATAAGCAAATGCCAACATCCATCAGAATCGCAGATAATAGCGAATATGAAGATGAGTATGTTGAGGAGACGGAAACAAGTGAAGAGAGAAGTGACAGTATCATTTTCTCCGAAACTGACAGGAGGGCTTACAAGATAAGCCACAAGGCAAGTCTAAATGATGATCATGACGGAATCATCTACACCATTAGGGTAGAAAAGACCAAGGATACCGACCATGATCCAGAAAGAAAGATGACCCTCTCTCTTGCCACAAACAAGAACCAAAGTCTAAGAGACTTTAAAGTAAGAGAGGTAAAGGACCTATCAGAAGATGGGGAAAATATCGATTATAGTGAGGAGAAAAACGACAAGGACGGGCTAAAGACTCTAGCTATCACAAGCCCAAGCGTAGAAAAGTCCATCGAATATGTCCTAGAAGCTCCAATCGATAAGAAGGCTATAGATACCAAGAAGCTCTATTCCTTTGACATGTCTTTAGATATTGATGGATACAATATCGACCTTCAAAGAATTTCTAATAAATTTATAGAATACGAAAATGAAGACGATCCTGAAGTAAAGGAATTAAGACTAACAAGTATCAAGGAAAAGGAAGACGACCTAAGACACATCGCCTACATCAAAGAAGATGAAGTAGGAAAAGATGATATGGTCCTCTACACAGACTATATCCTATCCAAAGATAAGGCTGACGAAGAAAGCAAATCCTTAGAGAAAAATAAAATCGAATATAAAATATCCCTAGATAATATAAAGAAGGAAGATGCAGAAATCAAACTCGACTACTACAAGGCAGGTGAGAAAGGCTTTGAGATTCAAAGAGAATTCTCAACCAATATCCCTTACCAGGAAAAGGTCGACCTAGATGTCCCAGCAGGCTACCTAGTGAAACTTAGCCTAGTAGGAAGGGTAGACAAAGCTAACACCAAGATCCAAAACTACGGGATAAACGGCAGATCTATTAAGAGCCCACGCTTTGTTAAGGAAGAAGAAAAGTCAGCAGAAGACGACGAGGAAGCTGGCGAAAAGGAAGAAGCTAAATCTAAGGATGAGAAGAAATCCGAGGACAAAAAGGCTCAAGAAAAATCCAAGCCAGCAGACGAAAAGAAAAAGTCTGAAGAAGAAAAGAAGTCTGACAAGAAGGACGAGACAAAAGAAAATAAATCTGCCCCAAAAGAAGATAAGAATAATAAAGAAACTAAGGCAGAAGATAAGGCTAAGGAAAAATCCACAGAAAAAGAATCTGAAGAATCCAAAGAAGAAAAGTCCGAAGATCCTAGCGAAGAAGCTAGGGAAGAGAAGTCAGAAGAAAACTCTTCTAAAAAAGGCGGAGAAAATTCCACCAAGGAAGCAGACAAAAAGGAAGCTAAGAAGGAAGAAAAAACTCCTGCCACAATAGAAGAAAAGAAAGAAAAGAAAAAAGAATTTGACCAAGTAGTCAAAGAAATGAAAGAAGAAGCCAAGAAAGACCCTGGTGACAAGGACGAAAAGAAGGGCCTACTTGAAGGAGTAAAGAGCTTCTTCGGCCAAACTGACCTCCAAAAGGCAGACAAGGAACTAAAAAAAGCCCTAAGAGATGATAAAAATGGCCTAGAAGAAATCCAAAATCTTCTAAGAAGCTTTGGGGAGAAATACAAGCTTTCCAGGGCAGATCAAGCCAAGCTAATGGATGACAACGCTCCTGCTATCAAAAAGCTAATAGAAAAAGATGCCGACAAGAACTTTAACCCACAAATCCTAATGGCAGATATGGATGCTAATGAGCTTAATCTAGATGGTAAGAAGTTCCACATCTTGACTCGTTTTGATACATCAAATGCTAATGGACCAATTCAACCAGACCAATTCTTTAAGATCCACTTAGATGAAAAGCTTACAGTAAATCAAACAACTAAGCTTGAACCTGTAAAATATAAGGGAGAAGTAATTGCTAAACCAGAATACAACTCTAAAGATAACACTATAACTTATACTATAGTTAAGGAAATTAAAGAAAATATTCAAATTGCACTTGATATCCCTGTAGATTATAACATTGACAAAATTAACAAACTTGCATCTGAAAATAAACTATTTAATATCAACGACTCAGAAACATTCACAGTGATTAACAAGGTATCAGGACTTGGAGTAAAAGATCCAAAAGACCTTTTGCCACAAAAGGTTGACGTAAATGGAAATCCAGCAGGATCAATCATAGAGCCGGGCAGAAAAGATGTAACCCAAATCATCGAAGCTGCTGATTCAAACTACAAAATGGACATGGATGCATTTGCAAACCCAGTTATCAAAGACGGTGAGCTTCAAGGATATAACTGGACTGTGAGAATATCATCAGATAACGACCTAAATGACTTAGGCTTTAAGGCAAACTTCACAGCAGTAAAGGGTTCTGGTCTTGGAGAAATCTCAAGCAGAGATTCTAAAGTAACTTTAACAGATAACCCAATTAAGGGTAAATTTGGTATCCATGATTCCAAACACCATGCTCCAGAAAAAGGATCTAGAGAAATAACCTACAATCTCTACACACCGGTCCAAGGTATGCAAGAAAAGTACATGATGGATATTTCTGTCATCCTTACCAATAAGAAGGACAAAAAAGACAATCCTAAAGTTGGTGCAAAAAGATTTGTAGTAGATGGCTGGCCACTTGATAAGGTCAAAGAAGCCACACCAATAAGAGCGGGTATCAACAACAGAACAACAATCCTCGGAAAGTTTACATCAGAATCTAGTGCAGAGTGGACAGTAACAGATGGGGTTTCAAGTGGAGATACAGGTACAGCAGATGAACCTATAGATGTAAAACTTCCTTGGGAAACAAGAACACTTGGCAACCAAACTTTACAACAAAACGGTGGAAAAGTTGCAGTTTATAAAATTGACCCATCTACTGGAATGATGGTTCAAGATGGAAAAACTGAAGAAGTAAGTGAAATTCCAGAAAAAGAAACAAATCCCAACACTAACCAAGCAGTTGGAAACATTGCAGTTTACGAATACAAGACAAATATAAATGATAACAAAAAACCACAAACCCTTGGTGGAGTTGCAATTTCCAAATACCAAGATGTAAACGTAGAACAAAACTGGAACCTAGGTCAAGATCTAAAAATGCCAGAAATGACCCTAAAGGCAGTAGATTCTAAGGACGAAAATAAGGTTCTAGGTAAAACTACAACAACTGAGTCAAAGGCAAACCCAGACCCAGCTAGTAGACGAGTAACCATACCAAATGTAAAAGTGTGGAACATTGATAATGATGGTAACTCTTCTAAAAATGACCTAAAAATCAAACAAGACTTCCCTACAACAAACACAGATGCTAGTGGAAATGCTATAAATTATTATGAAAATAATAATTTTTATGACTTTAACAAAAAAGGATATTATATCCACAACAAGGCAACAGTCCAAAAAATACCAAAATTTGCAAACTTCACCCTTATTAAAAAAGATGAAAAAGGAAATCCACTACCAGGAGCATCCTTTAAGCTTCTAGGTCAGGGTGAGGCGCAAGTTGTAACAGATAAGGAAGGTAAGGCACAATTTTCAAATATAGCACCTGGAACCTATACCCTTATGGAAACCAAGGCTCCAAAAGGCTACAAGCTTAACCAAGAAAGAACTACTGTAGATGTAGATAAAAATGGAAGAATATCTACAAGTGGTTCTAATGCAAAATTATCAGTAGGAACCAATCCTACAGTCACAGTAGCAGATCCAAACTACCCTGACTACATGAATGCCATGCAATATGCTACGAAAGATGATAAGGGCAATGTGACAACCTATATCTTCCTAAAAGCTAATGAAGCAAGATCTGGTGGATCTACAAATAGGGACACCAGAATCAGTCTAAGGGTAAATGGTGGACAAATAGAGAACAAGGATGACGTAAAGGTCTATGACGTAAACCCTGACTATTATAGGGATTCTGTAAGAAAAGCCATGACTCAACAGACGGTTGATCAAGACCTTATAGACCAGCTTGGATCAAGTGTCCTAAACGCACCTAATAACAATAGGGTAATCATGGGCACCCCAAATCATAAAGATCCTCATACAGGTAAATTTGGTTACGAGATAACCTTACCTAAGGAAAGATTTGCAAGAGATTGGGGATTCTTGGTAGTAGCAAAATCAAAACCGTTAAATGGTGGCACAAATACCCTAACCTATGACTGGCTAACAAGCCAAGACACTGGAAGTAACGCTAAGCTACAAAACCAAACTGTTAATCCAACATCAACATCAGAGGCATCAAAGGGGACAACTATAACAGTAACCAACGAAGCCTTTGAAACTCGTCCAGTAGAAATAAGAAAAATTGACAAAAACGAAGAACCTGTAGTCGGAGCAAGCTTTGAAATAAGAGATGAAAACGACGAGGTGATTTCTACAGTCACATCCCAACCGGCTGATAAGGAAGGCAAAAATGCAGGTCTTGCATCCTTTGGAAAACTTCCAGAAGGAAAATACACCATAGAAGAAATCGCCGCCCCAGAAGGCTATGTTAAATCAGATGTAATATTCGAAGTGACAGTAGATGATTCTAAGCAAGTAACCTACAAGCCTAAATTTAAAGATGGACAAGGATCACCTGTAAATGGTGAAGACTACTTGATAACAGACGAAGAACAAGCCCAAGAAGAAGCTACTGCTAAGATTAAAAATGTAGAACAATCTTTAGTAATAAACGAAGGTGACTCAGGAGATATAGGTGTTAGACCACAAGTATGGGAAGCCTATAGGCTTGAATCATTGAAGTACAACGCTACTATAGACCTTGACCAATCTTCACCAGGCCAAAGATTTTCTATCCAATTTGATAGAAACCTAGACTTCACCCAATACTTCGGAGAATTTCCAAAGCTAAATATTGGTGGAAGAGATGTAGCAGATCCATACTTTGACTACACAACCAACAAATTGACCTATGTATTTAACGACAATTCAATAGGTGGAAATACACAGGCAAAAATAGAACTTAAGGGTATTATCCCATCTAAATACTTTGCCCAAAATGACGGGACTTATAATTTTACAGTTACAGTAGCACCGGGCCAAAAAGGAATTACTGGTCATCAAACCATTAATACTGATGTAGTAGCAGACTACGAGCAATACGATTATGATAATCACAATGTCCAAGTACCACAATCTTACTACTTTAGGGACGTCTACCAAGATGATAATGGAGACTGGTATGTAGCGGTACTCGCTTACTACAACCCTGTTCACATCAGAACATCAGGCCAAAAAGAGCTTAAGTTTAACTGGTTATCAACCAACTACCAAGGAGCAACTAAGAACTTCTTTACCTGGGAAGGTAATGGTAATAAGCCAGCCTTCTCATTAAGAGATGTTAAGATTTATCGTACATCACCAAATATGGGCACGATAAAAGCAGGAAATTTTGACAAAAAAGTCAACTACAACATGCCCCTATCTTATGGTGTAAGGCCAAGCCAAGACCCGGCCAAGTACAACTTGGTATATTCAAAGGCAATTGATCCAAGATATCCTGTAAATAATGATAGACAAGGATCAATTACCCTTAACTACGACCCAAGCCAAATTCAAGACTTTGGAGTAATAACAAAAAACAGTCCCCTAAAGATAAAAATGCCTAAGATAGACAACTCAAGCAAGGATGGTTATATCATAGAGCAGACCTTCAAGATTGATGACCTTTACAGTTTCAACAACCTATGGAGAGTCTTCTGTATGACAAACAATGACTTTAAGTCATCCTTCATAACCAGAGCCAACTACAACAAGGCAACAGGTGACCAGGCAGGTGGCGAGATACCTAAATTCTTCAGCCAAAAGGTAGCCCTATTCAATAAGAAATATGAACCAGGCTCATTTAAAATCAAAAAACTTGATGAATCTGATAGGAGTCAAACTCTACAAGGAGCATCATTTAGCCTAACAGATAAGGATAATAATGTTATTTATAGGACATCAGGTCAAGATGGTATAGCCCAATTTTCTAACTTAAAACCAGGTATCTATACTCTTAAGGAAGAAAAGGCTCCAGATAAGCATATTAAGTCAGACAAGACTTGGAGAGTAAACGTCGGTATTGATGGTTTTGTAACAATAATAGAAATAGGTCTTGGATCAACAGGAGAATCCCTAGTTGGAAAAGATACTATAGTATTAGACGTTACAAACAAACCAGTTGCTACTGAATTTAAAGTTTATAAGAAAGACAATGAAAATATCCCATTACAAGGAGCCAAGTTCAAGATTACCACAATTGATGGAACTGAGGTGACCTCAGGTACATCTGATAAAAACGGTCTAGTTTCATTTGATAAAAAACTTGAAAAAGGAACTTATTTATTAGAAGAAGAATCTGCCCCAGCTGGTTTCAAGAAACTTGACAAAAAATGGGTAATAGAAATAGGTTCTGATAACAAAGCAAGAGTTTATAACTATATAGAGGGACCTGAAACAGGAACTGACGCCAATGTAAATAAGTCAATTCTTGGAGTAGAAGGAACTAAATGGGTAGAAGTTGCAAAAAGACCTCTTACAGGTTGGGTCTTAGGAGATAACAGACAAACAGGTTACTACAACAACTGGCCACAACCATATAAGTTAGGTACAAGAATTGTAGGTAAAAACACTGATCAAAAATATGTTATCCAAAGATATGTAATAAACCCAGAAGCTGATACAGTAACTCTTAACAATGCATCCATCCATAGAGAAAAACCATGGTTTGATAACATGAAGTGGTATGCTGGAAACGAATCTTACAAGATTTTTGAACTTGATAAGGCAGTTGATGGAAATGTAGAAGATATCAGACTTGAAAACTATAGTTTGACAGATATTACAAAGGATACAAGTAAAGTCAGTGTAAAAAGCCAAGTTGTTACTGGTCAACCAAGACTCTACTTGGACTTTAAAGCCAGACAAATTACAAAACCTATAGTAATAGATGTTAAAATACCATACACATCAGAAGACGGTGGAGTAGGTACAGGAATGGACCTATACACAAATAAGGGTTCATATTGGAAATCTGACTACTACGATATGGCTAACCAAATTGTAGAAGGAGACCCTGTAGTAACCAAAGGTGAAGGGGGAAATATCAAGGGAGCCTATATATCAGAAGGATCACTTGATGTTAACAACGAAAAAATCGTCCAAGAATTCTCCTTCAAAAAGGTAGACGACGGTGGAAACCAAACAGATGGTATAACAGGTGCAACCTTTAGCCTAAAGGGACCTAAGAAATCTGACCAAGACCCAGGCAAAGAAGTTTGGAAGAAATCTGGAAAAGACGGTATGGTCAAATTCGACAACCTAACACCAGGTATCTACCACCTTACAGAGTCAGGAGCCCCACAAGGTTATGAGAAATCCAACACCGATTGGACAGTCACAGTAACTAAAGATGGAAAGATTTATATCAGGGATAATAACCCGGGATCCACAGTTCCAGACCAAGGGGCTAAGTGGCAAAAGGTATCAACAGACCAGCCTAATAGAAACTCAAGCGATAATCCTAACAAAGTAGCAAGTAGGATTACTGAAGTCAATAAGGCAACAGGAAAGTTTAGGCAAACTTTCTTAGTTAATAACCGACCTGAATACCTAGGTGGGTCACATATAGAAATCCATTCTCAGCCGGAAAACAGAAATCTTGACTTAGATAACACTAAAGTCCTTTCTATTAGAGAAGTGCCATACGGATCAGATATAGATAACCTACCAACAAATGGAAATGAAATAAAATATAATCCTGAAGTAATTGAGAAAAAAGGCTACAAGAGGTTAAAGATAACACCTGACATTCCAGATGGTCAAAATAAAACATTCGCAGTGACCATAGAATCCAACATCCCAAACTCTGGTGGAGTAGGAACAGGTATGGACTTCTTTAATAAGTACAATGGAGCTAATAACGGTTATTGGGGAGCAGAGTGGTATAACTCCTTAGACGATATTAAGCTAGAAAATCCAACATCAAGATCTACAGACAAAAACACCAGAACCTATGTAGGAAATACAGATGCCTCAGGCAGACAAACATTAATGTATGCAAATCCAACATCAAAACCAGTCCTATACTCAAACGGTGGACTAATGGAAAGATCTCTTGGAATTAATAAACTAGAATCTGAAACTACACTAAGTAGAACCAAAGCTCCAATGAGATTTAGGTCAAGAAGCATAAACACCTTCGCAGATGGCTTAGAAATAGGAGATAATCTTGCAGGAAATGCTCTAAGAGCTGGTAATGGTTGGGAAGATGTAGATCCAAGCAAATCAGAAGGAAGAGCAGGAATAACACACAGCAATTCTTATATGGAAACTAAAGTATCTGAGATTAATAAAGATGCAAATAGATTTAAGCAGTTATTCCTATTTAAACCAAAGAGTGGCGTAAACTTCAGTGGTTTAATTGAAATTCATAGGCAACCGGAACCTGGTAATGAGTTTAGACTAAACAATGGACCAAGAAACATTATCTCAACCATAAATTTCTACGAAGTTGATGCTGGTTCTACATTGGATAATATAAGAGGTAAAAAACCTAATACCAAGATAAATGCAAGTCAATTTATACCGTCAGGTAAACCTATGAGAGTTAAAGCAACTCTTCCAGCAGGTAAAACAATATTGGTAGAAGTTGAAACACCTTATGCCGCTGACAAAACAATAGGTCTAGGAGCAGATTATCAATATGATACAAAATCAGGAAGCGGTCCATGGGGTACTAAAGATTACAATACCTGGGCAGGAGATTCTTACTCAAATGAAGATGGAGTTAATAAAAACTTATCCCAAGGTCCAAAGACAGAAGTCAAGGAAGAAGAAGTAAGAACAACCCTTCCAATTCCTACAGAGCCAGAACGTAGACCAAACGTCAATATGAAAAAAGGCGAAGAAAAAGAAGTTTCTGCTGGCCAGGAAGGTTATCAAATAGATATCTACAAGGTAACTTATATTGACGGAGTAAAACAACCTAATCCAGTCTTTGTAAAAACCAAAGAAAAAGTTGATCCTAAGCCAAGAATTATAGAATACGGTACAAAGGATGAAGCACAAACAACCTACACAGTTTGGACTGAAAATACAAAGATTAGTGCAAGTCCAAGCCAAAATGTAGCTGCGGGCACACAAGTAAAGGTAAATGTCACACCAGATTCTAATGAAGAACTAGACAGGCTTTACTATAATGATGGAAATAGCGATGTAGATATTGATAAAAACTCAATGACATTTAATATGCCATCATCAAATGTAATGGTAAAAGCTACATTCAAGCCAAAATCACAAACTGCAAGTTACCTTGTATATAAAGATGGTGATACAAGAGGTTATATAAGTATTAATGGCACAGGCACTAACGGACTTAGTGTTAAAGCTGGAGATACAGTTAACTTCCAAATTACCGCTGGCTCAAATTATAAGCTAACAGGTGCAAGAGTTACAAAGGCACCTTATGGGGGAGCTGTAGATAACTTCACCTTTGACCTTTCAACAGGTCTTGGATCATTCACCATGCCAGAATCAAATGTAACTGTCTATGGTGACTACACTAATAAACCATATGGCGAAAGAACAGAATCTGAAGAGAAAACTGAGATTCTTAAAAAAGAAACCAAGGTTACAGTTGATGAATCACTTCTTCCAGGCGAGAGAAAAGTTGACAAGCCTGGTTCTGATGGAGAGGTAAAAACAAGGTATACTGCAACTTATAATATTAAAAAAGCTGGCCTACAAGAAGCAACAGCTCCAGCAGACTGGCCACAAGATGTTGTTCTGGCTCTTCAAAATAAAAAGGCAAGTAACGAAATAATTACTGCCTATAACAAGGTAGAATTATCAAGAACTGAACCAGTTGCAGAAGAAGTTCGTGTAGGAAAATCTGATGACCCAATTGATAAGTTTGTTCCAACAGATGAAGATAAGCTAATCAAAAATGGAGAAACTCAAGAGCTTGTTAAGATTACCAACAAAAAAGCTGGTATTACTCCTAAGATTCTAAAGAGATCTCCAGGTGGGGATAAACTTGAAGGTGCTACATTCACACTTCATAAGATGACTGATAAGACCTATTCAAAAGTCGACACAAGCTTTGGAGAACTAACAGCAAAATCTGATGAAAAGGGTGATGTAATATTTAAAGACCAAGCAGGAAATGTTGTTAAACTTCAAAAAGGTTACTACGTCCTAAGAGAAACCAAGGCTCCTACAGGCTTTAAGAAGAGTGAAGCTGACTGGAAGATTGAGGTCAAGGATGATGGCGGCAGGATGTATGCCGAATATCAAGGACCAGAAGCAAGTCCATCAAGCTTTATAAATGATAACAAGAAGTCAAATGCAGGATATTCAGCTGATAATGCTGGTATTAAATATAAGTCAAGGCTAACCTATATAGATACAGAATCTAAGACCTATATTCAAAGAATCTATATAGATACAAGAGCATACAATGGAACAAGTCCTCTTAACCTTCAAATCACACCGAAGTATAAGAGAGAGGAAATTGATACTCCAGGAGCTCCACCAGAAACTATAAAAGATGGTGTAAAGACGGCTTATTTCACAGCTTATAAGTTATCAAATCCAAAAGATTTCAATAATATGAATGACCCTGAACTTGATAAGATTATAAGAACTTACGACCTTGCAAATGATAATATGTCTATGATAAAGACAGCTAGGCGGAGACCATTTGACTGGGGCTTTGACGAAGACCAACTAAACCTTGAAAAAGGTGTCTATATAGTAGATGTAGAAGGCTTCTATGATGATGTTATAATCACAGGTAAGTCTGACAAGGCTGATAAGTATAATATCCCACAAGAAGACTTAGGTAAGATTGACCTTCATGTAGACTTCTATAATGGAGAAAGACACTTTAAGCAACTTAAACTAGATAAGAAAGGTAATGCAACTTACGAAGCCTTCCCAGGAGCATCCTACCAAGGTGGTGCTAGCCAAGTTGCAGAATATGTTAAATCACGAGAAGGTGCAGATGCAGCCAAGGCATGGTCACAATCAAAATCAACTATTAATGGAAAAGAAAGCAAATACAAAAACTTTGTAGGCAAAGAAGTCGAATATAATGGCAAGACATACAAGACTGGTATTATAGATCCAGAAATCGGAAATCCAGCTGTCCATGCAGATACATCTGTCAACCTTAACCCACTTTATAACTCAAAGGGCCACAAAGAAATACCTAGGGAAGGTCTTGAGTTTATAAATGAAGAAGAAACCTTCAATATTACCTTCTCAAAGCACGGTCGTAAGGATTCAAAAGACGACATAAACAGCGAAAAGGTAACAAACAACAGGCTAGAAGGTGCAGTATTTAAACTTCAAGTACGTGGACCAGGTGGACAATACGAAGACGTACCAGGTACAACTGTAGCATCAGCCTTCAACGGTTACTTCGGATTCAGAGGACTAAAACCAGGCCGTTATAGACTAATGGAAGTAAAAGCTCCAGAAGGCTACAAACCAATCAAAGACCCTGTACTTCACTTCACGGTTGCCTACCAAGGAGAAATCGTTGATGGTAAGACTGGAGAAGTGACACCAGGTAGGGGTGTTGTAACCCTTGAGTACAACGAAGGTAATGGTATCTTCCAATATGCTCCAGATGATCCAAAGATTACTCCAAAAGAAGGTAAGCTAGTCGACTATGTAACAAGTGCTACTGCCAAGAACATGGGTAAGATTATCAACGAAGTCCCAGGAAAAGGTAAGGTAGAGCTTACTAAGTACGATGATAATGAAAACCTACTTCCAGGAGCAGAGTTTAAGCTAACTAGAATTAGTAGACAAGTAGAAGGCGATGAAGATGCTAATAAGAATGACGGAAGTTATACTAAGACAGTTGGTCAAGATGGAAAAATCGTCTTTGATGAACTACCAATCGGTCAATACGAACTAGAAGAAACCAAGGCTCCAAAAGGCTACCAAAACAAGGGTAAAAAATGGAGATTCACAGTCGGTGGTGTGGGACTAGACCCATACATCAATGACAGTGATGTCGGAAATAGAGATATTTCTAAGAGCATTGAAATGAATTCAGAAATGTCTGTTCTAAGACCAGATGGAAATGATGGAACAGAAAATGAAGGAAATTCAAAGATTCACCCACACAAGGGTCATGCTTTAGAATTTAAAAACACCTTCAATATTAAGGATGACACAGCTATAAAAGCTGGTGACTATTTCACAATCAAGCTAAGTGATAATATCGACCTTGAAGGAGTAATGAGAGAAAAATCACAAAACCTCGACTTATTCGCAGATGGAGTCGGTACAATAGCCAAGGCTAAGTATGATAAAGAAGCAGGAACCCTAACCTATGTCTTCACATCTTATGCCGACCAATACAACAAGACCGAATTTGCAAATACTATTACAGCCCATATCAACCTAATGAAGGTTCAAAACTCAAGTAAAAACGAAGAAGTTGGCATGGGAATTGAGGGTACAGAATTTAAGAAAAATAGTATTGCTGTAGACTATGAACTTAATATGGCAGAAATCTATGGGCTAAATATGACATCAAAGATAGTAAGCTTTGATAGGGAAAGTGGAGAATTTGTTCAATACTTCTATATCAATAGAAATATGAATCAATCAAAAGACCCTGTAACATTTAGGTACAAGCCAAGTGAAGATGTCAAAAACCTAAGGGTAGATGTTATTAACCTAAAACAAAATGGTTATAACTACTACAATTACAACACTCGTAAGAAAGGTACAATTCAGGATTTTGTAAATCAAGACATGCCAGAATCCTTTGGTGTGGATGAATCAAGTGATAACCTCAACTGGCACAGCTGGTATGGTTATTACCAACCAAAGGCTGATGAAAATGTAGATATAACCCTGGGACCATATAACCAGTATGATTCCTTGATCTTAAAGGTAACAGGCCAGGTAGATAAGAAGGATATAGCATCCTACGATACCTATGCAAAACTATTTAATAAAGTTTACACTTATGATAGATATGGCAATGTTACAAATGTATTTGAACAACCATATGTAGAAAGAACAAATGGGGTTCGTATCTTTGAAAACAAGACCTCAGCAAGTGCTAAGCTTGAGATAGATGCAATCAACCCTAAGAATGAAATAAACTTCAAGAAAATAGACCAAGATGGTAAGATTCTAGAAGGAGCTAAGTTCAAACTTGTTAAATATTATGAAAAACCAAGTGACGGTAAAAACTGGATAGAAGTTCAAGGTTCAGAAAGAACTTCTGAGAAAGACGGCCTAGTTAAGTATGAAAAACTAGAAGCTGGTAAATATGCCCTAATAGAAACCGAAGCCCCAACAGGCTACGGCAAGATAGAAGGCCATATAGTAGAATTTACCGTTGGTGAAGATGGAGTAATAACTAGACAAGTTGTTAAGGAAAAACCAACAGAAGATACCAATAGTCTTCTAAGAAAAATGGGGGCTTTTGGAAGTTCAGTAACAAATAAACTAACAGGATCTGACAATGCTGAAACAGTAACAGAGCCTGTAAGTGCAGAACCAATTGATGTTGTAAACTACAAGGAAATCGAGTTTGAAAAAGTCGACGGAAATAATCACGAGACCAAACTTGAAGGTGCAGTCTTTGAAGTTCATTACAAAGAAAAGGAAGAAGACAAATACCAGCCTTATAAGGTCACTAAAGACGGCGAAGAAGTAACTATGACAGTGACTTCTGGCGAGAAGGGTAAGTTCAAACTTCCTATATCCAAAGATGGTTACTATGCCCTAAAAGAAACTAAGGCACCAAGTGGTTATACTAAGGCGACTGGTTTAATTAGAGAATTTAAGCTAGAAAATGGTAAGGTTCAAACTCTTGAAAAAGATTTGACTAAGGCAACTCACAAGGCAAGTGCTAAGTCACTTATCACAAGTGAAATCCTAGAAGTGGATAAGGATAAGGGAACATTCAAACAAAGAATTATTATTAACCCTAACCACACTAAAATGACAATTCCATCTTATCAGTCCTATATCCGTATATTGGAAAATAACTGGAAGATAACACCAAAATATAAGGACTCAACAGGAAATGGAAAAGGCACTGGCGGAGAAGTCAATGTAGCTCTTGTTAAGAAATCATTAGCAGAAGGCGAAAAAGGAAAAACTTCTATTAATGACTTAACAAAAGATGACTATAAGAAATTTGATGCAGTAGAATTTGGTACTGCTGGAAATCTTACAGGTTCGAGATACGGCCTAAAAGAAATGCTTGGAGAAACATCTACAACAGATAAACCAATTACTACAACAGATTCAATAGTAATGGAATTCACTGGTACGCTTGATGACAATAATGAAACAGGCGCAGCAGACCAACTATTTGAACTAGTATTTAACTCACAAATAGACGACTCCATTGAAGATAAGTTAGACCTAAGCATACTAGCAGGCGATAAGCCACTATATGGAGACCATGACACAACAAAACCAATCCAAATAGAAAACCGAAAGGTAGAATACCCATTCACGGGTGGACCTGGTGTATGGATTGGATTTGCGATAATTGGACTTATCGTAATGCTTGGTGGAGTTTTAATCTACACTAAGAAGAAAAAAGAGCCTTTAAGCTAATAGTCTAAAATAGACAAAGGAAAAACCCTAGTTATCCAAATAATGGAAGCTAGGGCTTTCTTTTGCCTAAAATTAGGTTTATTCTTTATGGTCTCTAGGAGCTAGGATTGAGATTATGGCGAGGATGCCAAGGATAAATTGATACCAGAAGAAGGGTATAAGCTCGAAGGGAGCGAGGGCTCCTCCGGTAAAGCCTGCTGCAATGAGGACCTGGGCAGAGTAGGGGATGATTCCCTGGAAGACACAGGAGAAGGTATCGAGGAGGGAGGCACTACGCCTTGGGTCAATCTCGAATTCTCTAGACATCTTCTTAGCTATAGGCCCTGAGATTATGATTGCTACGGTGTTGTTAGCGACACAGATATCCGCTAGACAGACGAGAAGACCTATGCCAAGCTCTCCTGTCCTAAGGTCTGTGGCGAAGATTTTAATCTTGGATATTATCCAATTGATTCCTCCTTCATCTGCAACCATCTTGGACAGGCCTCCTATAAGCATGGAAAGAAGGAAAATCTCAAACATTCCTGTAAAGCCTTCCCAGATAATTTGGGATATATCTATAATGGAAGATCCTCTTAGGAGCAAAAGAGCTGAGGAAAGTCCAATTGCTCCAGTAAGTACGACAAATACATTGACTCCCATAAGGGCAACTATAAGGACAAACAGATAGGGGATAATTGATAAAAGGTCGTAAGTAAGGTCTGTCGGACTTGTAGTAACTTTCGGCGCTCCGAATACTAGAAGGAGGATAAGGGTTAGGATTGCGGAGGGTATGGCGATTTTGGCATTCATCTTAAACTTATCCTTCATATCACAACCCTGACTCCTAGTTGCGGCTATGGTTGTATCGGAGATTATGGAAAGATTGTCCCCAAACATGGCCCCTCCCACCAAGGCTCCTAGCATTAGGGCAAGGCTTATACCGCTAGTATTAGCAAGTCCTACTGCGATTGGGCCAAGGGCAGTGATAGTGCCTACAGATGATCCTGTAGCAATGGATATAAAGGAAGCTATGAGAAAGACTCCTGCTGTAAGAAAGCCACTTGGTATAAAGGCAAGTCCTAGGGCAACTACAGAGTCCACTCCGCCAGAGGCCTTGGCAAGGGAGGAGAAGGCTCCCGCTAGTAGGTAGATCAAACACATAATTATAATATTAGAGTCCCCACAACCTGAAACTAGGGTATCGAACTTATCTTCTATACTTCCTTCAAAGATAAAAAAGGCTACTATAATTGCGACAAAGACTGCTATAGGGGCAGGTAGTTGGTAAAAGGCCATCTCGACTCCTTTGATTTGGAGAAAAAGGCCTGTGGCTAGGTAAAGGCCGATGAATATAGCAAAGGGAATCAAAGCCTTGGCCGAAATTTTATTATTTTCTTTCATGATGTTTCCTCTCGATTTATGATAAGTGTAAGCTATAAGCTCTTATATTCTCTAAACACTCTAACACAAGTAGGTAGAAATTTCAAAATTACTTGAGAAATAATTATAAGGTGTATTTATTTTATTAAATATAGGGATGTCTCGACTTCGCTCCGCTCGACATAAGGGAGTGGGATTGATTACAATTCATTGTTCAAAATTTTTTCCCTTGCTTCGACCTTGTGGAGAAGCCTCTTGAGATAAATGTAGTTTCTTAGATATACTTTATCTTTAATTATACATGTCGTCTTAGACTGTAGACCTCTCAACCACTTCCTTTTTTGAGATTGCGATAATTGAGTGAAATGCTATTATTAAAAATTTTAATTACTTGCATTTTAATATAGATTGTGAGACCTCTCCGCTTCGGTCGAGGTAAGGGAGATTTAGAGAAAACTTTGTTTTCTTTCGCCTTCCTACTGTCGAGCAAATCCGAGACATCCCTTATGGCAAGCACATAATCTTTATATTATCATACACCCCATATAACCTTTGCTTTGTTTAAGATAAGGGAAAGTTCTATATATTTATTTTCTAAGCAATATATTATTGTCCCAAAGCGGGTATAATTATCTATAATATAGGAATTATCATAGAAAGGGTAGTTATGAATTTTGAATATTATTTAACTTATTTTTTTATCTATGCCTTTATAGGCTGGATACTTGAAGTTTCCTTTAAGGCTATGAGGAGGGGAGTTTTCGTCAATAGTGGTTTCCTTAATGGGCCCTATTGCCCTGTATATGGCTTTGGTGCTGTGGCAGTCTTGTACTTTTTGAGCTTGGTGGATTCGTCTAACAAGCTAGTTTTGCTAATCGCCTCTATGTTTATAGCAAGTCTAATCGAGCTTATCACAGGCTTTGTTTTGGAGAAACTTTTTCATATGAAGTGGTGGGACTACTCCGATAAGGTCCTCAATATAGGAGGCTATATTTGCCTTGAGTTTTCTTTAATCTGGGCTGCACTTTGCTTTATCCTATATGAAGCAATCCATCCTGTCATTGCCCAATTTGTAAGTCATTTTTCGACTAGCTTTCTTTTGGGATGTGACCTAATCTTTGCCCTAGTCCTTTTTGTAGACCTACTCGCTACTGTCAACATGATTCTGGGAATTAACAAGAAGTTCAGGGAGATTGAAAAGTCCTCCGCTAGGATCAAGCAAGTTTCAGATAAGCTTGGAGAGAAGGTCGCAGAAAGAAGCCTAGACCTTAAAGAAAAAAGAGAAGAGTTTGAAAATAGCGAGCTTGGCCAAAATCTCGATAGGAGAGGAGAGAAGATAAGGCTTGATTTAAGGAAAGTTTTTGATAAGAAATCTGAGAGAAGGATTATCAGAGCCTATCCAAATCTTAGAGCAAGAATAGAGGAAAGACTTAAGGACTTGTAGGCTTGATAGGCTATGAATCAATAAAGGGGGATTATTCATGAAATTAAACGAGAAAAGAGAAATGCACTTTAGTGATTTTAAAAGAAAAGACCTTGCCCAAAGAGTAGGAAGACTTGCTAGAATTTGCCAGAACCTAGATATTCCAATCCTTATCATGGTTGATGGCTTCGAGTCATCTGGCAAGGGCTATGTGATAAATGATATAAGTAGGGACCTTAATCCTAAGTATTTTGACGTGGAAGTCTTCGAGAAGGACGAGGCCTACGACGATAAGTTTCCAACCATGAAGAGGTTTTTTGAAAGCACACCCAGAAATGGTCATATCAAAATCTTTGCCAAATCCTTCTATTATAAGCTCTTTGAGAATATAGATATAAAGGAAGATCTCTTAAATGAGAGGATAGAGTCTTTGAGAAAGCACGAGAAGATGCTCTACGATAGCAAGATTATAATTGTAAAATTCTTCCTAGATGTGGATGAGAAGGAGCAGAAAGAGCGTATCGAAGAACTTAAAAAGTCCAACAGGAAGAGCTTTTATATATCAAAAGAAGACAAGAAGGAAAACGAGAACTACAAAGCCTACAAGGCCCACTTCGAGAAGGTTCTAAATGCGACAAACTTCGAAACAAGTCCTTGGCATATCATAGATTCAAACGATAAGAAAAAAGCTAGCAAGGAGGCCTTGGGAATCCTTCTTGATGAGATTAGTATGGGGATTGAAAGGGTCGAAATTCAGAGAAAAGACGAGGAAAACCAAGAAAGAAGTTACAAAAATCATGTCAAAATCCTAGAAAATATCGACCTAGAAAAGACCATAACAGACGAAGAATATGACAAGGAGAAGAAAGACCTCCAAAAACAAGTAAGGGATATGGCCTTCGAATACTACCAAAGGGGCATATCGACTGTCTTAGTTTTTGAAGGGGTAGATGCCGCAGGAAAGGACGGAGCTATCGAAAGACTGGTAAAAAAGGTAGATCCAAGGCTTTATAAGGTAAATGCCATATCCGCTCCAACAAAAGATGAGCTAGCCCACCACTACTTGTGGAGGTTTTACAAAAATCTACCGGAAGACGGCTACTTGGGAATATTTTCTAGGTCCTGGTACGGGAGAGTCATGGTAGAAAGGATAGAAGGCTTCGCCAAAACAGTCGAATGGGATAGGGCCTACGAGGAAATCCTCGATATGGAAAAGGAAATCTATGACCACGGAAGTCTCATCCTTAAATTCTTTGTAACCATAGACAAGGACGAACAGCTTAAGAGATTTATGGCAAGAGAAAACACTCCAGATAAGCTCTACAAGATAACAGATGAAGACTGGAGAAATAGAGAAAAATGGGACGGATATATCGAAGCAATGAATGAAATGCTAGATAGGACAAATGTAGACTATGCTCCTTGGATTATAGTAGAAGGCAAGCAAAAGAAATACGCTAGAATTAAGGTAATGAAAGAATATCTGAAGGCTGCGAAGGCCCACCTAGAAATGCTCGATAAGAAAAATAAGAAATAAGCCTTATATATATAGAAGATTCTTTTCGGAGAGTAGGGATAGTAGATAAAATAAGCCTTATTTAGACCGAAGGGGGGATCTGACCCACACTTATCTCGAGATAATGAGGATGCTGCCCCACCCTTCCACTTCCCTTATCACTAATGGTACTGGCCACAGCGAACAGAGTGAGCTGATGGGAGACCTTAATCGAGGCTTGGCGAGGTGAAGGTCTTTAGAGTTGAGCCCGCAAGCTACCGTCGACCGAAGTGGAGGGATCTCTTTCATTTTAGTAAGGCATAAAAACCTACCAGAGATCTCTCGACTTCGCTTCGCTCCGCTCGAGATAAGGGGGCTGTCAGACCCTTAGACTGTAGACTAAACAAATCCCCCCCCTTATTTCGACCGAAGTGGAGAAATCTAGTTGTATGTCTACTATATATAATATAATTTTAGGATTGATAAAAAATTTTCACGAAAAACTTAAGAAAAAAATTTGTAATTTATGATAATCCTAGTATATTAAAAGACAGCTAGTTAAAAGCTATAAGATATAACTACCGATTTATTTGAGAAGGTCGTTATTTTTTTGGCTTAAAAAGTTAAGAAAATACTTGATTTATTAATGTTTTTGAGGTAGTATATATAAGTGCTGTGAAGTGAGATGTTGCTTATGCCTTAGGCCAAAGACATGAGGAAACTTTCACCTAGCAAGTTTAGGAATGATCCTAAGCGATTTCCAAATAATAGTATCAAACGCCCGGACGGGCGTAAAGAAAGAGAGAGGAAAAATGGCTAATCAAAAGATAAGAATTAGACTAAGAGCATACGATCACGAAGTAATCGACAGCTCAGCAGAAAAAATCGTAGAAGCGGTTAAAAGATCAGGAGCCGAAGTAAGTGGACCAATTCCATTACCAACAGAGATAGAAAGAATTACTATCTTAAGAGCGGTTCACAAATACAAGGACTCAAGAGAACAGTTTGAACAAAGAACACACAAGAGATTAATCGACATCATAGGACCTAATGCAAAGACATTAGACGCACTTAAGAAACTAAACTTACCTGCAGGTGTCGACATCGAAATTAAACTATAACTGTAATTAGGATGATTGAAGATAATCGTATCAATAAGAATTGATAGGATCATCAATCCGCTGTAATTAAGGAGGTACTCAGTGAAGAGTATATTTACAACAAAAGTAGGCATGACTCAAGTCATCGACGAAGATGGAGTTATTACTCCTGTTACTGTCCTAAAAGCTGACGAAAACGTAGTTGTACAAGTTAAAACAGTAGAAACTGACGGTTACAACGCAATCCAAGTTGGTTACATGGACAAGAAAGAAAAGAATGTAACAAAACCAGTAAGAGAACACTTCAAAAAGGCTAACGCTAGCACAAAGAGATTCCTAAGAGAGATCAACTTTGGAGAGGAAACTCCAGAATTAAATCTTGGAGATACAATCACAGTTGAACAATTTGAAGCTGGAGACATAGTTGACGTTGTTGCTACAAGCAAGGGTAAGGGAACTCAAGGCGCTATCAAAAGATGGAACTACGGAAGAGGTCCAGCAAGCCACGGTTCAAAATCACACAGAGTTGCAGGTGCAAGAGCTGCAGGTTCTGACCCAGCAAGAGTTTTCAAAGGTAGAAAAGGTTCAGGAAAAATGGGTAACGAAAGAGTTACTGTCCAAAACATTGAAGTTGTTAAAGTAAGTGTTGAAGATAACTACATCTTAGTTAAAGGTGGAGTTCCAGGACCTAAGGGCGGACTTGTTCAAATCAAACAAGCTATCAAAGCCTAATTAAGGAGGAATAAATGCCTAAAGTAGATATTTTAAACATTAAGGGAGAAAATGTTGGTTCTTTAGAGCTAAACGAAACTCTATTTAATACTGAAATAAGCGAACATTCAGTTTATGAAGTAGTTAAAAACCAACTAGCAAATAAAAGACAAGGTACACAATCTGCGAAAACTCGTTCAGAGGTTCGTGGTGGTGGACGTAAACCATTTAGACAAAAAGGAACAGGACGTGCTCGTCAAGGTTCAATCAGAGCTCCTCACTACACAGGCGGTGGAGTTGTATTTGCACCAAAGCCAAGAGATTATAGCTACAAAGTTCCTAAGAAACTAAGAAGAAAAGCATTATATTCAGTTCTTACATCAAAAGTTGTTGATGGAGAGCTAATCGTACTAGATGATCTAAAGCTAGAAAACAACAAGACAAAAGAAGCGGCTGCAGTACTTAACGCAGTAGAAGCTGGAAAGAAAGCTTACGTTGTTACAGCTGAAAATGACAACAATGTATACAGATCATTTAGAAATATCGAAGGCGTAGATGTTGCATCAGCAAGCCTTATCAATGTTTACGACTTAGTAAGACACAACAAGTTAGTTATCACAAAAGATGCGATTGCTAAGCTTGAGGAGGTATTTATCTAATGAGATCACCTTACGAAATAATCAAAAGACCAATAATCACAGAAAAAAGCATGGAAATGCTTGACGAGAACAAGTACACCTTTGAAGTAGACAAGGATGCAAACAAACCAGAAATTAAAGCTGCAGTAGAAGCTATTTTTGACGGAGTTAAAGTTAAAAATGTAAGAACTATGAACTATACTGGAAAATCTGTAAGAACAAGATACGGATATGGTAAAAGAGCTGACTGGAAAAAAGCTATCGTTACTTTAACAGAAGATAGTGCAGAAATTGAATACTTCGATGGACTATAAGGAGGGTTTAAATGGCTATTAGAAAATTAAAACCATCTTCAAACGGTCATAGAAATATGTCTGTTTCAACATTCGAAGAAATAACTACAGACAGACCAGAAAAAAGTCTTACAGTTGATCTTAAATCTAAAGGTGGTAGAAACAACACAGGTAGAACAACAGTTAGATTCCGTGGTGGCGGAGTTAAGAGAAGATATAGAATAATCGACTTCAAAAGAGATAAAGATAATATCCCAGCAAGAGTTAAAACTATAGAATACGATCCAAATAGATCTGCAAATATAGCCCTAGTTGCTTATGCTGATGGAGAAAAAAGATACATCCTTGCTCCAAAAGGACTTAAGGTAGGAGATGTAATCGAATCAGGATCTGAAGCAGATATCAAAGCAGGTAACGCACTTGAACTTAAAGATATCCCAGTAGGTACAACAATCCACAATGTAGAACTTAGAGCAGGAAGAGGAGCAGTTCTTGTAAGAAGTGCTGGTGTTGGTGCTCAACTTATGGCTAAAGAAGGAAACTTCGCAACACTAAGACTTCCATCAGGTGAGATGAGAATGATCCACCTAAACTGCAAGGCTACAGTAGGAGTTGTAGGAAACTCAGAACACGAACTTATCAGAGTTGGTAAGGCTGGAAAGAGCAGATATATGGGAAGAAGACCTCACGTAAGAGGATCTGTAATGAACCCTGTTGACCATCCACACGGTGGTGGTGAAGGTAGAACACCAATCGGTAGACCAAGCCCAATGACACCATGGGGTAAGAAGGCTATGGGTGTTAAGACAAGAAACACTAAAAAACAATCTGAAGCTTACATCGTAAGAAGAAGAAACGAAAAATAGGGGGATATAATGGCAAGATCTATTAAAAAAGGACCATTTGTCGATGATCATTTAATGAAAAAAGTTGACGAATTAAATGAAAAAAATGAGAAAAAAGTTATAAGAACATGGTCAAGACGTTCTACAATATTCCCTGAATTTGTAGAACACACTATCGCAGTTCACGACGGTAGAAAGCATGTTCCAATATATATTACTGAAGATATGGTAGGACACAAGCTAGGCGAGTTCGTACCAACAAGAACATTCAGAGGCCACGCTAAGAAGGCTACTGAAGCTAAAAGCAAAGTGAGATAGGAGAGAGTAATGGAAGTTAAAGCAATAGCTAAATATCAAAGAATTTCTCCTCTTAAAGTACATTATATAGCTAGAGAAATTAGAGGCAAACAAGTAGACGAAGCACTTAATATCTTAAGATTTACAAACAAAAAAGGTGCAAGACTTCTTTCAGACGTACTAAAAAGTGCAATTGCCAATGCTGAAAACAACAACGGACTTGATAGAGCTAATCTTTATGTCAAAAAAGCTTACGCTAACGATGCACCAACAATGAAAAGATGGCATCCAAAGGCTAAAGGAGCTGCATATCCAATACTAAAAAGATCAAGTCATATCGGCGTAGTACTAGCAGATATAGAAGATACGGAGGAATAAGATGGGCCAAAAAGTAAACCCAAAAGGATTTAGAGTAGGTGTTATCAAGGACTGGGATTCAAAATGGTTCGCAGACAAGAAAGATTTCTCAGATCTATTAGTTGAAGATTATAACATCAGAAAAATAGTTAAAAAAGAAGTATACGATGCAGGTATTTCTGATATAGAAATAGAAAGAGCAGTAAACAACCTTAAGATTACAGTATTTGCTGGAAAACCAGGAATGGTAATCGGAAAAGGTGGATCTGGAGTTGAAGAACTTAAGAAAAAACTTGAAAAAGTTGCTCCAGGTAGAAGAATCATCATCAATGTTGAAGAGATCAAATACCAAGATCTTTCTGCTCAACTTGTAGCTGAAAATATTGCAAACCAACTAGAAAACAGAGTTGCTTTCAGACGTGCTATGAAACAATCTATGCAAAGAACAATGAGAGCAGGAGCTAAGGGTATCAAGACAATGGTATCTGGTAGACTTGGTGGAGCTGATATGGCTAGAAGCGAAGGATATTCAGAAGGAACAATCCCACTTCAAACACTAAGAGCAAACATTGACTACGGATTTGCTGAAGCTGATACAGAATACGGTAAGATTGGTTGTAAAGTATGGATCTACAAGGGCGAAGTTCTTCCAGGAGAAAAGGCTCAAAGAGAACCAAAGATGAAACAACCAAGAAACAACAGAAGAAGAAGAAATAATAGACGTCCAAATAATAAATAAGGATATCGCTATTTAAAGAATTAGGAGAGAATTATTATGTTAATGCCTAAAAGAGTTAAATATCGTAGACAACATAGAGGCAGAATGAAAGGTTACGCTCACAAGGGTAATGAACTTACTTATGGTGAATACGGTCTTCAAGCAGTAGAATCTACTTGGATGACAGCTAACCAAATCGAGGCTGCTCGTCGTGCGATGACAAGATATATCAAAAGAGGCGGAAATATTTGGATCAAAGTATTTCCAGACAAGCCAGTTTCTAAGAAACCAGCAGAAGTAAGAATGGGATCTGGTAAAGGTGCTCCAGAATATTGGGTTGCTGTAGTAAAACCAGGTAGAGTATTATTTGAGATGAGTGGTGTTAGTGAAGAGGTTGCTAGAGAAGCTATGAGACTTGCAGCGCAAAAACTTCCAATCAAGACAAAATTCATCCAAAGACTTGAAGTTACAGGTACGGAGGAATAAGGATGAAAGTAGCAGAAATCAGAAATTTATCAGACCAAGACTTAGATAAACAATTATATGATTTACAAAGTGAGCTTTTCAATCTTCGTTTTAGACTTGCAACAGGACAACTTGAAAATCCATCAGCTATAGGTTCTGTTAAAAGAGATATAGCTAGAGTTAAGACAATCCAAACAGAAAGAAAGCTTAATTTAAATAGGGAGGCTTAAGTTTCATGGAAAGAAATAGAAGACACGTACTTAAAGGCGTTGTCGTATCTGATTCAATGGATAAAACTATATCAGTTTTAGTTGAAGAAAAGATCCAACACCCAGTGTACAAAAAAAGAATTAACAGAAGCAAGAAATACAAAGCTCATGATGAACTAAATGAGGCTAAAGTTGGCGATACAGTTGTAATAATGGAAACAAGACCACTATCTAAAACAAAAAGATGGAGACTCGTTCGCGTAAGCCAAGCAGCAGAAATTGTTTAATTAGATATAGGAGATTATTATGATACAACAAGAAACTCGTATGAGAGTTGCAGATAACTCCGGAGCAAGAGAACTTTCAGTAATCAAAGTTCTTGGAGGAACTGGAAGAAGATATTCTAATATCGGAGACGTTGTGGTTTGTTCAGTTAAAAGTGCAACACCCGGAGCAGCGGTAAAAAAAGGTGCTGTTGTTAAAGCCGTTATAGTTAGATCAAAGAGAGGTCTTAAGAGAAATGACGGATCATCAATCAGATTTGATGAAAACGCAGCAGTAGTTATCAAAGACGACTTAAGCCCAGTTGGAACAAGAATTTTTGGACCAGTTACTAGAGAGCTAAGAAGTGAAGGATTCATGAGAATCATCTCACTTGCACCGGAAGTATTATAGGAGGATTATATGCACATTAAAAAAGGCGATAAAGTCCAAATAATATCAGGTGAATATAAAGGACATGTAGGCGAAGTAGTAAAGGCCCTACCAAAAGAAGGAAAAGTAATAGTCGAAGGTGCAAATATTAGAATTAAACACCAAAAGCCAACACAAATGGGGGCTGAAAGCGGAAGACTCGAGAAAGAATGTCCAATCGATGCTTCTAAAGTACTTCTATACTCAGAAGAACTTAAAAAAGGTGTTAGAACTAGAGTAGAGTTTGTAGATGGCAAAAAAGTTCGTGTATCTACTAAAACAGAAGAAAAATTCGACTAGTTCAAAGGAGATATTATGACAAGTAGATTAAAAGAAAAATATCAAAACGAAGTTGTTGGCAAACTTACTGAACAATTCGGATACGAAAATGTTCACCAAGTACCAAAACTTACTAAGATTGTTATAAACGTAGGACTAGGTGAAGCAAAAGATAACCAAAATCTTCTAAATGCTGCAAAAGATGAACTTGCATTAATCACAGGTCAAAGACCAATAGAACTAAAGGCAAAGAAATCTGTAGCTAACTTCAAACTTAGAGAAGGTCAAGCAATTGGTACAAAAGTAACTCTAAGAAGAGAAAAAATGTATGACTTCTTGGACAAACTTATCTCAATTTCTCTACCACGTGTAAGAGACTTCAGAGGAATTAATCCAAACAGCTTTGACGGACGTGGAAACTATTCATTAGGTATCAAGGAACAACTAATCTTCCCTGAAATCAAATATGATGATGTAGACTTCCTACATGGTATGGATATCAGCATAGTTACTACAGCTGAAACAGACGAAGAAGCAAAAGCATTCTTAGAATTAATGGGAATGCCATTTAGAAAATAATTAAGGAGCAAAAATGGCTAAAAAGTCACTAAGAGCTAAACAACAAAGAAAACAAAAATTCTCCACAAGAGAATATACAAGATGTAAACTTTGTGGAAGACCACACGGCTACTTAAGAAAGTATGGAATCTGCCGTATTTGCTTTAGAGAACTTGCAAATAATGGACAAATTCCAGGAGTAAGAAAAGCAAGCTGGTAATTAAGGGGGAATAATATTATGATGACAGATCCAATAGCGGATATGCTAACAAGAATCAGAAATGGTAACAAAGCAAACCATTCAAAAGTTTCATTACCATCTTCTAATGAGAAAAAAGCTATTGCCCAAATTCTGCTTGATGAAGGCTTTATTACAGGATTTAACGTAGAAGAAGACGGCAAACAAGGTATTCTTACAATTGATTTAAAATATACTGAAAATGGTGAGAAAGTAATCTCTGGTCTTAGAAGAATTTCAAAACCAGGACTTAGAGTTTATGTAAAAGCAAATGAAGTTCCAAAGGTACTTGACGGACTAGGAACAGCAATCATTTCAACATCAAAAGGACTATTAACTGATCGCGCTGCAAGAAGTGAAAATGTAGGTGGCGAAGTTATTTGTTACGTATGGTAAGGAGATATATATGTCAAGAATAGGAAAACTTCCAATTGAAATACCTTCTGGAGTAACAATAGAAATTAACGATCGCACAGTAAATGTTAAGGGACCTAAGGGCGAAGATAGCCTCGAAGTTTCAAAGAATGTAGGACTAGAATTAAATGAAAACGAACTTTTAGTTACAATTCCAGAAAACTACACAAAAGCACAAAACGTCGATCACGGTTTATACAGATCTCTAATTAACAATCTTGTAGTTGGAGTATCAGAAGGATATAGCAAAACACTTCAAATCGAAGGAACAGGATATAGAGCAAACAAACAAGGAAAGAATCTAGTAATGAACTTAGGTTTCTCTCACCAAGTAACAATGCCAGATCCTGAAGGAATCGAAGTAGAAGTGCCAAATGATAGAACAATTGTAGTTAAGGGAATTAACAAACAATTAGTAGGTCAACATGCTGCAAACATTAGAAACTGGAGAAAACCTGAACCATACAAGGGTAAGGGAATCAGATACGTTGATGAGCATGTAAGACGTAAAGTTGGTAAAACAGGTAAGTAGGAGATAAGTAATGGCTAAAAAAACAAAACAACAAAAACTTTTAACTCGTAAAAAAAGAGTAAGAGCTAAAGTAAGCGGAACTCCTCAAAAACCAAGACTAAGCGTATACAAATCAAACACAAACATTTATGCCCAAGTTATTGACGATGTAAATGGCGTTACACTAGCAAGTGCAAACACCCTACAAGAATCGGTAGCTGACGGAGCTAAAAATAACGCTAATATAGAAGCTGCTAAAAAAGTTGGCGCTGCTATCGCAAAAGCTTGTGCTGATAAGGGAATCGAAACTGTAGTATTTGACAGAAACGGCTACCTATATCACGGAAAAGTTGCTGCCCTAGCTGAAGCGGCAAGAGAAGCTGGTCTTAAATTTTAATTGAGGAGGTATTAGATGAATTATTTATTAAGAAGTGAAGTAGAAAAGCTAAACCTCGAAGACAGAGTAGTTGCTATAAACAGAGTTGCAAAAACTGTAAAGGGTGGACGTAACATTAGATTTTCAGCCCTAGTAGTTGTTGGAAATGGTAATGGTTATGTTGGAATCGGAACTGGTAAGGCTACAGAAGTACCTGAAGCTATTAGAAAAGCTAGTGAAGATGCTAAAAAGCACATGATTAATGTTCCAATAGTAGGAACTACAATTCCTCACAGAATTCACGGAGCAAAAGCAAGCGGAAAGGTTCTACTAATGCCTGCTAAAGAAGGTACAGGAATCATCGCTGGTGGCCCTGTTCGTGCTATCTGTGAACTTGCTGGATATAAAGATATCAGAGCTAAAAACTTAGGTTCATCAAACCCAAGAAACATTATCAATGCTTGTATCGAAGGTTTCGCTAGCATGAAGACTGTTGAAGAAGTTGCAAGACTTCGTGGCAAATCGGTAGAAGAATTCGATTATTAAGGAGAGTAAAATGGCGAAACTTGAAATCACATTAAAAAGATCTTTTATCGGTAGAAAAGATGGACAGATCGCAACATGTAAAGCACTTGGCCTTAAGAAAATCGGTCAAACTGTTACAAAAGAAGATAATAACGCAACAAGAGGAATGATCAATAAGGTATCATTCATGGTTGACGTTAAAGAATTAGACTAAGGGGTGTAAGATGAAACTACATGAATTACAACCTAATGAGAAGTTAAAAAAGGGCAAAAGAAAAGGTAGAGGTCCAGGTAGTGGAAACGGAACTCGTGCAGGACGTGGACAAGACGGACAAAACTCAAGAAGTGGTGGTGGAGTAAGACCAGGCTTCGAGGGTGGCCAAATGCCTTTATACAGAAGACTTCCAAAGAGAGGTTTTAGAAACATCAACAGAAAGTATTACGAAACAATCAACGTTGAAACACTAAATGCTTTTGAAGATGGAACAGAAGTAACACCAGAATTATTATTTGCAAACAAATTCTTAAATAAAAACAAAGCTAAAGCAGGTGTTAAGATTCTTGGAGATGGAGAACTTAACAAAAAGCTTACAGTAAAAGCTCACAAATTTACTAAATCAGCGGTAGAGAAGATCGAAAATGCCGGCGGCACAATCGATGTGATCGAAACTAAAAAATGGGACAACCCATCTAAAAAAGCTTAGTAGAAAGCATGGTGAGCAATGCTAGATATAATTAAAAAAGCAGCAAAGGAAGAAGAAATAAGAAAAAGATTTTATTTCACTCTTCTAATGCTAGTAGTATATAGACTAGGAAATAATATTCCAATACCATTTATTGATACAAAAGCGCTAGCAGATGCATACAACAATATCCAAGGAACACTTGTAGATTACCTAAACATGTTGACAGGTGGTGGACTTTCCACACTTTCAATATTTGCTCTAGGAGTACAACCTTACATCACCGCATCAATCGTAATGCAGCTACTTTCAGTTGTAATACCAAGACTTGAAGAGTTATCAAGAGAAGGTGAGCAAGGAAGAAAAACAATCCAAAAATATACAAGGTACGTTACAATTGCTCTAGCGATATTCCAAGCTATAGCCATAACAAATGGTCTATACGGAGCAGCACTTTCAAGCGCAACAGGTTTCCAAAAAGTTGTGATGAACATAGTCCTAATCGGTGGTACTATGTTTGTAACATGGATGGGTGAGACCATAACAGAAAAGGGACTTGGAAATGGTACAAGTCTTATCATCTTTATGGGTATTATAGCATCCTTCCCAAGAACCATAGCTAGATGGAAACAAGGACTACACTATGATACAACTAGCATAGTATCCATCATAATCATGGCTATTATCGTTGTACTGATAGTTCTTGCAGTAGTTGAAATATCTGAGGGTGAAAGAAAAGTACCAATCCAATACGCCAAAAGAGTAGTAGGACGTAAGATGTATGGTGGTCAATCAACCCACATTCCTGTTAAGGTAAACATGGGTGGAGTAATGCCAATCATCTTCGCATCAGCAGTACTTGCCATTCCATCAACCCTATCATTATTATTTGGTGGAAATGGACAAAACTCAGTTGCGAACTTCTTCCAAAACTCAGTACTTGGATTTGCGGTATATCTTCTAATCCAAACTATACTAATCCTAGTATTCGCATACTTCTACAATCAAATCCAATTTAACACTGTGGAATATGCAAAACAACTACAACAAAACGGTGGTTTCATACCTGGAATTAGACCTGGTAAGCCAACTAGTGATTTCCTAGCAAATGTATCAACAAGAATTACATTTATAGGATCAATCGCCCTAGCCTTACTAACAATAGTTCCAGCAATTGCATCAAGAGTTTTAGGTCTACAAATATCCTTCGGTGGTTCTTCAGTAATCATCGTAGTTGGTGTAATCATAGAAACTGTTAAACAAATCGAAGCAATGATGACAATGAAACAATACAAAGGCTTTTTAAACAGGTAAGAGATGAATATTATTTTATTAGGCCCTCCAGGAGCTGGTAAGGGTACATTAGCAAATAAGATCATAGAGAAAAAAGACGCAGTTCAGATTGCTACTGGAGATATATTTAGATATAATATCTCCAACAAAACTGAACTCGGAGTCAAAGCGAAATCCTACATGGATAGAGGAGATCTCGTACCAGATGAACTAACAATAGATCTAGTATGGGATGCCTTCGATAAGCATAAAGACGAAAGCAAAGAAGGAAAGATCATTCTTTTTGATGGATTTCCAAGAAACCTTGACCAAGCAAAGGCTCTAGATCAAGGTATGGAAGAAAGAGATCAAAAAATAGATCATGTCGTATATTTTGATGTAGCAGAAGAAGTTCTAATAGAAAGAATTGCTGGCAGAAGAGTGTGCACCAATTGTGGAGCAACCTACCACGTAAAGAACAATCCTCCAACAAAAGAAGGAATATGTGATAGATGTGGAGAGGAACTTATCCAAAGAGATGACGATAAGGAAGAAACAGTTAAAAACAGAATTGATGTTTACAAGGAGCACACAGCCGTACTAATTGATTACTTCAAGGAAAAAGGTATATTATTTAGTATTGATGGCACAAATTCTCCAGATAAAGTCTTTGAAGAATTTTTGAATAAATTAGGAGAATAATTCTAATTTATGCTAACAAGAAAAAACGAAGTGATAGGATCTTCGATAAATTAGTTGTTAAATGTCTTATTGATATAAGACAATTTGAAATGGCGTTCAATAGACATGAGGACAAGAAAAGGAGGTTCTATCGATGTCAAAAAAAGATGCTATAGAAGTTACAGGAGTTGTTACAGAAGCACTACCAAATGCAATATTTAAAGTTGAGCTTGAAAACGGACACGAAATCCAAGCCCACATTTCTGGAAAGCTTCGTATGAACAGCATTAGAATACTAGAAGGAGATAGAGTAACAGTAGAACTATCTCCATATGATCTAAGCCAAGGTAGAATAACTTGGAGGAAGAAGTAGTCCCATAGTTTAGGGATTAATTAAAAAGATTTTCAGCAAAATCCAACACTTCAAGCACTACCCATTCATTAAGAATAATCGGAAGATGAGGAGTCAAAATGAAAGTTAGAGCATCAGTTAAAAAAATGTGTGATAAATGCAAAATTATCAAAAGAAACGGTAAAGTTATGGTAATTTGCGAAAATCCAAAACATAAACAAAGACAAGGTTAGGAGGGGCTAATGCCAAGAATAGCTGGTATAGATTTACCTAGAGAAAAAAGAGCAGAAATTGGACTAACTTATATATATGGTATAGGTCGTTCAACTGCAAACGAAATACTAAAGAATGCAGGAATCAATCCTGATACAAAAATGAAAGATCTTACAGAAGAAGAATTAGGTAAAATCCGTGAAGAGTTAAACAACTACCACATCGAAGGAGATTTAAGAAGAGAAGTTTCTATGAACATCAGATCTCTAAGAGAAATCGGTAGCTACAGAGGATTAAGACACAAAAACAATCTTCCTGTAAGAGGACAAAACACAAAGAACAATGCAAGAACCAGAAAAGGTAGAAGGGGTTAATAAGAAATGGCTAAACAAAAGAAAACTACTTCTAGAAGAAGAAGAGTCAAAAAAAATGTTGAACGTGGCCAAGCTCACATTAACTCAACATTTAACAATACAATGGTGACCCTTACAGATATGCAAGGTAATGCACTATCTTGGGCATCTGCTGGACAATTAGGATTTAGAGGTAGCAGAAAATCTACTCCATTTGCAGCAAGCGAAGCAGCAGATGTTGCAGCTAAGAAAGCTATCGATCAAGGACTAAAAACTGTAGAAGTTTACGTTAAAGGACCTGGTTCAGGAAGAGAATCAGCAATTAGAAGTCTACAAGCAGCAGGACTTGAAGTTACAATGATCAAAGACGTAACACCAATTCCTCACAATGGATGTAGACCTCCAAAAAGAAGAAGAGTTTAGTAAGGAGAGACTATGGCAGTATCAAAAGATCCAGTATACAAAAAAGCAAGAGCTTTAGGAATTTCTCCAGCATACCTAGGATATACAGGAGAAAGCAAAAGAGCTCTTCCAAATAGAAGAAGCAAACTTTCCGAATACGGAATGCAACAAAGAGAAAAGCAAAAAGCTAAATTCATCTATGGAGTTAGTGAGAAACAATTTAGAGGATACTACGAAGCCGCTTCTAAAATGAAGGGACAAACAGGTGAACAACTTATAATCCTTTGCGAAAGAAGACTAGACAATATCGCATTTAGATCTGGTCTTGCTAGAACTAGAAGAGAAGCTCGTCAAATCGTAACACACGGACACCTAACAGTTAATGGTAAACAAGTTGACATTCCTTCATACAAGGTATCTGAAGGCGATGTAATCGAAGTTCGTGAAAAATCTAGATCAAACACACTATTTAAAACTATCAAAGAAACAAATGCAACATTTGGAGTAGTTGAATGGTTATCAAGTGATTTAGAAAACCTAAAAGTAACTGTAGACAGATTCCCTACAAGAGAAGATATCGACATCCCAGTTGAAGAACGTATGATCGTAGAGTTCTACTCTAAGTAGGCATAAATAAAGTTAGAACTAAGGAGTTACCATGATCGAAAAATTAGATACAAATATACAGATATTGGATATAGACGAAGAAGAAAATTACGGTAAATTCGCCCTATATCCACTTGAGCGAGGATATGGTACAACCATTGGAAACAGTATGAGAAGGGTGCTTTTATCATCCTTACCTGGTTCTAGCGTCTCAAAAATACTTATAGAAGGAGTGCTTCACGAATTCTCCACTATAGATGGAGTAGTAGAAGATGTTCCTGAAATAGTTCTAAACATTAAGGGTCTAGACGTTACAAAACATGTAGATGAAGATGTAACATTGTTTTTAGACATTGAAGGACCAAAGATTGTAACAGCAAAAGATATCAAAGCAGATAGTTCCGTAGATATAGCAAATCCTGACCACTACATCGCAACAGTTAACGAGAAGTCAAGACTATTTATAGCGATGGATGTTACAGATGGTAAGGGTTATAGGGTATCTGATGATAACAAGAAAGAAAGCGACCCAATCGGTGCAATCGCAATTGATTCATCATTTACTCCAGTTGAGAAAGTAAACTTTACTGTAGAAAATACAAGAGTAGGCGAATCAACCGACTATGACAAACTCGTTATGGAAGTTTGGACAAATGGAACTATTACACCACAAGAAGCCCTTGCAGAAGGATCATCAATCTTAATAGAAAACTTCTCTTTCTTCAACGAATTGCCTAACCAACAATTCCCACCTGAAGTGGAAGAAGAAGAAATAGAAGAAGTAGAAGAAGAAGATAGTCTTTCAGAAGATTTGGCAATGACAATAGAAGAATTAGACCTAAGTCTAAGATCATTTAATTGTCTAAAAAGAGCAGGCTTCGACAGAGTTGGCGATATAATCAAGGTTAGCGAATCTGAGCTAAAAACAATCAAGAACTTCGGTAAAAAGTCACTCACAGAAGTAATAGAAAAGCTAGACGAGTTAGGTCTAAGCTTAAAAGATGAATAGGAGGTAAGTATGGCCGATAAAAGAAAACTTGGCAGAAGAACTGACCACAGAAATGCTATGCTTAGAAACCTTGTGCAATCACTATTAGAAAATGGTAGAATCGAAACTACTGTAACTAGAGCTAAAGAAGCACAAAAAATGGCTGATAAAATGATTACACTAGGAAAGAAGAATACACTTCACACAAGAAGACAAGCAGCAGCTTATTTGTATAAGGCAGAAACTGTTCAAAAATTATTTAACGAAATCGCACCAAATTATGAAGATAGAAACGGTGGATACACAAGAGTACTAAAACTAGGACCAAGAAGAGGCGACGGATCTGAACGTGCTATTCTTGAATTAGTATAATAAAACTTTGAGATAAGTATAAAATAACTTCTAGCATCTTTGAGAGATTGAAGGTGCTTTTTTTTCGCCTATTTTTGGATAAGCCTGATTTAAGGAGAAGATATGAAATACAAACTATTAATATTCGATATGGATGGACTTATGTTTGATACGGAGCTTATGTATTATAGGTCTTGGTTTGAAGTCGCTCACAAATACGGCTTTACTTTTAACGAAGACCTAAGGATGAGATTTACAGGGAAGAACGAGGAATTAATTAGAGATGAACTATTTAAAATCTTGGGATCTAAAGAAAAGGTAGTTAAGTTAAGAGAAGAGTTAGAAAGCTTTAGAAAGAATTACTTTAAAAGATACACAAACTCCCTCAAAAAAGAAGGACTAGAGGAATTATTATATTACGCAAAAGAACACAATATTAAATGCGCCCTAGCCTCATCAAGTGATAGGGAAAAGATAGAATTTCTCTTAGAAAAAGAAGAGATAAGGGATTTCTTTGACTATATAATCTCAGGAGATGAGGTAGAAAGAAGTAAACCTGATCCTGAAATCTTTATCAAAGCTAAGAAACACTTTAATATAAGGGATAAAGAAGCTTTAATCTTAGAAGATTCTTATAACGGGTATCTCGCTTGTAGGAAATCTAATATGGACTATCTTATAATCCATGATTCAAGTTTTGATAAGTACTTTGAAGCTGATAGGGAAGCTAGCAGCTTAAGAGAGGTCATAGATTACTTGAAATAATTATTTAATGTTTTGAAAAAAAGATTGAAATAAATATTTATTATGCTATAATTAAACTAAGAAAAGCTTTTCACGTTAGGAGTCTATATGACTTACACAATAAAAATTAAAGAAAGATCAGAAGATTTTACACCTTCTGATACGAAAATTGCAAAATATATTCTTGATAAACCCGGAGAGGTAATAAAGATTAACTCTCAAAAACTCGCGGATTTAACTGGAACGTCACAATCAGCCATAATAAGATTTGTTCAAAAAATAGGATATAAGGGATACACCTCGCTTAAGCTAGATATAGCAAAAAGCCTAGAAAATGATGAAATAAACCTTAAGTCAGAAGTGATTTCGGCGGATGATAAGGTAGGAGATATAATAGAAAAAAGCAAAATCAATGTAATATCATCAATAGAAAAGACCTACGCTCTAATAGATGAAGATCAAATCTCAAAGGCAATTGATAATATTGTATATGCTAACTTCGTCTATCTAGCTGGGATTGGATCTTCAGGACTAGTATGTGAGGATTTTCTCTATAAGCTTCAAAGATCAGGCAAGAAGGCCTTTTATGAGACAGATGCCCATACAAATTTAAGTTTACTGACAAATATCAAGGAAGACGACCTATTAATTTGTATTACTTACACTGCTCTTTCAAAAGAAGTATTGATAGCTGCAGAATATGCTAAAACGATTGGTGCAAAACTAATAAGTATTACAAAAGCTGGTCGAGGAAAACTCGCTAATATGTCAGATATCCTAATACCTATCCCTGAAATTGAAAAAAAGATGAGGTACGGTGCAATTTCATCTAGATTTGCTTCGCAAATAATAACAGATATCTTATTCTATGGCTATATATCAAAAAATATGGACGAAGTGGTAAAAAATCTTATGGTTTCTAAAGAACTAACTGATAAATTAAAATAGGAGTTTTTTATGAATAAAAAAATATTGCTTATAGCAGCCTTTACCTTCTTAATCCCATTTAATGCAAATGCCGATAGTAAAAAATATAGCAGTGATGATGTAATTGAATATGATTATAGTTTTCCAACAAGCATTGAAGAATATGATGATTCTATTTTGACTAACTCATCTCATAAATTTTATTACGATGATAATATTTCAGATCAGATTACTGTTAGTGACTATGATAAGGCAGATGTTTTTGTAAATGGTAAGGCTGTAGAGTCTGATGATGAGGCTAGAAAGCTTATTCAAGAAGGAAAAAATTCTGTAGATATTTTAAATGTTAAAGAAAAAGTCGATGTAAAGATTAAATCTGGAAAGGAAGAAAAAGGATTTACTAACATCGATAACAAATTGGATGAAAAAGTAACTAATTTGATGGAAACACTACTTGAAGAAGAAGTAAAGGAGAATTTTTCTGGAGGCCAGATTAGTGTAATTAGAGACAATGAAGATATATATGACTATCAATTTGGTTATGTAAATAATTTCGAAAAAAATGGAGAATCTATTCCTTTTGAGGATAGGGTTAAAGTCGATGAGAATACATTATTTGATCTTGCAAGCAATACAAAAATGTATGCGACAAATTATAGCTTACAAAAGTTGGTTTATGAAGGAAAAATCAATATTGATGATAAAGTGTCTAAGTATTTTCCAGAATTTAAGGATGACGAAAAAAGTCCTATAAAGGGTAAAAATGAAATGACTATTAGGGATATACTCAGACATCAAGCTGGATTTCCTGCTGATCCTCAATACCACAATAACAATTACGACAAAGATGATGGCAATATCAATGGAGTTAATGATTTGTTTTCACAACATAGGGAAAAAACATTGGATATGGTAATGAGAACACCTCTTTCATACGAGCCTGGATCAAAATCAGTATATTCAGATGTAGATTATATGCTTCTTGGATTTATAGTAGAAAAAGTTACGGGACAAAGATTGGATAAATACTTTGATGAAAACTTTGCTAAGCCATTAAATCTTAGATATACAACATTTAATCCTTTAGAAAATGGTTTTGATAAAAATCAGATAGCTGCTACCGAACTAAATGGTAATACAAGAGATGGTGCAGTTGATTTCAAAAATATCAGAAAGGATACCATCCAAGGTGAGGTTCATGATGAGAAAGCTTATTATGCTATGGGTGGAGTAAGTGGTCATGCAGGATTGTTTTCAAATTCACGAGAATTAGCAAAACTTGCAAATATTATGCTAAATGAAGGTAGATATAAAAATATTAGATTTTGGGATAAAAAAACTCAAGATGAATTTATAAAAGCAAGTGAAGTTAATCCATCTTACGGATTAGGTTGGAGAAGAATGGCTGATGGTAGATATGCTTGGGCATTTTCTAACCTAGCAAGTTCGAATACAATTGGCCATACCGGCTGGACAGGCAGCCTTACAGTTATCGATCCATTGGAGAGAATGACCTTCGTCTTATTAACAAATAAAAAGAATGGTTATGTATTAGATAATAAAGAAAATCCTAATTATTTTTATGCTGACGCTTCTAAGAGTGGAGGTTATGGTGCGGTTAGTACTTTAATTTATAAATCTCTTCAAGATAATTCAAAAGAGCTAGTTATGGCTCTAGCAAATGAATTGGCGATTGGACAAGAAAGGATGCTAAAAGATAAGGAAGGCTTTCTTGATGAAGCTCGACTTAATGATTATATAGCTATAAAAAATACAAATCAGATTATTAAAGATAAGTACCAAAATACAAGCGAAGAAGCTAGTAGTATTGATGATAAAAAATATGATTATGATACTTTAGAAAATACTAGCAAGGAAGCAAAGCTTGTTGAAAGCTTTAATCCTAAAACAGGTGTAGATGGATTAATACCCTTAATTGGACTCGCACTTTCTTCAGCTTTTGCCTATAGGAAAATAAAGAGATAATTATGCTTGGTTTTTCTTTATATTTTGATAGGGACTTTGATTTAGAAAAAGAAGTAAATAAGTATGAGGGTTTTGATATTTTATTTACTTCGATTCATTATCCAGAAGGAGAGAATACTTTCGAAAAGTTCTTGAATCTTTGCGAAAAATCCATTGGAAGAGACTTTAGGATTTGCGTCGATCTAAATAAGGATGTCCTTAGTAGGTATCCAAAACTTATGGATATGGACCTTATACTGAGGCTTGATTATGGTTTTAATAGCAAAGAGATAGCCGAATTAAGTAAGAATAATAGGATTTCTATAAACGCTTCTACTATAGATAGGAAAATCCTAAATGAAATTTTATCCTTCGGTGCGAATAAGGATAATATCCTTGCCATACACAACTACTATCCTCTTGAATTTACAGGTCTAGGAGAAGATTATCTTAGGAGGAGAAATGATCTATTTAAGTCATTAGGAATAGAGACTCTTGCCTTTGTGCCAGGCAATGAGAACTTGCGTGGCCCAATGTATAGGAGTCTACCAACCCTTGAAAGTCAAAGACTGAAGGATCCCTACCTAAGTTTTGTGGAACTTAATAGAAAATACGGGATGGATTCTATAATAATGGCTGAAGGGGTTGATGATAAGAATATTTCTAACATTAGAGATTTTCATAAAGATAATAAGTTAAGCCTTAAAGTTAATATGAATGATGAATTTAATTATATCAAAGGCTTTAAACAAAGGATGGATCTTAGCGAATATATCCTAAGAAATGAGAGGAAATATAGGAAGGTAGAAGCGGGTTCTTCCTTCTATGCTAAAAGAGGAGATATACTAATCCTAAACGAGAAGGCTGGAAGATACAGCGGGGAGATTGAAATCTGTAATAGAGATTTAGGTATCATATCAGATAGAAATCTTATAGGAAAAGTGGATACTACACACATTGAACTAATTGATTATATAAAAGGAGGTGATGAGATTGTCTTCAACAGAAGATAGAAATCCCAAAAGTGCAAACTTAGATCTAAAGACTACTAGGGAGATTTTGGAGATTATTAATAAAGAAGATAGGACGATTGCAGGAAGTGTTGGACAATCCTTGGAGGATATTGAAAAGCTTACAGAAGAAGTAGTAAAGACTTTAAGAAATGGTGGTAGACTATTTTATCTAGGAGCAGGAACTAGCGGAAGGCTTGGAGTTCTCGATGCCTCTGAGACTGTGCCAACCTTTTCTGTAGATCCAAAGCTTGTAACAGGTCTTATTGCAGGAGGAGACTATGCCCTCCGTCATCCTATAGAAAATGCTGAGGATAGCGTAAAGGCAGGAGAAGAAGATTTGATTAAGGAAAATCTCACATCCAAGGACTTTGTTATAGGAATTGCAGCAAGCGGTAGAACTCCTTACTGCATAGGAGCTGTTGAATACGCTAAAAAGCTAGGTGCTAAGACTGGGTCTATTGCTTGTAACAAAAATGCCTTAATTTCTTCTCACGTAGATTATCCGATAGAAATAGAAACTGGAGCGGAAGTGCTTACAGGCTCTACCAGGATGAAGGCAGGAACTGCAACCAAAATGGTTCTCAATATGATATCGACCACAGCCATGGTTAAGATTGGCAAGGTCTATGATAATCTTATGGTCGACTTAAGGCCAACTAATGAGAAGCTTATAGATAGGGCTAGAAAGATTATAGTAGAAGTGACAGGAATTTCCTATGAAAGGGCAGTAGAAATATTAGAAGAAGCTAATAGAGAAGTAAAACCTGCAATAATAATGGCAAATAAGAACATAAGTTATGAGAAAGCCCTAGAGATATTAAAAATAAATCAAGGTTTTATAAGAGAGGATTTGTGATATGACAAACAATGAATTAGCCAAATTATTGATAGAAGATTTTGGTGGATCAGGAAACTTAAGAGAAGTCATCAATTGTATGACTAGAGTTAGGGTAAAAGTAAATAACCCCGACCTAATTGCTTATGAAAATATCAAATCAAGAGAGGGAGTTCTTGGCCTTGTAGAAGGAGAACAAGTTCAAGTAATTCTAGGACCAGGTAAGAGCGAGAAGGTAGCACGAGCTATGGCTAACCTATCAGATAGCAACTTTAGCGAAGAAACTGATAAGGAAAAACTTCAAAGAAAAACCCAGGAAAACAAAGAAAGCTACAAGGCTAAGCAAAAGCAAAGTGGATTCAAGAAATTTACATCAAGCATTGCTTCAGTATTTGTTCCACTAATTCCAGCCTTCGTTGGGGCAGGTCTTATTGGTGGTGTAGCTTCAGTTTTACAAAATATGGTTACAGCAGGCAGCGTAAGCCAAGAGTCTGTGGCAACATTAATCCAAGTTCTCAATATTATGAAAAATGGTCTTTATGCCTATCTTAATATATTTATAGGTATAAATGCAGCGAGAGTTTTTAAGGCAAATCAAGGCCTAGGTGGAGTAGTTGGAGGAATGGTCTATCTTACTGGAATGAATCCAGATATGCCAATAAATAATATTTTCCTAGGAACACCACTTGCTGCAGGTCAAGGAGGAGTTATTGGTGTATTAGTATCAGTTTGGATTTTATCCAAGGTTGAAAATGCCCTCCACAAGGCTGTGCCAGATTCTTTGGATATTATAATTGTTCCAGCAATCTCGCTAATTATTGTAGGACTACTTCATATGTTTATCATTATGCCACTAGCAGGACTTATCTCTAATGGGCTAATTGGATTTATAGATGGAGTTATCAATATAGGTGGACCAATATCTGGATTTATCCTAGGGGCTTTATTCCTTCCAATGGTAATGCTTGGACTTCACCAAATACTCACCCCAATTCATGTAGCTATGATTGAATCACAAGGAGCTACCTATCTTCTTCCAATACTTGCTATGGCAGGGGCTGGACAAGTTGGAGCTGCCATTGCGATTTTGGTAAAATGTAAGAATAATAAGCAAATCCAAACCATAGCTAAGGGTGGACTTCCAGTTGGAATTCTTGGAATTGGCGAGCCATTAATCTACGCCCTAACCCTACCAATGGGTAAGGCCTTCATCACAGCTTGTATTGGTGGTGGAGTTGGTGGTGCTGTAATTTGTCTAATAGGATCTATCGGAGCTACAGCCATAGGACCATCAGGAATTGCCTTGATTCCGCTTATTTATAATAATAGATGGCTAGGATACCTTGCTGGACTTATTGCAGGATATGTAGGAGGTTTTGTAGCGACTTACTTCTTTGGTATTGATGAAAAATATGTAGAGGGAGCAAGTCTCGACAATTCTAATAAGTTTGAATTTAAATAAGAGATTTATATAACCACGGAGGGATTTTCCTTGCCGTGGTTTTTTACTGGATAAGTGTAGACTCTCTTTATATTGATAATTAACTATTAAAAGATATAGTTATTATAACAAGTTTAAGGTAGGAAGAGATGGCAAATACAAGTAACTTTACTGAAGATAAAAATTTTTTCATATTAAATTCTATGGATGATTGGGTTAGGATTGTCGATACAAACGGTAAGACTATCTTTATTAATGATGTCTTTAAGAAAGCGTGCGATATGTCTTCTGAGCTAAAAAACTACCTAGACGAGTCTTCCTCTTTTCTTTTAGGAGATAGGAATGAAGCTGTGAGAAACACTACCATGATCGAAGAAAAGTTAATCGATGAGAGGTATTTTTCTATCAAGTCTTCTCCAATCTACAACGGAGATGAGTTTTTGGGGATTGTGGAAGTATATAGGGACATCACCCGTGAAAGTCTGATGAAAATTGAGCTTTTTAATAACAATAGAAACATGCTCGATGATGTTAGATTCGTAAAGAAGATTCAAACTAACATCCTTCCTAGGGACAAGGCCTATGGCAAGCTTAGCTTGAAGAGTAAGTATATACCTAGTGATGAACTTTCTGGGGACTTCTTCGACCTAATCAAGATTAAAGAAGGAAAATATGCCCTCTACATTGCAGATATTATGGGCCATGGGGTTAAGGCTTCGATAATGACTATGTTTATCAAGGTCACTATGAATGCCATTCTCGACAAACACCCTGACTATTCCCCATCAGAGATTTTATTTAAATTAAGGGAGAAGTTCGCAAAACTTGGCATGGAGTCAAGTCAATATTTTACAGCTTGGCTTGGAATATTTGATGTGGGAAAAGATTCCCTAACATTTTCCAATGCTGGTCACAACTGTCCTCCCCTTTGGTATTCTAAAAGCAATGATGAGGTAACTTACCTTTTGGCAAGCGGCAGGATGATTTCAAATATTATAGAGCCAGATAATTATGACGAAAAGATGATAGAATTGGAAAATGGAGATAGGCTTCTACTATTTTCCGATGGGGCCATAGAGACGAAGGATGAGAAAAGATGTGAGTATGGACTTGAGAGACTAAGGGAAAATTTTGCATCTTACCACGACCTAGAAAAAAGCTACACAGATATTAAAAACTTTACCTGGGGCAAGCAGGAAGATGACCTTAGTCTTGTCCAAATCGAATATAAGGAGAAATAATGAAAAAACTAAATTCATATATAGACCACACTAATTTAAAGCCAGAAGCACAAATTTCCGAGATAAAAACCCTTGTCGATGAAGCTATCGCAAATGATTTCTACAGTGTATGTGTAAACTCTACCTACGTTAAGGATATCAAAGCCTACAATAAAGACGTAAGAATCGCTGCAGTAGTTGGCTTTCCACTAGGAGCAATGGCTACAAGGGCCAAGGCCTATGAGGCAAAATGCGCCGTAGAAGACGGGGCAAGCGAGATCGATATGGTAATTCCAATCGGAAGACTTAAGGATAAAGATTATGCCTATGTCCTAGATGATATAAGAGCTTGTAAGGAAGCTATAGGAGATAGAATCCTTAAGGTAATCATTGAAACTTGCCTATTAACAGACGAGGAAAAGATTAAGGCCTGTGAGCTAGCTGAGGAAGCTGGAGCTGATTTTGTAAAGACTTCTACAGGATTTTCTACGGGAGGAGCTTTAGTCTCTGACGTAAAACTTATGAAGGAAACAGTAGGAGATAGGCTAGAAGTTAAGGCAAGTGGCGGAATCCATACTAGAAAAGAAGCCATGGATATGATTGAAGCTGGAGCTAGTAGGATTGGTGCTAGTAAGTCAATTGATATTTGTAAGGAGTAAGTATGGCCAATGAAGTCATGATGCAGTCTTTCGAGTGGGACACAGACGGATCGGGAGACTTTTATAAGAAACTAAAAAAAGATGCCAAGACCCTAAAGGAAAATGGTATTGATGGCTTGTGGCTTCCACCTATGACTAAGGGAGGAAGCGATATGGACGTAGGCTACGGTGTCTACGACCTCTGGGATCTTGGAGAGTTTGACCAAAAGGGAACTATAAGAACCAAATACGGAACCAAGGAAGAGCTCCTTGACGCTATAAAGTCCCTACAAGATGCTGGGATCAAATGCTATGCCGATGTGGTCCTAAACCATAAGGGAAATGCTGACTTTACAGAAGAATTTAAGGCAGTAATGGTTGATCAAAACAACAGAGAAAAAGACGTCTCAGGAGAGATGGACATAGAAGCCTGGACCGGCTTTGACTTTAAGGGAAGGGCTGGTAAGTATTCCGACATGGTTTGGCACTATTATCATTTCTCAGGTGTGGACTATGACGTAAAAAGTGATACTTCGGCTATATTTAGAATCCTAGGAGACGGAAAATATTGGGAAGAGGATGTATCAGGAGAGAAGGGCAATTTCGATTATCTGATGAATTGTGACATCGACCACGACCACCCGGAAGTAAGGGAAGAGATTTTCAAATGGGCCGACTGGTTTATCGACGAGACCAAGGTCGATGGCTTCAGATACGACGCCCTAAAGCATATCTCATCTAACTTCATCCACGACCTATCAGACCATATAATAAATGAAAAGGGCGTGGAGAACTTCTATCTCTTTGGAGAATTCTGGCAATATAACAAGGAAGAAATCGCCAAATATCTCGAAACTACAGACTATAACATAGATTTATTCGATGTTCCCCTACATTTTCATATGCAGGAAGCAAGCAAGTCCATGGGTAACTACGACATGAGAAAGATCTTCGATAATACAATCGTGGCAGACTTCCCTGCCCAAGCTGTGACCTTTGTAGATAACCACGACAGCCAACCAGGCCAGTCTCTAGACTCCTGGGTTGAGGATTGGTTTAAGGAGATTGCCTATGCCATGATCCTATTCAGAAAAGACGGCTATCCATGTATCTTCGCAGGAGACTATTATGGACTAATAGGAGAGGTAAAGACAGAGGCCAAATACGATCTAATAAACAATATGCTTAAGGTTAGGAAAAATTATAATTACGGCGAGGAAGACAATTACTTCGACGACCCTTCAGTTATAGGTTGGGTCAGAAGAGGAGACGAAGACCATAAGCCACTTGCTGTTCTAATTTCAATCAAAGACATGGCTGAAAAGCAAATGTTTGTAGGAGAGAGCGAGGCAGGAGCGACTTATGTGGACCTTTCTGGCAAAAACGAGGACATCACAATTGATGAAAATGGAAATGGAGTATTCACTGTAGGTCCAGGCTCTGTAACCTACTGGGCCAATAAGGAAAGCTTATGAAATATTACGCAGTAAAAAGGGGAAGGAATCCTGGGATATACACATCCTGGGATTCTTGCCTTAAGGAAGTAAAGGGATTTTCCAATGCGAGCTACAAGTCCTTTAAGAAAAAGGAAGATGCTATAGCCTTTATGGAAGATAGAAAAGAGACGATTGAAGTAGACGATGAAACAATAATAGCCTATGTGGATGGGTCTTATAATCTTAAGGAGAAGATCTACGGGGCAGGGGTTGTCTACATAAGTAAGGACGGAGAAGAAGAGCTCTACGAATCCTACACAGATGACTTTTACAAGCACAGGAATGTAGCAGGAGAGGTCAGGGCAAGTGAGCTTGCTATAAAAAAGGCCCTGGAAGAAAAAAGAGAAAAAATAATAATCTATCACGACTACCAGGGAATTTCCTCCTGGGCCAATGACGAATGGAAGGCCAATAACGCACTTACTATCTCTTACAAAAACTTTGTAAAAGAAGCGAGAAAGAGCCTAAAGATAGGCTTTGTCAAGGTCAAGGGACATTCCAACGATAAGTACAACGACTGGGCAGATAGGCTCGCTAAAAAGGGTGCCCTAGTTGAATAAGGGTAAATAAAAAGTAAAATAAATTTAGGGAAATGAAGTTCTTCCCTGTAAAATAAACGCTATAAGCTGATGACTTCTACTTGATTGTAGGGCCATCAGCTTTTTTAGGAGGAAAAATGTTAACAAATGTCGGACTTATAATGATAGCAGGTCTTATCGGCTCTAAGCTTTTTTCAAAAATCAAACTCGCCCCCATCTTGGGTATGCTTCTAGCAGGAATCATCATAAGCCCCAATCTCTTGGGACTAGTAAAAGGAGATATAGGAGCTCTTTCAAAGGACTTAAGGCAGATTGCCCTAGTTGTAATCCTATCGAGAGCTGGCCTTAGCCTATCTTTTGATAGATTAAGGGAGGTCGGTCTTCCTGCAATTCTAATGACCTTCCTTCCAGCAAGTTTTGAGATGGTCGCTATAACATTTCTTGCAAATAAAATCTTTAACCTTCCCTATATCGACAGTGCCATCCTTGGAGCTGTCCTTGCGGCAGTATCTCCTGCCATAGTTGTGCCAAGGATGATAAGGCTTATAGAAGAAGGCTATGGAGAAGATAAGAAAATCCCCGAGATAATCCTTGCAGGCTCTTCCATAGATGATGTCTACACCATAGTATTTTTTACGGTTTTTATCAATCTAAAGTTAGGAGGTCAAGCCTCTATGGGAAGTTTTCTAAATATTCCTATATCAATTATTACAGGAATTCTTTTTGGAATCATACTAGGATATATCCTTGATATAATTTATTCAAAAATAAATTTGGGCAAAATTTATAAGGTAATAGTCCTTATGGGTCTATCATTTTTCATCTTGGAGATAGAAGATTTGGCTAAGGGCTATATAGCCTTCTCTGGCCTTGTGGCTATTATTTCTACGACTATGACGATTAAAAAGCTCGACCAAGACCTTGCAGATGAGCTTTTGGATGTTTATGGAAGCCTTTGGGAACTTTTTGAGATCTTCCTCTTTGTCCTAGTGGGAATTACGGTAGACCTTTCCATAATAGGAGAAGAAATCCTACCAGCCCTTCTATTAATCACAGGAGGACTAATATTTAGGATGCTTGGAGTATATTTGGCTCTTCTTCCTTCAAATCTTGAAAAATCTGAGAAGATATTCTCAGGCTTCGCCTACCTACCAAAGGCCACAGTCCAAGCAGCCATAGGACCGGTCGCTCTAGGATACGGGATTGCAAGCGGTAAGTTAATCCTTGCCATATCAGTAATAGCAATCCTCTACACCGCTCCCCTTGGAGCCATACTTACAGATAAGACCTACAAGAAGTTATTGAAAAATCCTAAATATAATATTTAATAAATAATATTATTCTAGTAACTAGGAAAACAAAAGGGCGGGAAATGTTAAATCCTGCCCTTAGCTTCTAGTCGAATATTTTAATTGAGAGATACTTATAGAAAATAATTTTACTAATCAAGGTCCTTAAAATCAATCAAGTAGTTATTCATTTTGCTTAGTTCCCCGATATTAACAGTAATCTGTATGCTATTTATTTTATCTTTTGCAAAGTCTTCCTCAGAGTTGGCACCGAGAACAAAATCAAATTTTATACCTTCCTTGCCTAGGAAATTTAATAGGCTCATACTTATTAGGGAAAAGTGGCTCTCGTATAAAAATATAATTTTATTATCTTTAACCATTATTTCTAACTCATCAGGATCTACTCCATCAAACTTTACTATCCCCCTAATATGATTTATATATTTATCTATCATCTAAACTCCTTTACTAAATAAGTTTTTGATAAAATTATTGTACTAGTTAGGAAGGCAAAAAATAAAAGATAAGTGAAAAATTTGTAAGTAAAAAGCAGAAGATCTGATCTTTAATCTAATCCTCCGCTTATTATCACATTTTTAAACTTAATAATTTAATTTTCTCCCAAAAATCTCTTTAGGAACTCCTTGGTCCTATCGTGGTCTGGGTTTGTAAATATTTTTTCTGGAGTGCCGTCTTCTAGGATGATTCCCTTGTTCATGAACAAGACCCTGCTAGATACATCTCTTGCAAAGTCCATCTCGTGGGTTACTACAATCATAGTCATCCCGCTTTTTGCAAGCTTGGTCATTACATCTAGGACCTCGCCTACTGTCTCTGGGTCTAGGGCACTTGTTGGCTCATCGAAAAGTAGGAGGTCAGGGTTCATGCAAAGGGCACGGGCTATGGCTACCCTTTGTTGCTGACCACCGGAGATTTGGCTAGGCTTGGCGTTGACATAGTTTTGCATATTAACGCTTTCTAGGTATTTTCTAGAAATTTCTTCAGCTTCCTTGTGATTTCTGCCTAGGACTTTGATTTGACCTAGCATACAGTTTTCAAGGACGGTCTTGTTGGCAAAGAGATTGAAGTTTTGAAATACCATGCCGACCCTAGACCTGTATTTTCTTTGGTCGAACTTATGGTCTAGGATGTTGTCGCCCCTGTAGAGAATTTTTCCACTTGTAGGAGATTCTAAGAGGTTAAGGCAGCGAAGGAGGGTCGACTTACCAGATCCAGAAGATCCTATGATAGAGACTACTTCTCCTTCATTTACCGCCATATTTATATCCTTAAGGACTAGGTTGTCCCCGAATTTTTTCTCTAAATTGTTTACTCTAATTATCTCAGACATTGTTTGCTCCTGTTGATGATTCCATGATAAAGTCAGTATCCCTAAATCTTCTTTCAAGGACAAGAAGGATTCTCGTAATAGTGAAGGTTAGGACGAAATAAATCACTGCTGTTATCAAGTAGGTTGGGAAGTATTGGTAGGTTGATCCTGCGACAGACTTACTCATAAAGAATAGCTCTGTTACAGAAATTACGTTAAGGACTGATGTATCCTTGATATTTATTACAAACTCGTTTCCAATAGAAGGAAGAATTGTAAGGATTGTTTGAGGTAGGATTACGTGAACCATAGTTTGGAAATGGGTCATGCCTATAGCCTTGCAGGCTTCAAATTGTCCCTTGTCAATCGAATTGATTCCTCCACGGACTACCTCAGATAGGTAGGCTCCTGTGTTGATTGAAACGATAAGGATTGCTGCAAACATAGTCGATAGGTCTATATCGAAATATTGCTTAAGTCCGTAGAAGATGATTACAGATTGAACCATCATTGGGGTTCCCCTAAATATTTCAACATAAGCTCCCAAGATCCAGTTGATTATTTTGTGGAGATAGTAGGTAAAGGCATTATCTGTCTTTTTGACTTCCATTCCCCTAATAACTGCAACCAAAAGGCCTAAGAGGAAACCTAGGATTGTAGAAACTATGGCTATGATTAGGGTATTAACTACACCCTTTAGGAAAAGAGTAGAGTAGGTCGCCCAAATCGATTTAACTTCATCGATAAAGCCTGCGCTTTCTTCCTCATCTGCAGTAAGCTTGGTCATTACTCCCATAATCTCTTCTTGTTCCTTTTCTATATCCATAGATGAAAGAACCTTGTTCACTTCTTCTGTAAGAGGAGAATTTTTGGCAATCCCTACTCCTACTGTTGTATCTTCATCCTTAGTCTCAAAGCCATTAGCTTCATCAAAAGTTACATAAGTAAGCTTTGGGTTGGCAGCCACAGCAGATTCAGCTCCAGCCTCCTCTGAGATATATCCATCAATAGTCCCAGCATTTGCAGCAGCAATCATTGTAGGGAAGGAGTCCATGGACTCTTGTTTGTTAACACCTGCCATTTGATCTATCATAGCTACATGGAAGGTCCCTAGTTGGGCGGTAATCTTTGCTCCTTCGAAGTCGTTAATGGACTTAGCATCCTCATACTTTGAGTCCTTTTGGGTAACTACAACCATCTTGGCATGGTAGTAGGGAACAGAAAAGTCGATTTGCTCTAGCCTTTCAGCGGTTGGGCTCATACCAGCTACTATTGCATCGATCTTGCCACTAGTTAGGGCAGGAATTAGTCCGTCCCATTCGATCTTGTAGATTTCAAGCTTCTTGCCTAGACCATCGGCGATCTTCTTGGCAAATTGGACGTCATAACCGTTGGCATATTCGCCCGGGGAGTTGGCTACAGGATAGCCTCCATTTTCATCACTTACTTCAGAGAAGTTAAAGGGAGCGTAGTTTACTTCCATACCCACTCTGAATGTGTCTTCTTCGCTTGCATTAACCTGGCCAAGGGGCGTAATGATTAGGATAAGTGCAAGGATAATCTTTACTAGCTTTTTCATAATAATTCCTTTCTTAATAAATTTGATTGTAAAATAAAAGTCCTTACTGCTCCAAACGGAAGCAATAAGGACGAAAATTCGCGTTACCACCTTAATTTTAGCTCATCTCACGAAAAGCTACTCAATAAGTACAATCATACTCTCTTGCTATAACGGGCAAGTCCCGCTGTCAGATCAAATATCCCCGACAAAACTCAAAGGCTTTTTTCACCAAAATTTAAAATCTCCATTCACACCAGCTAGGATTCTCTTTATTCTAAAATCTTTGGTTACTCCTCTTATCACTGTTGTTGCTTATATATTACACTCAAAAAAATATAATGTCAAATTTATTTTTGGGGTAAAGTGATATAGAGGTTAATATGAATATCAAAGACAGACAACTAGAAATTATAAGAATCTTACAAGATAGGACCAGCCCCATATCTGGAGGAAGCTTAGCAGAGAAATTCGGCCTAAGTCGCCAGGTTATAGTCAAGGATATCTCTATCCTTAAGGCAAGTGGCTATCAGATAAAATCAAACAACAAGGGATACTGGCTAAGCCAGTCTTCGAAGATACAATTTATCATAAAATGCTCCCACAGGGACGAAGAAATAGGAGATGAGCTAAACATCATAGTAGATAGGGGAGGAGAAATCCTAGATGTCTTCATCAACCACAAGACCTATGGACTTATCAAGAAAGAGCTAAATATCAAATCAAGAAAGGGCGTAGATGTCTTTATCAAATCAATAGACGAATCAACTCCCCTAAAAAATCTAACAGAAAATATCCACTATCACACCATAAGGGTGGATAATGACTTCGCCAAAGAAAGTATAGAGGATAAGCTTAGGGAAAAGGGGATACTAATAGACTAGGGCCTATAAGAAAATCCTATTAGCAAAAAGCCTATGCCCTATTTATCTTCTTTAAATACCTATGTAAAATAATTATTATTTAAAAATATATTTAATTCAACTTAATTTAGTTTTAACAATATGTAATTTCGGGTAATTTTTAATTAAAGGTGTTAATTAAATAATAAATAGGGGGGCTATGGATAATAAAATTAGAGCAATAGCTGATGCTGTATTAATAATCATGTTTATTGCACAAGGTGTTTATCTAAGAGATAAATATAATATCTTGTCAAAGAAAGTAGATAATTTAAGTAAAATAATATCAGAAATGGATGGCAATGTCGATTATAAAACTTTGAAAAAATTAGATTTATCTGATGAAGATATAGAAAGAATAATTAAACTAGTTGATGATGGTAAAAAATTAGAAGCAATAGAGTGTCTGAATGATTTAAAAAATCTAGGCCATATCGAAGCATACAATATTATTAGTAAATTAATTGGAAATCAAGATTAATAATTCTTAATAAAGTTGAAGGTATTGTCAAATTTTTTGTATAAACTCTAACTTAAAAATTTTGTAATTTTTTACTAATTTTTTAAAAATTCTTTTGAGTATTTTGGCATACTAAAAACCCCTCCATCCGTTTTCTGAATTTTAGGGGTTCAGGTCACATTCCCTCTCCTTTTTAATTCAAATTATCTAAAACCAGAAAACGCAGAACCTAGTATCATTCCAAAATAACTTTTCCATCTATATTTAAGAATAAGCTTTAAAAATTCATCTAAATTTTCAGATTCATTATCATAAGATTCATTCTTAATAAGAGGATAGAGATGATAAGATGCGTAATTTATATTGGTTTTATTATCAACTAAATCTTTAGTTTGTTTTAAAATTTCTTTTTTTGTTTTTTCAGATAAGTGTATATTTTTATCATTATAAATATCATCCATCTTATTTAGAAAATTTCTTTTCTTTTCTTTATTTTTCATTGATTATTTTTTATCTCCCTCCAAAATAAGCCGGTCCTCTAGCTATTGAATCAGCCCATCCTTTAGTAATTACATTAGCAACTTGTTGAACTTAAGGAATCATTTTTACAAGCTTTATAGCTCTGGTTTTGTAATTTCTATAAAATTTATAAGTTTGCGCTGTATACATATATACCCATTTACCTTATTTATTTATAAGGATAGAAAACATGAAGAGCATGAATTATAATCCATATCGTTCCTGTTTTTACTTTTAAAAAATTATTTAAATATATAAGATATTTCAATATACATAACTAAGAATGAACATGCCATTCCCAAAATTAAGCCCGATATATACATAAATTTCTTAAACTTATTTTCCACTACTTGATATCTTTTTTCTTTAAAAGCAAGCCTAACAAAGAAAATCAAATTGAACAAGGCAATTAGAAATGTTATAAAATAAGTAAATTTAGATTTCATTACTTTTCCTTTATTTCATTTTAAAAAAGCTTAGACTGTAAACTCTCTTCTTTAGTTTTAGCATCAAAAGCTGGTTTGCTAAGGTAGGAGCAGGTAAGACAAGTGAAGCTAATAAAGTAACTTTCCTTAATTTCATTTTTAATAAGACTCGTCTTATTAAAAACCTTACTTTAGCTTATTACCCGAGTTAATATAGAATAAACAAAAACAATATGATTCGGTCTATTATATTTAACTTACACTCTAATAAATACAAATTAGTAAGAGTCTAAAAAAGGGTACTGTCAAATTTTTTGTGTAAATGCCAACTTATAAATTCTGTAATTTTAGAACTAAATTTTTTAAAAATTCTTGTGTATGTTTTGGCATACTAAAAACCCCTCCATCCGTTTTTCAGATTTTGGGGTTCAGCTCATTTAAAATAATCTACCTTTGCTCATTATTATTTAAGACAATTTTTCTTTCGACTAATTAAAAGTGCATATATAACTCCTAAAATAGCCATAATTAATCTAGAAGCCCCATAAGGTAAGTTTATGCGTGGTATGAATATTACTCCTAGAACAAACAACATATCATAGTATACAATATTAGATTTATATTTTTTAAATAAATCCTTATTATTTACTATTAAAAGTATTAATGATACTACAAATATGGTAATCCAAAAATAAAATAATGAATCTTCTCTCCCAATATTACTATAATAGCCTACACTTGAAGCTATCATAAAAATATATGGTAATAAATTTGATTTCTTAATCATATTAATCTATAACCTCTAATAATATCCTACTGATTAATTTAAATCCTTACTTTACCTTGTTACCCGAACAAGTATAGCATAAACAAAAACAATATGATTCAGCTTATTATATTTGACTTATACTCTAATAATTGCAAATTAGTCAGAGCCTAAAAATAATACTAAACTCCAAAATATTTGCCACTGTATATACAATAGAATAAATTTGTGTTACAATATTATTTGAAAATATTTTGGAGGATATTATGGAATTTTTAAGAAAAAAGGGGATAAATTTATCCTGGAGAACTTATTTTATTGATGCTTTGGGAGCTATGGCCTTTGGTCTTTTTGCCTCTCTTTTGGTTGGGACTATCCTAAATAGTCTAGGTCAAAGCTTACATATACCATATCTTACAGATAGGCTATGGCCTTTGGCAAACTCTGCTAGTGGAGCAGCTATTGCAGTTGCTATTGCCGCAAGTCTTAATGCACCCAAGCTTGTCCTTTTTGCTTCTACTATTGTAGGACTCGGAGCCTATGAGCTGGGAGGGCCTGTGGGAGTTTTCCTTGCCACGATTTTTGGAGTTGAGTTTGGTAAGCTTGTCTCAAAATCTACCAAGCTTGATATAATAATTACTCCCAGTGTCACGATTATAGTAGGGATTTTGGTGGGTGATTTGATAGGACCTTATGTAGCTAGTTTTATGAAGGCAATAGGATTATTTATCATGAAGGCGACCGAGCTTAGACCATTTTTTATGGGAATTGTAGTCGCATTTACTATTGGTATGGCCCTTACCCTACCGATCTCATCTGCGGCAATTTGTATGATGCTTAGTCTAGAAGGCCTTGCAGGAGGAGCGGCCACAGTCGGTTGTTGTGCCCAAATGATTGGTTTTGCTGTAATTTCCTACAAGGATAATGGCTTGGAGGGACTTCTCGCCCAAGGGCTGGGGACTAGCATGTTTCAGGTACCAAATATAATCAAGAACCCTTGGATTTGGCTTCCGCCAACCCTTGCAAGTGCCATTCTTGCTCCAATCGGGACCCTAGTCTTTAAGATGAAAAACACTCCTCTAGGTTCAGGAATGGGTACAAGTGGTCTAGTAGGACAAATCGGAACGATTAATGCCATGGGAATTAGTGCGATATTTAAGGTAATTCTCCTTCACATAATCCTTCCAGCCATCCTTTCTTATATAATTTATAGGCTAATGAAAAATAAGGGGCTGATCAAGGATGGAGATATGAAGATTGATTTTTAATTAAGATTGTCTCATTAGTCTAAGTACAAGTAGCTTAATTCTATCTAAGAAGACTAATTTATTTAACTTAACATATGATAATTTAAAAGTATAATAATCCTACATCTGAGGAAATATCAGATGCTAAGAAAAGGAGATTATATGCAAAAGAAAAATATAAATTTAGATAAATTCAAAATCAAGCTTCACGAAGGCTCTTCTGTGGGTAAGGTCATAGCTGTAATGAGTGGTAAGGGAGGAGTTGGTAAGTCTTCAGTATCCTCTCTCCTTGCCTCAAGCCTTAGCAAGAAAGGCTACAAGGTTGCAGTATTTGATGCTGATATCACAGGGCCTTCCATGGCAGAAGCCTTTGGTATAGATGAGCCAGTTAGGGGAACCAAGGAAGGACTCATGTATCCTGCTATCACCCGTGACGGAATAAGGCTAATTTCTGTAAACATGATTTTACGCCAAAAGACTGACCCAGTTGTTTGGAGATCATCAATCGTGACCAATGTCCTAAAACAATTCTATACAGATGTAGACTGGGGAGAGATCGATTATATGATAGTGGATATGCCTCCAGGAACTGCTGACGTACCACTTACAGTCTTCCAATCCCTACCAATAGATGGCGTAGTTGCAGTAGCGACACCACAAGGCCTAGTAGAGATGGTTGTAGAAAAGTCTATCAAGATGGCTAAGATGATGGGCAAGAAAGTCATAGGTATGGTTGAGAATATGTCTTATTTCGAATGTCCAGATTGTGGAAGTAAGCACGAGATATTCGGTAAGAGTAGGCTAGATGAAGTAGCAGAAAAATACGACATAGACACCCTAGCCAAGCTTCCAATCGACCCACAAATAGCAGAAAAAATCGACTCAGGTCTTGCAGAAGATATAGATATGAAAGAGTTAAGTCCAATTATAGAAAAGATTGAAAGCCTATAGGTAATAATATGTTTAAGAAAATTCTAGCAGGGCTTATGTCCCTTATAATCCTTCTCCCAAATCTTGCTATGGCAAGTGACTTTGATCCCAAAAAGGACGACGTAATCTATGGAGTAGCCCTAACAGAAGATGAGAAGGCTACAGTAAATAAGTCTATGGGAGTTAGGGAAGATTCTAATATTTCCTATGTTGATGGAAGTGATTTAGAAAAATATCTAGGCTACGGAACAGCAGATTCTAACATGATATCTTCAGTCCTAGTCAAAAGATCTACCAAGGCTAAGGGAATTTCTGTAAAGATCAAGACACCAGGAAATATTACGGAGATTACAGAAGGTCAATACACTAATGCTGCAATCACAGCAGGCATAAGTAATGCGGATATAATAGTAGCAAGCCCAAGACCTGTTACTGGAGAGTCTGCCCTAGTCGGAGTCTACAAATCTGAAGAAATGCGAGGAGTGGACCTTGACACTCAAAGGACTCAAACAGCCCAAGAAGAGCTTGAGACAGTAAGCGAAGTTGCAAAAGAAAACCAAGGAAAAGAAAACTTCGATACCGATAAGCTCGATACAGTAGTAATTGAAGTAAAACAAAAACTTAGCGATTACAAGAAAGAAAATGGCGAGAATGCATCCGCAGATCAGATAGCAATCTACATCAGGGATGCCCTAAATAATGTAAATATGGACAATGTATTATCAAATAACAACATCCAAATCCTAGTTAATTACTTTGAAAATTACCAAACAACTTCTGCCATAGATAGCGCCGAAGTTAGGGAAAATCTCACAAAACTTGCAGGAGATATCACAAGTAAGGCCGGCAAGTTCTATGAAGATAACAAGGATAATATAGATAAGGTTGCCCAAGAAGCCAAAGACAGCGGCCTATGGGATTCCATAGTAGAATTCTTTAGATCGATATTTGAGTCCATAACAAATGCCTTTAACGGGTCTAGCGAAGATGGATCTAGCGAAAACTAAAAAATCTTAAGATTAAGGAGCGGTAATGACCGCTCTTTTTTAGTTCAAGTTTGCAGTTTTTACTCATGTTTTTGCTCACTATTTCTTATAAAATAGGATTAGAAGAATATATTAAGCTAAGGAGTAGAGATATGAAGGTTATCGAAGTTAAAAATATGAGCAAGAATTTTGAAAACAAAAGGCTCTTCAATAATTTTTCCCTAGAAATTGAAGCCAACACGGTTCATGCCCTAGTCGGTCCAAATGGGTCTGGCAAGACAAGCCTACTTAGGATACTGACAGGTCTTTATGAAAAAGATGGTGGAGAGGTAAATGTTAGGGGAACTCATGCAATCTTACTAGAAAATGACTATTTGTACGAGGATAAGACGGGACTTGAAAATATTAAATTATATGGCTTGTATTTTGGCTATGAGGCAAAGTCTTATGAAAAATATTCTGACTTGCTAGATATTACTAAGGATCTGGATAGGAAGGTTGCTACATATTCCAAGGGCATGAAGAGGAAACTATCTCTACTAATCATTGTGATGATGAATAGGGACATAATCTATCTAGATGAGGTGACAAGTGGAGTAGATCCAATATCGAGAGTCGAGATTAGAAAGCTTATAAAATTATTAGAGGAAGAAGCTAAGACTATAGTTATTACCAGCCACGACCTTGCTGAGATTGAAAAGATTGCTGATAAGGTTTCAATGATAAAATCAGGAGACCTACTTTTTACAAAGGATATGGCAGACATAAGAGAAGAAAGCTTAGAAGATTTATTTATAGAGGAGGGCAGGAAATGAATGATAAGATGAATATTAATAGGGCTTGCAGGTATTATTTATCTAAAGACAAGGATTTTATTTTAAATTTATTATTATTTACTTTGCTTTCTCTTGGCTTTGTTTTCTTACTATATAGGGGAATTTTTGCTTCTAGAGGAGATAATTATATTATATTAATGTTATATGTATTAATGTTTGGAATTTCACTAATCATGTCCAATTCCATGGTCGTCAATTTAACAGTCAAGGATAAAGTAAACAAGCGTATAGAATTTATCCTAGGATCAGGCATAGATATTAAGGATTTGATCAAAGCCTATGGGATAGAAATGTGGAGACTTTCTTCCATCGTGCCCTTTATCTTGTTTTTCCTAACCTATGTCCTAATAGATTTAAAGATGGAGTTTAAGTGGATTGTAGGCATTTTTGTTACAATGATAGGAATGACATATTTTGAAATCCTATTTTTTAACATCATAAGCTTATCCCAAAAGAACTTTAAGTTTTTCAAAAACATAGTTTTCTTTACAACGACAATTTTAATTTATATGACAGGCACATTTTCAGAGAAAATCCTATCACTTATAGACTCATATAACCTAAATCTTGTCTATATTATTATAGGAATAAATATAGGATTAGGATTGATATTTGTAATTTCTTCTATGAGAAGCTTAAGGAAGATGAATAATGAAACTGTAATTAATAAAGAGGGGTCATGGTCATGAATTTAATAATCATCGATTTAAGAAAACTTTTAGATAAAAATGCCTTATTGATGGCTCTTATGGCCCTATTCTGCTCCTTTATGGCTCTGTTTTTAGGGGATGGGGGAGGTTTCGAAACAAATAAGGTCATAAATATAATTAAAATCGACGGAATCTTAATTCTTTTTGTAATGTTTGGGGTGGAATTATCTAAAAATACCTTGTTAGCAGATAAGATTAGCAAAAGGATTGAATTTTTACTTGCTAATGGTCTTTCTATAGGGAAAATTTTAGTCAATTACCTCCTTAGTATATATCTAGGTACCTTAATTATAGTCCTTCCAAGCCTTATATTGAATTTATCTAGACTTGGTATAAGCCTGGGAGTCCTTCTAAACTTCTTACTAACTAGCCTGCTCTACACAACAATAATAGTTTTGCTAATCCTTCATACGACAAATATGAATAAAATAAATTCCCTCCAAATCCGACTAATAGGCTTATCAATTGGAGTCATGATGATCTCCCTAATAGCCTACATGCTAACAAATATGATAGAATTGTATTTGATAAGTAAGATTCTTATTTTATCTGCAATAATCGTATTTTTGTACAAGAAAACTAATAAAGAAAGGATTGTAGTTAGCTACTATTAGATATGATAAAGAGATTAGAAAAAATTGCCTTAGGCCATATATTCCTCCTCATATTTTGGGGAATACTTTTTAAAAATAAACTAATGATTGATGACTTAGCTATCATAAATTATTTTTCTATTAGTCTGTTTTTTATCCTATATGGCCTAATATATACGGAGATTTCAAATGATGATATCCAAGAAAGACATTCAAACCTAGCTATAATATCATCCCTACTCCCCCTATCACTTATCTTATGCAAGGGCATAAATCACAGAATTATCTTGGCCTTAATCAGCGTAAGTTCGACCTTGCTATTTATTAAAAAATATATGGATACAGACCTTGCGAGAAAAATAAATATATTGCCAATATCAAGGGCTTCAGCCCAAAGGCTTACTGGTGGATTTATTGTGTTTTTCTTTATAGTCATATACCTATTTGATATAGACACCATAGTAATTAACTTGTTTATGCAAATTGTATTTTTGCTAATAGAGTTTTTCTTTATAGTCTTCCTAAGGGAGAAGGAGAATATCTACGAGAAAAACTACAAGATCCACTATCTTTCCCACTATCTTGCAGAAGAAAGGGATGAATTTGCAAGGACTATCCACGATGACATCATCCAGGATATCTTTGCTAGTAGGAACTATCTTTCCTTAAAGAATCCTGACATAGGATACGCTCGAGATATCCTATCTGACCTTGAAGGAAAGCTTAGAAATATTATGAAATTCTACCAGTCTTCGCTTTTTGAAAAGGCCAACCTAGACCTCACCCTATCGGCGGTTTTTTCTAATATATCCTCCCTATACAAGGATAAGGATATAAAAATTACAAAAACGATAGAAAGTGATTTGCTAGAGGATCCAGAAAATACAAGGCTAATTTCTATCATATCAAAGGAATTGATTAATAATATATACAAACATTCTCAGGCAAGTTATATTAATTACAAGCTTTATACTAAGGAGGATTCTTTAGTCATGGAAATAGAAAGCGACGGAGTAGGTACTGGGGACTTTGCCTCTATTAAGAATTCCAAAAGAGGAGTTTTCTTAGTCAAACTCTTGCTAGAGGCAAATTCGGGAGCCATTACTTACAAGATAAATAAAGATATACTCACTACTGAAGTGGTTTTGGAGATAAGGGAAAATGAAAATAATATTACTAGACGATCATAAAATATTTGGCCAGTCTCTTAAGATTCTTTTAGAAGAGGAAGAAACTATAGAAGTATGCGATTATATTTCTAATATAGATGATTTCTTAGTAAGAATCGACCAAGATAAGTATGATATTTTGCTAATAGATATCAATCTAAAAGAAGAAATTACAGGCCTTGACCTAATTAGGAATATCTTGTCCCAAAATCCTAAAGAAAAGATAATAGTTCTGACCTCCTATGACCTTGCAAACTACAAGGATATTGCCTTTGGCCTAGGAGTTAAAGATTTTATCAACAAGTCTATAGAAAGAGACGACTTAATAAGAATGATAAAAAATGTCTACCAAGGGAAGTCAAAAGAAAGCACAAAGTCAATAAAAGATCCCCTAACAAATAGGGAACTAGAAGTCCTAGAAGAGCTAATCAAGGGGAGTAGGAAAAAGGACATAGCTCAAAAACTCTACATAAGCGAGAGAACCCTCTACAACCATATAGCAAATATCTATGAAAAACTAGGAGCCAAAAACATAGTAGAAGCCTACAACAAGGCCATGGAGCTTGGCTATATTTATCCTTTCATGTAAGTTTGTTAAAGACTTGTCTCTTTTAAAGCAAAATCCCTCTAGATTTCTATTCCTAGAGGGAATTGTTTTACTTATAGTATTTAGCCTGGGACTTAAATAGTCTGGAGTAGGTGTTGTCGTATTGCATTAGATTTTCGTGGGTATCGTAGGCTGCTATTTTTCCTTCGTCTAGGAGGAGGATTTTGTCGGTAAATCTTGATGAACTCATCCTATGAGATATGAATATTACAGTTTTACCTTTAGTCATCTCGTTAAACTCTTCGTAGATTTTAGCTTCTGCTAGGGGATCGAGACTTGCTGTCGGCTCATCTAATATGATTAGGTCGGGATCTTGGTAAAGGCATCTAGCTATGGCAAGCTTTTGCTTTTGACCTAGGGATAGGTCGGTCGCTTTTTCGTAAATTTCCTTGTTCATATAGGTGTCGAGTCCATATTCTAAATCAGCTATCTTTCTATCAAGACCTAGCTCTTTTAGAATCTCATCTATTTTTTCCTTCTTATAGGCCTTATTTCCTATTATATTTTCCTTGATTGTAAAAGGCATTATGGAAAAATCTTGGAAAACAGCAGACACTTTTTTATAGAGAGATTTCTTATCGATATCTTTGATATTTTCTCCATTGTAGAGAATCTCTCCCTTATCTATTTCATAAAATCTTCCTATTAATTTTACAAGGCTTGTCTTTCCAGCGTTATTTACTCCAACTATGGATATTTTCTCGCCCCTTTCTATCTTAAAGGAAATGTCATAGAGGATTTGCCTGTCACTTCCTGGATAGGTAAAGCTTACATTTCTAAACTCAAGGCTTTCGAAGTCCCCTGCCTTTTTATTCTTTCTTTCACTAGAGCCTTCTAGATTTATGAAATCATAGAGGGGGATGAGGTTGGTTAGACTTAGGATAAAGTCGCCTGTTTCAGTAAACATGTCCTGGAAGGCCTTCATAAAGTTTTCGTTGGCAGAAATTATTAGGGAAAACTCGCCGAAGGTAATCTGTGGGCCATAGGATGCTGACAGAGTCCTCATAGCCACATAGGTGTAGGATATAAATCTTAGAATAGTTTCTAAGAAAACTTTGATAGCCCCAATGTTGGCCTCGTAGGCATATCTCTTGTTAAATTCATTGAGCATCTTTCTAAGGTAGCCGGTGACCTTTGAGTTTATCAAGTCTCCTAGGTCATAGGCTCTTATTTCCTTTTGAAAACTAGGTCCACCCATAAGAGAGAAATAGTAGGAGAATCTCCTATTTACATCCACTATTTCCAAGTCAAATTTTCTAATATAAGCGGATTCTTTGATGCTCGCTACAATTATCAGTAAAGAAATTCCTATGGAAAAAGCCACTAGGTAAGGGGAGAAATTTACTATGATGATAGCTGTAGCAAGCATTGTTGATAGGCTCGTTATTATTTCTCTTAAACACCACAAGAGATTATGTATTGATCCCATATTGATGGCAGCATTGGCCTTTTCTTTAAGGTCTAAGGTGTGAGGATTTTCAATATTTTCGTAGGATAAGTCCATGGCTTTTTTGGCGAGCTCGAAGGTTAGATAGTCGTTTATCCCCTGACGCCTTACAAATTCTTCCCTGCTAGATATCCTAGCTATTATTTCTAGGAGGACTTTTCCTATAACTATAAAACTTACAAGTCTTATAAAATCAGGGATAGGTTTGGGATTTGTGATTTGATTGATGAAAATCATTGGCACAAAGATATCTACTAGGCTCTTAGCCGAATTGATTAGGGCATTGAGGAGGATAATTATTAGATAGAAGGGGTCATTTCTTCCTATAATTTTGGCAAATAGCCACAAGGCTTTTAACTTATTTTTCATTATCTTCCTCCTTATAGTATTTTCTTTGGGATTCGTACATTTCTTTATAGAGACCGTTTTTAGCTAAGAGCTCCTCGTGACTTCCCATCTCTCTTATCTTTCCGCCATCAAGAAGCATGATTTTATCGCAAAACCTGGTTGAAGCTAGCCTGTGGGAGATAAAAATCAGAGTCTTTCCTTGACTTATATTTTCTAGATCCTTATAAATCTTCTCCTCAGCCAAGGCGTCAAGGGCAGCTGTTGGCTCATCCATGATAAGAGCTTTGGCATCTGTCCTATAAATAGCACGAGCTATGGCAAGCTTTTGGTTTTCTCCTCCAGAAAAAAGCGTTCCATCCTCGTAGATATTTCTAGTCATTTGTGTATCTATCCCCTTAGGAAGCTGGTCGAGCTTGTAGGAAAGGCCCGCCTTATTTATTGCTTCTATTACTTTTTCCCTATCGATATTCTTACAAGTCCCTGCCACATTTTCTGCTATAGATACAGAAAGAGGCTCTACATTTTGAAGGACTGTAGCAAAGGCCTTAAATCTTTCCTTAAGGTCAAGCTCATTGGCATTTATTCCATTTATTAAAATCTCCCCTTGAGTCGGCTTATATAGACCTAGGATTAAGGAAACTATGGTAGATTTGCCAGCTCCATTTACCCCAACTATGGCGACTTTCTCTCTTTCTTTTATAGTAAAGGAGAGATCATCTAGGACCTTTTTACTAGAAAGAGGGTAAGAAAAGGACACATTTTTAAATTCTATTGCCATAGAGCCTGTAATCTTCTTATTTCCACAAGTTGATTCTAGGTCATCTCTTATCATATCAAAGCCGTCTCCTACATACATGAGATTGGCCCTAGTTTGGGCAAGGTTTGTTACAAGGGCAAGGGAGACTCTGCTTAAGATTGCAACAGAAGTAATCATTAGGGTAAGGTCCTTTAGACTTATCTCATGAGTTATGATTTTTCCTGTCAAGAAATAAAAACAAATAGCCTCTATCCCAACAAGGGCTATGGCAAGGATAGGAGATAAGAATATCTCAGGCTTGATGAAAACTCTAGAGATTCTTACTACATCAGCTACTAGGGGCTTAAAGCCTTCAATAAATCTTTCCTTGAAGGAGAAAATCCTAATATCCTTGGCAAAACGAAAATCGCTTGCCTCGCTATAAAAGGAAGCAGTTTTTCTTCTTACCTTGTTAAGCTCTCCTGTATGCTCGTGCCTGTATTTATCAGTATAATTTCTAATTAAAAGTTGGATTAGGATGGAAATTAGGGCGAAAATACAGATTAGGGGATTAAGCTTTGCCATAATTACTGAAATTACCACAAAAGAAACCATACTTGAAAGGAGTGGATACATATCATGATAGATTCCCTCAAGCCCTTGGCTATTATTTGAAAATGGCTCAAAGCCCCTGGTAAATTCTCCCATAAAGAGGGAATTTTCCCCAAGACCATAATCCATCTTCATAATACTTCCTGCAGCCCTTACAAAGAAATTAAGCCTAGTATCCATATAGGTCGGAAAAGTTCTACGTTCGATTTGCTTAGAAATCAAGGAAAAGGCGAAAATTATAAGGCTATAGGCTGTGATTACAAGGATCATAGTCCTAAGGTCCGTCCCCTTACTTATAAGCCCTACCAAAAAGTACATGATAAAGGCTTGTAAGATAGGTATCAGTCCATTTACAAAGGGATAAATCAACAAGGAAAGTTTTATCTTTAAATTATCCCTAAAGGGGCTATAGGCAATACGTAAAAGCTTGAAATTAGATAAGTTATTTGCCCTCAAATAGGCTTTTATCTTCTCTTCTGAATCGAGATTTTGGGCGAGATTTTCTCTCAGATTTTCATTCCTTACTTTCATGATTTTCCTCCCTTATATTTTTACAAAAATCATTAAGGTCATCTATAATTTTCTTAAAGCCAGGCTTTCTCAAATAGTAATAAGTCCTCCTGCCTTCGATGTAAGCACCTACAAAGCCACAAACATGGAGTTGACTTAGATGGTAGGAGAGGGTGGCAGGAGTAATGAAAAGCTTGTCGGAAAGCTCCTTAGAATAGTAGGACTTTTCCATAAGCAAATCCAAGATGTCAATCCTAGTAGGATCTCCCAAAACCTTAAGGTACTGGCTTAAGAGTTTTAACTTCCCTACATTCTTTTTCTCCTTATCTGCAAATATACCAAACTTTATAAAGGCAAAGTCCATATCTTCTGACATATATTGAATCATTTCCATATTAGGAGCCATGATAAGACTATAAACATTAAGGGGAGATTCTATTTTTTTTAGAAGAGGATTTATACCCACTTGATCACTGAGATCTCTTATAAGCTTGAAGTCATCTTCTGCTAGATGGTCCAAATGCTTATTAAGATCACTCTTAATTAAGGGGATATTTTCCTTTATTATCTCGCAAAGCTTATCAAGCAGAGGAAGGAGCCTATCGTAGATGGACCTAGTATTGGTAAAAGATCTCACAAGATCCATAGAAAGCTCATCCTTATATGGAAGCTTAGACAAAAGATATGGGAAATCTCTTTTAAGAATCTTCTTTTTAGAATCGATTAGACTCTTTAGATCCTTATGATTTTCATCACTTATTTCAATTCCCATATATCTTAGGAAGCGAAAGTCATAGACTTCCTTAAAACATTCATAAGTCAAATCTTCCAGGTCAAAAATATTGAGATTTTGGAAGATCCCTGCAAAAAAGGGCAGATAATTTTCGTCATTTTCGGTAAAAATATAAAAAAGATTTAGTATATCTTTATTTTCTTCGGTGAAGAAGTCTTCCAAGTAGGGAAAAGACTCAGCCTTAACCTTCTTTACAAAATCGACATAAGCCTTCTCGAAACCAAAGACATCCTCGATAGACATTAGAAGCCAATCTTTTGAAAAAGAAAAGCCGGGACAGGAAGCGTCAAAGCTGTATTGGTTTTTGTTTGAGGCGGCTAGCCAATTTGTATAATAATAGATCACAAGCCCTGCTTCATTTATCAGAAGGGGTTTTTTTATTAGCTTAAATTTGTTTGGATTTTCTTTCATACTGACTCCTTTATTAGATTTATATCTAAGTTTAATAAATAGATTAGAAATAAATTTGATTAATTTAATTATAGATCAATTATTATCTAATATCAATAGACCTATATTAGATATTAATCTAACTATAAATGCAAAAAAAAAAGAGCAGCCGAAGCTACTCTTAGAGTGTAGACAACTAACTTTAATCGAAATTTATTTTATCGTTAAGTTACCCTTATCTCGACTAGTTAAATGTGCCTTAACTGGCACATTTAACCCTAAAACTTAAAAATTGACATATATACTAATATGTTGCGATATGTTTTAGTGAGAGTGAAACGAACGCACGGAGAGATCTCATTAGATTTCTCCACTCACTCCGTACTCTGACTCGTTACTTAGTAACTTTTCCGTGCTTTCGCACTAGTCAGAGGGGTAAATAGCCAATTCAATGGCTATTTACCTGGTCGAAATAAGGGTGATTTTGATTTTGTCTACAGTCTGAGAGCAGGCGAAGCTACTCGTATATTTCATAAAATGTCGAAATAATTATGATTCTATTTTTCTTTTGAAAAATTATTCTTCCAAATCATGATTTTCCTTATATTCCCAGAGATTCTCAATGTCTTTCTCTGTAATTTTCCTAACTACTTTGCAAGGATTGCCAAAGGCTAGAGAGTTATCTGAGATGTCTTTATTTACAAGGCTTCCTGCTCCTATAACTACATTGGAACCAATCTTAACTCCAGGAAGGACTGTGACATTTGCCCCAAACCACACATCATCGCCTACTGTGATAGGGTGGGCGTATTCGAGGCCTTTATTTCTTCTTTCCTTGTCGAGAGGATGGCCTGCTGTAGAAAAGGTGCAGGAAGGAGCGATAAATACATTATCGCCAAAACTTACTCTGTTTCCGTCAAGTATAATGAGATTATGATTGGCATAGAAATTCTCTCCCACAGATATATTGTAGCCATAGTCACAATAAAAGGGAGGGGTAAGGAAGAAATTTCCCTTAGTTTTAATCTTAAGTTCACCGATGATTTTTCTTAAGCTTTCCTCATCTGAGGGAAGAGTCGTATTGTATTTAAAGCAAAGGTCCTTGGCCTTTAATCTATCAGCCAAGAGCTCTTTGTTATAATTTGCATCATAGAGTAAGCCTTTTAGCATCTTTTCTTTTTCTGTCATTTTTATCCTTTTGTTAAATATTCTAGTACTTATCTTATTAAAAAAGCAGACCCAAGGCCTGCTCTTATCTAGATAAGTTCTACTTTGTGGAAGTTTTTCTTACCTTTTTTGATTATTATTCTTCCGTCTTCGAAGAGGTCTTCTGTAACTTCTATACTTGGATCGGCTACTTTCTCATCATTGATGGAAACTCCACCTTGCTTGATGATTCTTCTTGCTTCACCATTTGATTTGGTTAGACCTGTTTCAGTCATTAGGATTAGAAGTCCCTTTGGTAGGTCTGATTTTGCAATTTGAGTTGTTGGCATTGCGCTTTCGTCGCCTTTTCCGGTAAAGAGGGCCTTGGCTGCTGCTATTGCCTCATCTGCCTTTTCCTTGCCATGAACGAGTTTTACTACCTCGTAGGCTAGAATTTCTTTGGCCTTGTTGATTTCAGCTGCATCTTTCGCAGAGCCTAGCTTCCTGCATTCTTCTGTTGGAAGGAAGGTAAGTTGGAGGAGGAATTTCTCCACGTCCCTATCATCCACATTTCTCATGTATTGGTACATTTCGTAAGGGCTGGTCTTCTTTTCATCTAGCCAAACAGCTCCCTTTTGAGATTTACCCATTTTCACTCCATCTGCAGTTGTAAGGAGGGAGAAGGTCATGCCGTAAGCTTGGCCGTTTTCGTGCTTTTTGATTAGGTCAACTCCGCCTATGATGTTGGACCATTGGTCAGATCCACCCATTTCAAGCTTTACCCCATCTTCCCTGTACATCTTAAGGAAGTCGTAAGATTGAAGTAGCATGTAGGAGAATTCGAAAAATGTTAAACCACCTGCAGCCATTCTGTTTTTGTAGGCGTCTTTTTTGATCATTTCATTAACCAAGAACTCGCTTCCCACATCTCTTAAAAACTCAACGAAGTTTAGGTCAAGGAGCCAGTCTTTGTTGTTTAGCATAGTCGCTCCGCCTTCGGAGAAGTCTAAGAATCTTTGGAATTGATTGTAGAAGCATTCTGCATTGTGATCGATCATCTCTTCTGTCATGACCTTTCTCATATCGCTCCTACCTGAAGGGTCTCCTATTAGGGTAGTTCCTCCACCAAGAAGGGCAACAGGTCTGTGGCCGTAGTTTTGCATACGCATCATTACCATAATTTGGATAAGATGGCCCACGGTTAGAGAATCTGCTGTAGCATCGAAGCCACAGTAGAATTTAACTGATTCTTCCTTTAGTAATTTCTTAAGTTCTTCCTCGTTGGTTGCTTGTTCGTAGTAGCCACGATCTACAAGCTCATCGAAGACATTGTCATATTCTTTTTCGTAAGTAAATTTCATCTAACATCCTTTCTATATCTTAAAAGTAGGTACAAAAAAAGAGCATAAAAGCGCAACTAATGCGGTACCAGCTTTTTTTATACTCAGCGCCCAGGATAGACTCTAGGCAGGTCTTAAACAAAATGAAGTGTAATTCGCTATCCCTAAGGACAACTACTGGGTTTCATTGTAAGTTTTATTCTGTATACAGTATACACGGTCTTAAAGTTAAAAGCAAGCCCCACATAGATAGGGCCTGCCTTAGCTTATAGATGATATTCTTTATCTCTTTTCCAAACTGGATTTTCTTTTCCTTCTTTAAGTTGATTTTGGTAGTCATCTAAGATTCCTTTTACATCCTTAAATAGGAAGAATAAGCTTATAACGTTGATAAAGACTACTATTCCTACAAAGACATCTATAAAGCCCCAAACGAGCTCAAGGTCCATTTGAGTTGCCACCAAAAACATGATGAAGGCGATAATCCTATAGATCCAAAGAGGGATTTTGTATTTGTCCTTAAAGATTAGCCTTACATTACTCTCACCATAGAATAGGTCTGCTATTAGTGTTGTAAAGCCAAACATTAGCATGGCGAAAAACACTAGCCATCTGCCAGGAACTCCCAAGATGCTTTGGAAGGCGTCTTGGACGAGGTTTATTCCTACACCACTATCAGGGTTTCCCACAACTCCTGTTAAAAGTAGGGCGAAGGCTGATAGGGAGCAAATTATGATTGTAGTAACGAAGGTACCAAACATTCCAAGAAATCCTTGCTCTGCTGGGTGGTCTACGTCTGCTGCTGCATGCATGATACCTGCTATACCATTTCCAGCATCGTTTGAGAAAAGTCCTCTAGCAACACCTTGTCTAAAGGCATCCATTACAGTATGTCCTACCATTCCACCGAGGGCTGCCTGAGGCTTAAAGGCACTTGTAAAAATCATTCCTAAAACAGCTGGGAATTTGCTGATATGAGTAATTATAATTACTAAAACTACTATGATATAAGCAAGGGCCATTACCGGAACGACTTTTGACGAAAAGTCAGTAAGTCTTTTAACTCCACCGATTGTGATTATAAAGGCTGCTATGGTAACGGCGATTCCAGGAATAATTGGGTTTAGATCAACAACTCCTGTAAAGGCTTGGCTTATTGAGTTTGATTGCATAAAGGCTATACAAAGACCCACTCCCAAGATGTAAAAGAAAGCTGTGACTATTCCCATAAACCTAGATTTAAGACCGAATTGCACATAATAGCTTGGTCCTCCCCTGTAAGACCCATCTTCGATCTTTACCCTGTAGATTTGTCCTAGGACAGTTTCTGCAAATGTGATTACCATGCCCAAAAGCGCTGTAATCCACATCCAAAATACCGCTCCAGGTCCACCTAGACTTATGGCTGTCGCCACTCCTACTAGAGAACCTGTTCCAACCTGTCCTCCTACCGCTGTGGCAAGGGCTGCGAATCCGCTTACTCCGTCGCTTGCCTTAAGATTCTTCTTGATAACTTTTTTGATTAAGCGTGCATGTCTAAATTGTGGAAAGCCTAGCCTTAGAGAATAGTAGAGTCCTACTGCCAAAAGCACATACCCTATAACGTTTGCCCACATAAAGTCAGCTGCTCGTAAAATAAAATCCATTTTTCCTCCTTTTATTTTTATGTAAATATAAACATATTTTCTAATAAATACGATATTGTCGTATTATACCAGATAATTATGAATTTGATAAGTTTTTTACAATATTAATTTCTAAAAATGATTTTTGGCATGATTTGAAGTATCATAAAGCTAGTATAATCGTAAGATTAAGAAAGGACTATTATGACAGAGAAGAAAGCTTATTACATTACAACACCGATATACTATCCAAACTCAAACTTGCATATCGGAAATACTTACACATCAGTCATAGCAGATGTGCTCAAAAGATATAAAAACTTAAAGGGCTTTGATGCCTACTTAACTACAGGAACAGACGAACACGGACAAAAGATCATGAGAACAGCCCTAGATGCTGGTACTAGTCCTCAAAAGTTTGTCGATATCATAGCGGAAGAGACAAAAGAGCTTTGGAAAAAGCTTGAAATCGACTACGATACCTTCATTAGGTCAACCGAAGACCAACACGAAAAGGATGTCGCTGAAATCTTTACCAAACTTTACGAGAAGGGAGATATCTACAAGGGAGAATATAAGGGATATTATTGTACACCTTGTGAGACCTTCTGGACTGAGTCTCAATTAGAAGATGGCCACTGCCCAGATTGCGGTAGGGAAGTAGAATATCAAGAAGAAGAAACTTATTTCTTTAGACTTTCCAAATATACAGACAGATTGAAAGAGCTTTTCAAAGAACATCCAGAATTCTTGGAGCCACAATTTAGGCAAAAGGAAATGCTAAACAACTTCATCGACAAGGGACTTTCTGACCTATCTGTTACAAGAAATTCCTTCGATTGGGGAGTTGATGTGCCTTTTGATAATGAACACGTTGTCTATGTTTGGATTGATGCCCTATCATGCTACTTATCTGCCATAGGCTATGGAGATGATAAGGCTAAATTTGAAAGATACTGGCCTGCTGGAGTTCATCTAATCGGAAAAGATATAGTAAGATTTCATACAATAATCTGGCCAGCCCTACTAATGGCCCTAGATCTTCCACTTCCAGAGAAGGTATTTGCCCATGGTTGGATTCTTTTTGACAATGACAAGATGAGTAAGTCCAAGGGAAATATCATGTATCCAGAACCACTCGTAGACCTTTATGGGGTAGATGCCCTTAAATTCTACATGCTACGTGAGTTTAACTTTGGATCTGACGGCAACTTCTCAGCTAGAAAATACATGGAAAGATATAATTCTGACCTAGTAAATGACCTAGGTAACCTAGTATCAAGAACTACATCAATGATAGCTAAATATAACGGAGGAGAAGTAAGAAAGGGAACAGTATCAGATAGCTTTGATGATGAGCTCATCACCCTTGCAGAAGAAACTTACACTAAGTTTAACAAGCTAATGGATGAGTTTAACTTTAACGCTGCCCTTGAAGCTGTTTGGACCCTAATTCGTCGTGCCAACAAATACGTAGACGAGACTGAGCCATGGATCTTGGGTCGTGACGAAGCTAATAAAGAAAGACTAGACAGAGTCTTATACAATCTCGCTGAAACTATCAGAATAGTAGCCCAACTAATCGAGCCAGTTATGAAAAACACAACAGCAACAATCCTAGAAAAAATCGGCACTGATAATAAGGGCTTTGAATCAGCAGGAGAGTTTGGCCTTCTTGAAGAAGGAGCTAGGGTAAGTAAGGGAGCTAATCTATTCGATAGACTTGACATAGACAAGGAACTTGTTAAGCTTCATGAGGCAAATGGTGCCCTTATAGAGAAAAGACTTAATAAGAATAAGAAGGAAGATGAAGAATCTAAGGAAGAATATATAGACTTCGAAGACTTCACCAAAGTCGACCTAGTTGTAGGTAAGATCCTAGAAGCTAAGGAACATCCGAATGCAGACAAGCTCTTAGTCTTTAAGGTAGATATAGGAGAAGATGAGCCAAGAACAATAGTTTCTGGTATCAAGAAATGGTATGCTCCAGAAGATTTATTAGGTAAAAATGTAATCGTCGTAAGAAATCTCGCTCCAAGGAAGATGCGTGGAATCGAATCTCAAGGCATGCTTCTTGCAGCAGACTTTGATGATGACCTATCCCTCCTATCAACTCTAGAAGACTTAAAGCCAGGAGCAAAGGTAAGCTAATGGCCCTAATAGATACTCATGCCCATCTTACAGATGAGACCTTTGATGATGACAGGCTCTTTATACTAAGAGACCTGTCAAATTTTAATGTAAAGGCAGTAATAAATCCAGGATGCAATGTCAAAGATTCCAAATTGGCAGTTGAGCTTGCGGGTAAATTTTCTAATTTCTACGCCCAAGTAGGAATCCATCCTGAAGAAGTCTCTAGGATGAATGAAAATGACCTAGAAATAATAGAAAATCTTGCCCAAAATCCTAAAGTTGTAGCCATAGGCGAGATAGGCCTTGATTATTACTGGAGAGATGACAATAAGGACGAGCAAAAAGAAGTCTTTATCAAGCAATTAGAAATGGCGAGAAGGCTAGACCTTCCTGTAGTAGTTCATACAAGAGATGTGGGAGAAGATGCCTACGAGATCCTAAAGGACTTTAGGGACCTTAAGGTCCAAATCCATTGCTTTTCAGAAGGTCTAGATCTTTTGGATAAGTATATGGACCTTGGCTTTTATATTTCAATTGGAGGAGTCGTTACCTTTTCCAATGGAGAAAATGAAAAACTTGCCGCAAGTCATGTCGATATCAATAGACTAATGCTTGAAACAGATAGTCCCTACCTTACTCCAGAGCCTTACAGGGGATTAAGAAATGATCCTAGAAAAGTGATCGAAGTTGCAAGAGAAATAGCTAAACTTAGGGGAATGAAGCTTAAGAAACTTGAAAAGAAAACTAGCAAAAATGCAGAGGAATTTTTCGGCTTATGATAAAAGAAACTATAGTAGTAGAAGGAAAAGATGATATATCAAATGTCAAAAGAGCGGTTGACTGCGAGATGATTGCAACAAACGGCCTTGCTTTTGGTAAAGACCTAATCGAAAGACTTAAGGAAGTCGATAAAAGATGTGGGATAATCATCCTAACAGACCCAGACTATGCAGGCAAAAAGATTAGGTCAAGGATTGCAAAGCACATACCAAATGCCAAGCATGCCTATATCGATAGGAAAAAGGCTATCAAGAAAAACGACCTCGGTGTTGAAAATGCAGAGCCAGAAGTTATAATCGAAGCCCTAAGAAGGGCCAAGGCAGAGACTAAGGAGAGAGTAGAGACTTTTACCATGGCAGATTTGATAAAAAACGACCTCTCTTTTGGAAAAGGCTCTAAAGAGAGAAGGGAAAAGCTCGGAGATATTTTAGGTATTGGTTATTATAATTCCAAACAACTTCTTTCCAAGCTCAACTCCTTTGGTATAAGCCGTGAAGAATTTGAAAGGGCGGTAGACAATTTATGAAAAAATTATACTCACCTAAAGTTGTAAAAGACATAATAGACCTATATAACTTTAGATTTTCCAAATCTCTGGGCCAAAATTTCTTGATAGATAAGAATTTCGTAGAAAAAATCGTAGATGCAGCAGATGTGGATTCTTCTAACGTCCTAGAAATCGGACCGGGAATTGGAACAATCACCTATGAGATGGCAAAGACTGCAAAGAAGGTAGTAGCAATCGAGATTGATAGCTCTCTTATTCCTATTATAGGAGAAAATATGGAAGAGTTTGATAATTTTAAACTAATTCACGAGGATATCCTAAAGGCCGACCTCGGAAGAATCATAGAAGAAGAGTTTGCTGGAGAAGACTTCAAAGTAGTAAGCAATCTCCCTTATTATATAACGACTCCTATCATAGAAAAACTTATAGAAACTGACCTTCCTTGTAGGGATATGACCATCATGGTTCAAAAGGAAGTTGCTGATAGGATGCTTGCTGATGAGAAAAGTAAGGACTACTCTTCTCTTTCTGTCTTTATCAAATATTACTCAGATGCAGAAAAGATTACTAATGTTCCTAAGTCAGTATTTATGCCTCAGCCTAAGATTGACTCGACTGTCCTTAAGCTAAATCTTAGAAAATACAGAGACGATGTAGATGAAAAGAAACTTTTTGCCCTAGTCCATGCAGGCTTTAACAAGAGGAGAAAGACTATCCTAAATTCCCTATCTGATGCTTGCGAAAAGGAAAAATTAAGATTAGCCTTCGATAAATTGGGTATAAAAAATAACCTGAGGGCAGAAAACTTGTCCTTGGACGATTTTATAAATTTGACAAAAACCATTGAGACCCTATAATTAATGGGTATATATAGAGAGAACGGAGGAGAATATGGCAGATATTAAAATTTATACATCAAATACATGTGTTTTCTGTAAGGCAGCTAAACAATATTTCAACGAAAAAGGCATCGAATTTACAGAACTTAATGTCGACAAGGACAAGGACGCTGTAGATTACCTTGTAAGCAAGGGCTACAGGGGAGTACCAGTTATTAATATCGACGGAGAAGATATAGTTGGCTTTGACAAGGAAGCTATTGAAGCAAAACTAAATATTTAATTTAAAAGGAGTAAGCATGGATTTGGCTTGCTCCTTTATTTTTATTAATCAATTTTACTAATTTCTATGGATTGGATCACTCCCTTAAGGGAAGTTAGGGTAATTTTGTAGGAATCTTTTGTTTCTAGATAGTATTTCTTGCTAGGATTTTCTTTATTTCCTGGATCTTCTTTTATTTTATCTTTGAAATTTTTCGCTACATCATCTATGGAATCTTCAAGCTTGATACCCATTACCTCAAAGTCTCTGTTGTTATTTATAACAGAAGCCTTTAAGTGAGTAATTGGAGTCTCTTCACTAATATCAGACTCTTCAAAAAAGGCTTCTAAGAGATAAAATTCCTTGAAGGCATCTTTTACTTCTCCGTCCGTAAACCAGGTCGGTTTTTTCTTAGTGCTTTCTCCAAGTCGTCTAATATTAGCTTTTTTGCCTTCTTCATCTTCTTTTATTTTGTAGGAAAATCCCCTGTCTGTGAAGTCCTTTAGCCTAACTGGCATAGAATAGATTTCACCTTCTATGATAAAGCTAGCATCATATCTTCTCTTGGTAGAGTTTCCCTTATTAGGCGACTTATCCTCGTAGGGATTTGTAGGATGGGTGATGAAGGTTTCTGCTCCAAGGAGGATTGGGTAGGTAAAGACCATCACTACATTAAGGATAAGGAGGAGGATTATGGGATGGGCGAAGTCCTTGTTTACTCCATCAATCAAGGCACTTATACTTCCAATAAGCCCTAGGGCCATAAGGATAAAACTTGCTAGCTTTAGGGGCCTATCAAAGCCTAGGATATCTATGTAGGAATACCTAAAGGTGAAGGATATTACAAAGATCACAAGTCCTATGATGAGACTTGCCTTATAAATTATCGACTTATCTTTTTTCATTCTAACCTCTTTTCTATAGGAATATTTTATCAAATTATTGGTAAAAAGGAAATTCAATTTCTCAAATTCCTTCTTGATGAAACTTTGCCCCTACAAAGGTAAAATACTTACTTAGAACAAGTATTGAAAGGACAAATTATTTTGATAAGTTTTGAAGATATTATTTCACATATATCTTATATAGATTATAAAAAAGCAAATGATAAGGCTATTAAACAAGTTACAAATGATTCGAGAAAGGTAAATGAAGGAACTATATTTGTAGCCATCAAGGGCTCACTTAGCGATGGGCACGATTATATAGCATCTGCCATAGAAAAGGGCTCAAGCCTTATAATTCATACAGCAGATATAAAAAGAGAAGAAGGGATCTCCTATATCAAAGTAACTGATCCAAGAAAAACTCTCGCCCAAATATCTAATCTCATCTACGATTTTCCATCAAAGAAAATGGACCTTGTAGCTGTTACTGGCTCAAATGGCAAGACAACTACATCAAGGCTTATTTCCTTTCTCATGGGAGAAATCTTTGGGGAAAGTGCAAGTATAGGGACAAATAACGCAGTGGTAGGAGATGAGATTATCCCTACATCAAACACAACTCCAGATATCACAGAGGTAAATAGGATCCTTGCTAAGTGTCTTGATAAAAACATCCACCACCTAGCTCTCGAGGCATCAAGCCATGGCCTTGACCAGAAAAGACTCTACGGACTAGATATTTCCTACGGTATATTTACCAATCTATCCGAAGAGCACTTGGACTATCACAAGACTATGGACAATTACTTCAAGGCCAAGATGATTTTGTTTGAAAATGCCAAGACGACCATAGCCAATATCGACGATCCTTATGGGAAAAAAGCTAAGGAACTTTTCTCAAATACTGTAACTTTCGCTATAGACGAGAAAAACGCCGACTACAGGGCGGAAGATATTAGAAAAGAAGATGGAAAAATTTCCTTTAAGATTAAAGGCTGTGAATTTGTCATAAGAAAAATCGCAAATTATGAAATCTACAACACCCTAGCAGCTTGCGCCTGCCTTAACCAAATGGGGGCAAGCATGGAAGAAATCGCTGCTGCCTACAAGAAATTTAAGGGAGTTAAGTCGAGATTTGAATATATAGAAAATGATTTGGGCATAAATATCATCCTAGACTTCGCCCATACTCCTCGTGCCTACGAAGCTCTTTTCGAGTCAGTCCCAGAAGGGGCCAAGAAAATTGCAGTCTTTGGCATAAATGGGGACAGGAACGCTCATTTTAGGAGACTTATAGGAAATGCTTGTGGTAAGTTTGACACCTTCGCAGTCCTTACTACAGATGATCCCAAGTTTGATGATATAGACCACATCAACGAGGAGATAATAGTAGGACTTGATGATTACAAGCAAGCTTATGTAATAAAAAAAGATAGGACAGATGCTATGGAATACGCCTTTAGGAAGGCTCGCCCTGGTGATTATGTCTTTCTTCTAGGCAAGGGTGAGGAGAATTTTATGAAATATCATGGAAATGAGAAGACTCCTTACAGCGAGAGAGAAACCATAAAGAAGGCCTTGGCTAGGATATGAAAGTATTTGTAATAGGAGCAGGAGTAGCAGGTCTTGCCTTCGCAAGTTTCGCCGAAGGTCTTGATGTTACAGTAATCGACTCTAATGAAGAGGCAGGCAGGAAGCTCCTTGCGACAGGAAATGGTAGATGTAACTTTACCAATCTCAATTATTCTAGAGACTTTTACCAAGGAGAAAATCCCGACTTTCCTACTTACGCCCTAGATTATTTCAGAAATTCTGACCTTATAGAATACTTCGGAAAGCTTGGCATAGATTCTAAGTCCCTTCCAAGCGGGAGGAACTATCCTGCTACCATGTCCGCAAGGTCTGTTAGGGATATCTTGTATCTGTCCGCCAAGGATAAGGGCAAATTCATCTTTAATGAGAAGATTACTGGCATTGACCTAGAAAAGAAGTTAATTGAAAGTGATAAGAATAAGTACAAATATGATATCCTAGTCCTTGCAAGTGGAGGAATCACCCTCAAAAACTCAGGTTCTGATGGATCTGTCTTTGAAATTATTAAGGATAAACAAAAGATTACGGACTTAACTTATGGAATAACAAATTACAAAACAAGGGAGAAGCTTTCCAAAAAGGCCAAGGGGACCAGGGTCACTGCAAAGGCTAGTCTTTATCTAGGAGATAAGCTCATCAAGGAATCCACAGACGATGTTATCTTTCAATCTTACGGCCTAACTGGTACGGCTATTTTGGATTTATCTAATGAGATAAGTATAGGTCTTAAGAAAAGTCAAAAACCTATGATAAGCCTAGACCTCTTTCCAGCCTACAGCAGAGAAGATTTGAGAAAAAGGATAAAGGACCTTGCCGAAACTTTTCCTAAAAGAACTATAGGAGAGATCCTCCTAGGCCTCATCAATGATAGGCTTATAGATGATATAGTCAAAAAGGCAAGAATATCGATAGACATGCTCGGTAAAGACCTAAGCGATAAGGATATGGATATGCTGATTAAAATCCTGAAAGGGATGAGATTTACTGTAAAAGACATCCACGATAAGACAAATGCCCAGGTGACGATCGGAGGAGTCGATACAAAATTTGTCGATGATAGGACAATGAGATCAAAAATTTACCAAGATTTGTACTTTTGTGGGGAAATCCTAGATGTATCTGGTTCCTGTGGGGGGTACAATATACAGTGGGCTTTTTCCTCAGCGAAGTTAGCCTGTGACAAGATAAGGAGTATAAATGTTTAAGATAAATAGAAAACTAAAAGAAATGAAAGATAACGGAGAAAGCATCAAGCTTGCCATAATCGGTTGCGGCAAGATGGGAGCTTCCTTAATCAGCCAACTATCAAAGATGGATGCAATGGAAGTTAAGCTTGTAGTAGATAGAACTCCACAAAAAGCTATCAAGGCCCTAGTAAATGCAGGAATCTCTGAAGATAAAATAATATTTACAGATGACTATAATGAAGGATACGAAGTTTTAGAAAAAGGCTTCGTTTGTGTATCTACTAACTACAGATTAGCCTATAAGCTCATGCAAATAAATGCGGTAATTGACTGTACAGGCAACCCTCCTTTTGGTGCAGTTATAGCAAGAAAGACTATCCAATACCACAAACACATGATCACCTTCAATGTAGAATGTGACGCTGTAGTTGGACCTGTCCTTCACGATATGGCCAAGAAGGCAGGAGTGGTTTACACAGGAATCCTTGGCGATGAGCCAGGAGCTATAATCGACCTTGTAGAATACGCTTACGGAATGGGACTTGAAGTCTTGGTCGCTGCCAAGGGAAAGAACAACCCACTAGACCGTGATGCAACACCAGAAAGTTTGGCAGAAAAAGCCAAAGAAAAGGGTCTATCAGCAAAGATGCTTACAAGCTTTGTAGATGGAACAAATACCATGCTAGAGCTTAACTCTGTATCAAACGCCCTAGGCTTCCTGCCAGATGTATTTGGCTGCCATGGAATTGATACAAGCCCTGAAACTGCTGTAGAAGATTTTAGACTAAAGGCAGACGGAGGCAAGCTATCAAGATACGGAGTTGTAGAATTCTCTCGTGGAATGGCTCCAGGAGTATTTATCATAGTAACAAGTGATCAAGAAGACGTTAGAGATCTAATGAAGTTCTTAGGCTTTGGAGATGGTCCAAACTACTTGATGTACAGACCATACCACCTAACAAGTCTTGAAACTCCAATTACTATCTATAAGGCTGTAGTAGAAAACGAAGCGACAATAGTTCCTCTTCACGGCCAAGTAGCTGACACAGTAACTATTGCCAAAAGAGACATCAAGGCTGGAGAAAGACTCGAAGGAGTAGGATCAAAGACAGTTTACGGTAAGCTTACAAGCCACGATAGAAGCCTTGCCGAAGACCTCTTGCCAATAGCTTTGATTACAGATAAGACAAAGGCAGTAAAAGATATAGAAAAGGGAACAGTAATAGATATGTCCATGGTAGAGCTTGACGAAAAGGCAACTATCACAAGACTAAGAAGAAGACAAAATTCCATGAAATTGTAAAAGTAAGACCGATCGTCCTAGGATAATCGGTCTTTTTGAATGTTTATTCAATATGATTTGGCCTAATACAAAAATTAAAAAAATTATCCAAATAAAAAAGACGGGAGTGTGTTGGTTTCTCCTGTCTTTTTTGCGTCCAAAATGGAAGAACTTTCTTTCTAGTCACGTATGTTATACAGCATATTGGTTGAAAGTTCAATAGAATTATTTTTACAATACCGATGTCAAGTAAATCAAATTCTTAATTAAACAATTTTAGATACTCGCAATAGCCTTCTTCCTCCATTTTTTCCTTTGGGATAAATCTAAGGCTTGCTCCATTTATACAGAATCTAAGCCCTCCCTTATCCTTAGGACCGTCAGGGAAGACATGGCCTAGGTGGCTGTCGGCGGACTTACTCCTCACCTCTTTTCTCACCATACCGTGGCTTAGGTCGACTTCTTCCTTTATTTCGCCTTCGTCGATCGCCTTAGTAAAGGAAGGCCAGCCGCAATCGGCATCGTACTTATCAAGTGATGAGAAAAGGGCCTTGCCGCTTACTATATCCACATAGATTCCCTCTTCGTAGAAGTCATCATAGATACTTGAGAAGGGTCTTTCTGTGGCATTTTCTTGGGTTACCCTATAGGAAATGTCGGACAGTTTATTTTTTAAATCTTTCTTATCGTAATTCATAGTCACTCCTTTTTATCACTATACGATTCTTTCATATGATAGTATAATGAAGATTATTAGGAGGAAATTATGCCAATGACAATTAAAAGGGCGACCTGGAACAATGGACCTGACCTCGCCTTTGATATAAATAACAAGGCAAACGCCGCTATAGAAAAATACGGAAGAGAGGCTGTGATTAATGCAGCTTTGGGAACTCTTCTAGACGATAAGGGAAAGATAATAGCCCTTCCTTCAGTTTATGATAGGCTTGATGAGATGGATAGGAGTCATATAGCATCCTACGCCCCAATCGAGGGAGAGAAGGACTATAGGAAAATCGTAATTGATACTCTCTTCGGTCCTTACAAACCAGAAGGATATATTTCTGCGATAGCAACTCCGGGAGGAACTGGAGCTATTAGGTCTGCCATATTTTCCTATCTAGATGAGGGAGACCCTTTGATTTGCCACGATTATTATTGGGCTCCTTATAGGAAGATTTGCGAGGAATTTGGAAGAAACTTTAAGACATTTGAGTTTTTCACAGATGATTTTGCCTTTAATATAGATGTCTACAAGGAAGCTATTGATGAAGGGATTAGGGATTCTGATAGGATAGCTTCTCTTATCAACTCTCCAGGCAATAACCCGACAGGTTACTCTCTATCAGATGAGGAGTGGGATGAGGTAATCACTTTCCTTAAGGAGAAGGCAGAGGATAAGGATAAGAAAATCACCCTTATAGTTGATGTGGCTTATCTTGAATTTGCAGGAGATGGAGATCAGCAGAGGAAGTTTTTTGAGAAGTTTTCAAATCTTCCTCGTAATCTCTTCGTAGTAGTTGCATTTTCTATGAGTAAGTCCCACACAGCCTACGGCCTAAGAAGTGGAGCTGCTGTGGGCATATCATCTAGTAAAGAGATCATAGAAGAGTTTGAGGCAAGTCTTGCCCATTCTGCAAGATGTAACTGGTCAAATGGAACCCACGCTGCCCAAAATATCCTAATTGAGCTTGAAAGGGCTGAAAACAAGAAAATCTACGAGCAGGAACTTGTAGACTTAAGGAATATGCTAAAGAGTCGAGCAGACGTATTTGTGACAGCTGCCAAGGAGAATAAGCTTACAATGATTCCTTACTTTGGAGGCTTTTTCACCTTTATCCCAACTGATAAGGCCTTCGATATAGTAAAAGATTTGGAAAAAGAAAATATCTTCACAATTCCTTCAGCCAAGGGAATCAGAGTTGCCATATGCGGAGTAGGAGAAGAGAAAATCCCAAAACTAGTCCAAAGACTTGCCTTTTACACAAACAAAAAATAAAACTTGCAAAAATTTTAGCTCTTAGTATATTAATATTGTGAGTTAGCACTTAAGACGTGTGAGTGCTAAATGTAAAAACAAAGGAGATTAAAATGATGCTAAAACCAATCGGTGATAGAGTAGTTATACAAAAAGCAGAAGCTGAAAAGACAACAGCATCTGGAATAGTTCTTCCAGAAAGCGCTCAAGAAAAACCACAATATGCAGAAATCGTAGCAATATCTGCCGATATTGAAAATGACGAGAAGAAAAAGGACTCTCTCAAAGTAGGAGATAAGGTAATCTATTCCCAATACGCAGGAACAGATGTAAAGCTTGATGATGAAGAGTTCATCGTAGTTAAATATAACGATATACTAGCAGTTGTACAATAATATATACTAGAAAGAGAAAGGATATACTATGGCTAAAGATATTAAATTTTCATCTGACGCAAGAAAGGGACTTGAAGCAGGAATTGATAAATTAGCAAATGCTGTAAAAGTAACTCTTGGACCAAAGGGACGTAACGTAGTTCTTGATAAGGCATATGGAGCACCAACCATCACAAACGACGGTGTAACCATAGCCCAAGACATAGAACTTGAAGATAGATTTGAAAATATGGGAGCTCAACTTGTAAAAGAAGTTGCTACAAAGACAAATGACGTAGCAGGAGACGGAACTACAACAGCGACAGTTCTAGCTCACGCTATCATCAAAGAAGGACTCAAAAACCTAGCAGCAGGAGCAAACCCAGTAGTACTTCAAAAGGGTCTAAAGAAAGCAACTGACGAAGTAGTTGACTATATCAAAGAAAACTCTAGAGAAGTAGAAGACAAACAAGCTATAGAAAACGTAGGAACAATCTCATCAGCTGACCCAGAAATCGGTAAATTCATAGCAGATGCTATGGAAAAGGTTGGAAATGATGGAGTAATCACAGTAGAAGAATCCAAAACAACAGATACCTACCTAGACGTTGTAGAAGGAATGCAATTTGACAAGGGCTATCTATCCCCATACATGGCAACAGACAATGAAAAAATGATAGCTGACCTTGACGATCCATACATCCTTCTAACAGACAAGAAGATTTCAAACATCCAAGAAATCCTCCCACTCCTAGAAGAAGTTGTTCAAGCTTCCAAACCACTTCTAATCATAGCAGATGACGTAGACGGTGAAGCTCTTACAACACTTATCCTAAACAAACTAAGAGGAACCTTCAACGTAGTTGCAGTAAAGGCACCAGGCTATGGTGATAGAAGAAAAGCTATGCTTGAAGATATTGCAATCTTAACAGGAGCTACAGTAGTAAGCGAAGAGCTTGGTATGGACCTTAAAGATACAGCTATGGATATGCTAGGATCTGCTAAGAAAGTAAAAGTAGACAAAGACAACACAACCATAGTAGAAGGAAAAGGCGATAAGGCTAACCTTGAAGAAAGAGTAGAAACAATCCGCAAACAAATCGAAACAGAAGATAGCGAATACGAAAAAGAAAAACTTCAAGAAAGAGTGGCCAAACTTGCTGGTGGAGTTGCAGTAATCAACGTTGGAGCTGCAACAGAAACTGAAATGCAAGAGAAAAAATACAGAATCGAAGACGCCCTATCAGCAACAAGAGCCGCAGTAGAAGAAGGTATAGTTGCAGGTGGAGGAGTTGTCCTAATCGGTGCAATCGAAAGAGTAGCTAAATTAGAAGAAAGCTTAAAGGCAGATGAGAAGACAGGTGCTCTAATCATCAAAAAAGCCCTAGAAGCTCCACTAAGACAAATCGTAGAAAACGCAGGCATGGACGGATCTGTAATAGTAGAAAAGGTTAAAAATTCTGCTAAGGATGAAGGATACGATGCCTACAACGACGAGTTCGTAAACATGTTCGAAAAAGGAATCGTAGAACCAACCAAGGTAACAAGATCAGCCCTACAAAACGCCGTTTCAGTTGCAGGAATGATCCTAACAACAGAAGCAGCAGTAGCAGACATCCCAGAAGAAAACCCAGCTCCACAAATGCCAGCTGGCATGCCAGGAATGTATTAAAATAAATAAGAAATATAAGCGAGAAGGTCCATCCTTCTCGTTTTTTAGTGTGTAATTTCATTACAAATATTTAGTTTATTCTGTTTAGGTTAATTTGATAATTGAAATAATAAAATACATCATCACAAAACTCGGTAATTGTCAAGGACATATTTAGGGTGTTAAAATTTTTATAGATATTTTATAATTCTATTGTAAATGTAATAAAATATAGGACCGCGAAGAATGGCAATTTGTTATTTTAGCTTATAGAAAAAATATTATCATTAAAGGGGTATATTATTTTTGAGGATAATATTTTTTATTAATCAGTATAGAAATTAATTGGATTAATGTGAGTCTAAATTGGCATCTATTGATGATCTAATAGTTTTAAGTACTTTTTGAGCCATATAATATTATAAAAAATGAAAAATCTTCCAATGCCTTATTTTTATTTATCAGAAGATAAATTCTGCATTAATTGTGCTTAGTCTAGGGAAGCGTACTGATCTAAACTATAAAGCTACTGATTAAGGGGGGTATGTAATGAGAAAAAATAAATTTATTTTGATAGATCTTATTATGCTTTTATCGATATTTGGCATAACTGAGTTTTACAAAGAATATATATTTAACACTTTGAAGAATAATGGAAATTCAATTTACTTAGTTTTTGCTTTTTCTATTATACTTATGATTGTTTATATTGTGAGGTTTTTTGCTAGGCCTCCTTATGACCTCGTTAAAAAACTATATGGAAGTTCTTGGAAGATTTCAGGTTATTATTCAAAAATATCTCTTAAAAGTGAAAAGAATTATGTGAATTCTTACGATTTTTGGGTGAAGATTAACTTAATTCTAATAGGGATTTTTATTTTGATTAACTTATTAATCGCTTTTTCAAACGATTTTATCTTCACAACCCCTATGTTTTTTGCTGAATTAATAGCAGGTTTTGTTTTGTCTATAGGAGGATGGCTAGCTACTTGGATAAGAGAGTACAAATATTATAGATGATATAGTTTTAATTTATCATATATAAAACGCTCTATTACATTCATTCTGAAAACATTCTGTTTTGTAACTCAGATCTAACAGAAAAAAAGGCAGGGAACTTAATCTCTGCCTTTTAGTTTGTTGAATTTTCCTATATCTATTTTCCAAAGATCTCTGTGCCTAGTTTAGTTTCTTCGATATTTGCTCCCTTAAATACTATATTTTTGACATCATTTTGGTATTTGATATCTCCCCAGAGGATGCCGCCTACGTAGGCATCTTCTTTTTTGAAGAGTTTGTAGATTTTGCCGTCGATTTCTTTCTTTTCTTCTTCGATTCCTTCACCTGAGTTCATGCCTGCTGAAAATAGCTTGATATCTCCTAGCATTAGGGTTGAGAATGGTTTTGGTTGCTTATAAGATTCGCTATCTCCTGTCATGTTATTACCTGCGATTTTACCCATTTCTTGGCTTGATGTCCAAAGTCCTATGGTGAATTGGCCGATTTGTGCACAGTCTCCTGCAGCAAAGATTCCTTCATGACCTGTTTCTAGGTGGTCGTTTACCATAATTCCTCTGTCAGTTTCAAGGCCTGATTCTTGGGCCATCTTGATATTTGATCTGATGCCTGCTTGAACCATTATAGCATCTGCAGGAATTTCAGTTCCATCAGCAAGCTTTACTCCACAAACTGCCCCGTCTTTTGTGAGGATTTCTTGGGTGTTTTTCCCTGTGTAGGTCGTAATTCCCATATTGTTTAAGTTTTCTTCAAGTTTTTCTGAAAGCTCACGGTCAAGTTGTCTTGCTAGTAGATAGTCGAAGCTTTCTATTACTGTGATGTTTAGGCCGAGTTTTTGGGCAGAGAAGGCTGCTTCTAGTCCTAGGATTCCTCCTCCTATAACTACAACTTCCTTCTTGTCGGCTACATATTCCTTGAAGCTTCTAAGGTCATCTACAGTTCTTATGGCAAAGACTCCCTTGGAGTCTACGTTTGTGATTGGTGGAACGAAGGCTCTAGCTCCTGTTGCGATTAGGGCCTTGCCAAATTCAATCTCTTCTCCATCGCCCAGATATGCAATTCTTTTTTCTGGATCTATCTTTTCTACTTTTGTAGAAAGTCTTTCTTCTATGTGTTTTTCGCTATACCAAGGTTCTTTTTTAACGAAAATTTCGTCTTCTTCGAAGTCTTTACAGATTAGCTCGGATAGTCTAGTTCTCCAGTAGGTAGATGGTTTTTCTTCTGAAACAATTAGAATTGAAGCGTCTGAATCCTTTTTTCTTATTTCTTCGGTTGCTGATAGGCCAGCAATTCCGTTTCCTATAATTAGATAATCGTACATAATATTCCTTTCCTATCTTTATTATTTATATCTATATTATACAGTTTGTTAAATTATCTGACAAACTAAACAAAGCCCTAAAGGAGTAGGGTATAGTAGTAGGAAAAGGGGGGACTTATGATATTTAGAAAAGCAAGCTCAGAAGATATAGAATCAATTGGGAAAATTATAGAAATGGCGAGGAAGTCTCTTCGTGATGATGGGATAGATCAATGGCAGAAGACCAATCCCAACGAGGATATTATAAGAGAGCAAATAGCAAAAGATGATGCCTATATATTTGACAAGGATGGAAAGGCCCTAGCCTATGCCTATGTTTTCGACGGAGTCGATCCTTCCTACAATGTCCATGAGGGTAAGTTTAAGACGGATAGTTATTTTGTAATCCATACCCTGATGGTTGATAATAGGGGAATTGTCCCAAAGCTTGGAACTAAGTTTATGGAGGCTTTGATAGACTTTACGGAAAAATCTGGCAAAGAAGCTATTAGAATAGACACCCACGAGGATAATTTCAGGATGAGGGGGCTCCTTCATAAGTTTTCCTTCGAGGAAATTGGCATTGTACAAATTGATGAGGACGGCGTTCCTAAAGATAGGATCTGCTATGAGAAAGTCCTATGAGAAACCTTGGTCAAGAAGAAATAATTAAAAATGCTAAGCTCCCAGCTGTGGTAATAGCAGGTCCCGGCACAGGCAAGACCCACACTATAGTAGGCTTTGTAGCAGAAGCCATCAAGGAGGGTAAATTTCCCGCAAACAAAGTCCTAATCACTACTTTCACTAAAAAGGCGGCCCGTGAGCTTAATACGAGAATTATTACTAGGCTTAGAAAAGATGGCCTAGATACAGATCTTGAGGATATGAAGATAGGTAACTTCCACTCTCTTGCCATATCCTTTATTAGCAAATACAGGAGGCTTGACGATAATTTCTTTAATCTTACTATAATCGACTCCAACATGGAGGAATTTATAGTAGAAGAAAATCTAGAGATTTTCACGAGCCTCCCTCACTTTGAGGACTTTATAGTAAAAGATTATGCTACGGCGACCATTCTTGATATCTTCCAAACCCTTATCAATCAAATGATAGACCCCTTATCTCTTAGGGATTCAGCTTCTCCTCAAGACAAGCTCGCCTACGAAATATTTACGACCTATGAAAAGCTTCTAGATTCCTTAGGCCTAATTAATTTCCAGCTTATCTTAAAACGCTTTTTGGACTTGCTTAAAGACCCTATAATAGGGGAGAAAATAAGAGAAGAGATAGACCTTGTTGTAATTGATGAATACCAGGACACCAACTTAATCCAGGAAGAAATCGCAATCAATCTTACGAAAAATGGCAATATCATAGTCTTTGGAGATGACGACCAGGCCCTTTATTCCTTTAGGGGAGCCGATGCGAGAAACCTAACCCATTTTGATGAGAAATTCTACCAGAGGACTGGAATTAGGGCGAGTAAATACTTTCTGAATATTAATTATAGGTCAAATCAAGTTATAATTGATAAGGCCAGGGCCTTTATGGATGAGGCCAAGGGTTCTAGCAAGAAGGACCTTAAGTCAAATAAGGCAGAGGAAAATCCCAATACCATAGTAAGGGCTAGGGCAGATGAGATGGACAATATCGTAATGATAGTTAAGCTCTTATCAAAGAAAATAAAACTCGGACAAATTGCCTTTCTCTTTCCAAGCTTTAACAATTCATATCCTTCAATCCTCCAGAAGAAATTCGAAAATGCTGGGATTAAAGTAATCAACAGGAAAAGCGATGGCTACTTTAGAAGAGAAGAAATTCGCCTAATAATTTTTGTCCTCCTTAAAATAGCAAGGACAGGTCCTATCAATACCGATTTTCGGGGAGGAAAGATGACCTATGGGCAAAGGCAGAAACTTGACTATAGGAACTTCCTTAAGGAAATCTATGAAGATGATAAGTTCAAGGAAAATAGGAAGCTTAGAAATTTCATAGAAGATTTTTCAGAATCTTATTCTATATCAGACCTTATTTACAAGCTTATGGGCCTTGAGACCTTTAAGGATATCCTTAAGGATAAGAATCAAGATAAGAAGGATCTTATTTTCAAAAATATCAGCAAATTCATAAATCTTGCTGTAGACTATGATGAGATTTTTGAAGAAACTAATAGTTATTATCAGAAGTTCATCTTCTCCTATATTTTTATTTATTTTAAGAAAAACGCCATAGGAGAGTTCGATGAGGATGATGTCTACGACGATTCCATAAACTTCATGACCATCCACCAGTCCAAAGGCTTGGAGTTTGAGGCAGTATTCGTATCTAGCCTAGGAGATTATCCGAGAAGAGATTATGATAAGTTTACAGATAGGTTTGTTGAAAAGGATAGCCTAGAGAAAAAGGAATTGGATTTCTATAGAAAATATTACACGGCCTTCACCAGGGCAAAAAACCTCTTGGTCCTTCTGGATAATTCGACAGATCGAAGAATAAAAAACTTCGCATATACCCTCGATTCTTCATCCAAGTTAAGCTCTATTGACTTTAAGATGGAAGAGAGAAAAGATGATAAGAAAATCCTAGCCTTTACCACAGACATCGATGTCTATATGACCTGCCCCCTAAAGTATAAATTTGTAAGGAAACTTTCCTTTAGGACTAAGAAGACCGAAAGCCTAATCTTTGGATCAAAGGTCCACAATCTAGCTCAATATATCTACTCTCCTTCCTTTGACAAGAAGGATATGACAAGCTTCTTGTGGGAAAATAAGGGATACATTGAGCCAGTTTCAAACCTACTAAACAGGGGATTTAATGTGAAGCTAAGCGAGGCGAACTACAAGGCGGATAGAGATTTTTATATCCTTCAAGGAAATATTGACCTTATTTTAGAAGATTCCTCAATCATGGACCTAAAGACTGGGTCTTTTGATGAGAAAAGTCTCGCCAAATACAAAAAGCAACTTCTAACCTATAGACAGCTCCTCCTAGCTAATGGCAAGGAAGTAGGGAAAATCTACCTATATTTTATAGAAAAAGACGACCTAATCGAAGTAAAGGATGAAGGTTTTGACATGGCTGCTATAGATGATGTGGCTAGGGAGATCGTTAGAGAAAACTTCAATCATAAGACCGAAGATAGGAAAGCTTGTAAGTTCTGTCCTATGAAGCACTTCTGCGAGCGAGCTTGAAATCCACCTACTATGTTATACAATATAGATAGGTGATAAAATGATTGAATCTCAAATGCTAAAGGGAGTAATAGAAGGCGTTATACTCCATATTATAAAAAACAACGAAACTTATGGCTATGAAATCGTAGAAGAACTAAAGAACTCTGGCTTTTATGCCATGACTGAAGGAACGGTCTACCCAATCCTACAGAGACTTTCCAAAAAGGGATATATCTTTGGAGCTTATAAGAAATCTACGATTGGGCCAAAGAGAAAATATTACTATATAAGCCCAAAGGGCAGGGACTATCTCGATAGCTTTTACAAGTCCTTTGACGAGTTAAGTTATGCTACGGGAAATGTATTAAGTAAGGGGATAAAATGAGACTAGATAAGATGATAGGAAACTCTGGCCTAGATACCAGAAAAAATATAAAGAAAAATGCCAAGAAGGGAGCTATCCTTGTAAATGGCGAAGTAGTAAAAGATACAGCAACCCAGGTCGACCCAGAAGTCGATGAAGTATACTATATGGGTCATTTCGTAGATTATTTCGAAAATATTTATGTTATGATGAATAAGCCTGCGGGCTTTCTTTCGGCGACAGAAGACAAAGACCCAACTGTAATAGATCTCTTGGATGATTTCTATAAAGTAATCGACTTATCAATAGCAGGAAGGCTCGATAAGGATACTACAGGCCTCCTCCTTCTTTCAACAGATGGTAAGTTCATCCACAAGGTAACAAGCCCAAATTCTAATATAGAAAAAACCTATCTTGTAGAATGTAGAGATAAGATAGATGAGAGCCTAATAGACTTATTCAAAGAAGGAGTCTATATCAAAGAAGATGACTACACAGCAAGAAGTGCCAAGCTTGAGATATTAGAAGAGAAAAAGGCAATAGTCAAGGTTACGGAAGGTAAGTTTCACTTAGTAAAAAGACTATTTTCAAATTGTTGCAACAAGGTGGAAAAGCTCAAAAGAATTGCCATAGGAGACTTATCCCTAGACGAACACTTGGCAGAAGGCGAGTATAGGGAGTTAAGTGATGATGAAATATCCCTACTTATGGAGTAAAATAAGGATAATATAAGTAAGGATTAGACGGAGAAAACTATGTATGAAAATTACGTAAAGAATATATTGGATAGGATTTTGGCTCTTTTGGGTCTTATAATCCTCTCTCCAATATTTTTGCTTACAGCTCTCGCCATCAAAATCGAAGAGCCCAGGGGAAAAGTCTTCTTCATCCAGGATAGGTCTGGTAAGGAAGGTAAGGCTTTCTCCTGCATCAAATTTAGGTCGATGTCGACAGAGGCGCCAAACAACGCCGCAACTTGGGAGCTTGATAATGCGGATAGCTACATAACAAAAGTGGGCCGTTTCATCAGAAAGACATCCATAGACGAGCTTCCCCAGCTTATAAATATAATAAGGGGAGATATGAGCATAGTTGGCCCAAGGCCGGTTATCCTTAAGGAAGAAGAGCTAATTAACTTAAGGAGAAAGTTCGGTGCCTTGAGTGTAAGGCCAGGAATTACAGGACTTAGCCAAATTTCGGGCAGGGATAATCTCCCTCCCAAGAAAAAGGCCGAGACAGATGGTGAGTATGCAGCAAATGTAACTTTCTTAAATGACTTAAAAATAATATTAAAAACAATCCCCCAAGTCCTATCTGGAGAAGGGGTTAGCGAAGGAAAGAAGGAAGATTTTAGGTAAAACTAAACATTTTCCTTATTTTTCTTAAAAATTTTCACCTTGAATGATTTAAACTACGGGCTCTTGTCTGCTTCTATAAAAATATTTATGAAAATGATTGCAAGAATAAAATATTTATGGTAAACTACTAGTAAGAGAATATATTAGAGAAGACGAGCTGTAGTAAATTTGCACGCTCGTTTTCTGTGTTCATGGAGGTTGTATGACACACGAAGAGATTTTCGATATAATTTATGAAAATCCAATAATCATGGCTATCAAAAATAACAAAGATTTAAGAGACTCTTTGGATAGTGAAAACAAAATAGTGTTCGTGCTTTTTGGTACTGTAGAAAGCATCCCACACATAGTCAAAAAACTTAAAAAACATGGCAAGATAGTTATGGTTCATGAGGATTTGATTGAAGGATTATCAAGCTCTCCACTGTCGTCGGCTTTCATTAAAAATTATACTGACGCTGATGGAATTATTACTACGAGGCCGCAAAATGCCGCTTACGCTAGGCAGATTGGCTTATTTGCTATTTTAAGATTCTTTGTCCTAGATTCTCTATCATATGAGAATGTGAAGGAGACTGTAAAGAAGGCAAATTGCGACCTTATAGAGATACTTCCGGGGATTATGCCAAAGATATTGGATGATATATCAAAAAGGACTAGGATTCCTTTGGTAGCAGGCGGGCTAATCAACGAGAAATCGGATGTAATCGAGGCCCTAAATGCCAACGCTATTGCGATATCGTCATCTAATACCGATGTTTGGAAAATGTAAAAGGAGATATTATGGGAAAATATATCATGGCACTTGATGCTGGAACAACTAGTAACAGAGCAATCATCTTTAACAAAAAGGGCGAGATCATGTCAGTGGCTCAAAAAGAGTTCACTCAATTCTTTCCGCATCCAGGCTGGGTTGAACATGATGCAACAGAAATCTGGTCAACTCAATTAGGTGTTTGTACAGAAGCTATCGCAAAACTTGGCGTAAGTGCAGATGACATCGAGGCGATCGGTATCACCAACCAAAGAGAGACAACCATAGTTTGGGAAAAAGATACAGGTAAACCTGTCTATAATGCAATCGTTTGGCAATGTCGTCGTACAGCAGACATGGCAGACAAACTAGTAGAAGATGGCTACAAAAAGACAATCCAAGACAAGACTGGACTTGTAGTAGACCCATACTTCTCAGGAACCAAAATCCGCTGGATCCTAGATCATATCGAAAATGGTCAAGAAAGAGCAGAAAACGGCGAACTCCTCTTTGGTACAGTAGATACTTGGTTAATCTACAACTTAACACGTGGTAAGGTTCACGTAACAGACTACTCAAACGCATCAAGAACAATGATCTTTAACATCCACACCCTAGAATGGGATGATGAATTATGTGGAATACTAAATATTCCAAAATGTATGCTTCCAGAAGTTAAACCATCTTCACACATCTACGGAAATACATTCCCAGGATACTTCGATGGTGAAATTCCAATAGCTGGTATAGCAGGAGACCAACAAGCTGCCCTATTCGGACAAACTTGCTTCGATGAAGGAGATGCAAAGAACACATATGGAACAGGTGCCTTCCTGCTAATGAATACAGGCGAGACTGCAGTTAAGTCAGACAATGGTCTAGTAACAACCATAGCTTGGGGACTTGGAGATGGCAAGGTAAACTACGCACTTGAAGGTTCAATCTTCGTTGCAGGATCTGCTATCCAATGGCTAAGAGACCAACTAAGAATCGTAGATGCTGCTGATGATACAGAATATATGGCAACCAAAGTCGATGATACAAATGGCTGCTACGTAGTGCCAGCCTTTACTGGACTAGGTGCACCATACTGGGATGCTTACGCAAGAGGATCAATCGTTGGTATAACAAGAGGAACAAGCAAATACCATATAGTTAGAGCAACACTAGAGTCCCTAGCTTACCTAACAAATGACGTACTTCAAGCTATGAGTAAGGATAGCAAGAGAGAACTTCACGAGCTTAAGGTAGACGGTGGAGCAAGTGCAAACAACTTCCTAATGCAATTCCAATCTGATATGATCCAAACTAAGGTAGAAAGGCCTAAGACACTAGAGACAACAGCTCTCGGAGCATCTTATCTTGCAGGACTTGCTGTAGGTTACTACAAAGACCTAGAAGAGATAAAAGAGAATCGTCTAGTTGACCGTGAATTTACTCCAGAAATCTCCAAAGAAGAAAGAGATAAGAAGGACAGAAACTGGCAAAGAGCAGTTGACAGATCATTCTCTTGGGCAAAAACTTACGAAGAATAATTAACAAATTAGAAAAAATGTGATACAATATAAACAGAATATAAATTAGAGAAGGCGAGCTAAAGTATTACCCTACTTTAGCTCGCCTTTTTCTATTATAAAAGGGAGGATTATATGTATGATGCTATAATTATAGGCGGTGGAGTCACAGGAACATCAATAGCCTACCAATTGTCAAAGAAAAAAGGAAAATTCCTATTATTAGAAAAAAACGAAGATGTATGTACAGAAACATCTAAGGCAAACTCAGGAATCTGCCACGGTGGTTACGACGCAATTCCTGGAACAATGAAAGCTAAGATGAATGTCAAAGGAAATCATATGATGGCTGATGAGGCTAAGAAGCTATCTTTTCCTTACAAACAAATCGGAACTTTTGTTTTATGCCACGACGAAAAAGATTATCCTAAATTAAAAGAACTTTACGATCAAGGTATAGCAAATGGCGTAGGTGGTATGGAAATTCTTGATGGAGACCAAGTTCGTGAAATGGAGCCAAATGTCTCAGACGATGTATGCTACGCCCTATATTGTAAAGAAGCTGGAATAATAGATCCATTTCTTATGAACATTGCTTTTGCTGAAGTATCCAACATAAATGGAGTTGACTATAAATTTAATGAAAAAGTAACAGAAACAAATCCAAAAGACGGATATTGGGAAGTTGTTACAGAAAATGCTACATACGAAACTAAGGCAGTCATCAATGCAGCAGGACTTTACTCAGACGAAATCCACAACAGAGTTAGCGATGAGAAGTTTGAAATAAAAGCTAGACGTGGTGAATATCTCTTACTAGATAAGGATACCAAAGGCTTTGTAAACCACGTTATGTTCAACCTACCTACAGAAAAAGGTAAGGGAATCTTAGTTTCACCAACAATTGATGAAAATACCCTAGTAGGCCCAACATCAGACTTTGTAGATGACAAGGGAGACTTAAGATCAACTAGAGAACACCTAGAAGAAGTTATCGAAAAATCAAATGATACAGTTAAAAACGTACCTGTAAGAATGGTAATAACATCATTTTCAGGTAACAGAGCTCACGAGAAGGGTGGAGACTTTATCCTTAAGGAAAGCCTTGATGGATTCTTCGATTGTATAGGAATAGAATCACCAGGACTAACCTCAGCTCCAGCTATAGGTGAATATATGGCAAATCTTGTAAGCGAAAAATTAAACTTAGAAGATAACAAGGACTTTGTCTATGATAGAAAACCTACACCAAAAACAAGTGAACTAAGCCTAGAAGAACACGATAAGCTAATCAAGGAAGATCCAAGATACGGCAAGATCATCTGTAGATGTGAAAAAGTGACTGAAGGTGAAATAGTAGATGCTATCAACAGACCACTAGGAGCTAGAACAGTTGACGGAGTCAAAAGAAGAGTAAGAGCTACAGCAGGAAGATGCCAAGGAGGCTTCTGCCTACCAAGAGTTATGGAAATACTCGCTAGAGAGCTTGATGAAAATTACGATGATATAGTCAAAAACCACAAGGATTCTTACTATATCAAAGGTCATGTAAAGTAAGGAGGGCACAATGAAAAATTATGATTTAGTAGTAGTAGGTGGAGGTCCTGCAGGTCTTGCTGCAGCTGCCAAGGCCTATGATTTGGGTGTAAAAAACATCCTTGTAGTAGAAAGAGACGAAATGCTCGGAGGAATCCTTAACCAATGTATCCACAATGGATTCGGCCTACACAGATTCAAAGAAGAGCTAACAGGACCAGAATATGCCCAAAGATTTGCTGACCTAGTAGAAGAAAGAGACATAGATGTCCTCCTAAACACAATAGTAATGGACTTTGCAAATGACAAGACCCTTACACTAATGAATGAAGAAAACGGAATGTTTACCCTAAAACCAAAGGCAGTAATCCTTGCTATGGGTTGTAGGGAGAGACCAAGAGGAGCCCTAAACATCCCAGGAAGTAGACCAGCTGGAGTATATTCAGCAGGAACTGCTCAAAGGATGATCAACCTCGAAGGCTATATGCCAGGCAAGAAAGTCGTAATCCTAGGATCTGGTGATATCGGCCTAATCATGGCAAGAAGAATGACCCTAGAAGGTGCCGAAGTTCAATGTGTTGCAGAAATTATGCCATATTCTGGTGGACTAAAAAGAAATATAGTTCAATGTCTAGATGACTTTGACATACCACTTTACTTTAACACAACAATCTCAGGCATCGAAGGAAAAGACAGAGTAGAAGGCTGTACCCTTTCCCAAGTTGACGAGAACATGAAAGTAATACCAGGTACAGAAAAACACTACGACTGTGATACCATACTTCTATCAGTAGGCCTTCTTCCAGAAAACGAACTAACAAAAGAAGCGGGAATCGAAATAGATCCAAAAACCAAGGGAGCTATCGTATCAGATAGATTAATGACAAATATCCCAGGAGTATTCGCTTGCGGTAACGTCCTACACGTTCACGACCTAGTAGATTATGTAACAGACGAAAGTGAGCTAGCAGCAGAAAACGCAGCCCACTACATCGAAGGTAAATTCGAAGAATCTAAGGCAGATCCTATATATCTAACAGCTGGTGAAGGCGTATCCTACACCTTGCCACAATACATTAACCCAGATACAATGGCTGATACTGCAATAGTTAGATTTAGAGTAAATAATGTCTACCAAAACAGAATCCTAAAAATGTACGTTGATGGCAAAGAAGTAGCAAAGAAAAGAAAATTAGTCTATGCTCCAGGAGAAATGGAAGATCTAATCCTAAAGAAAGAAGACCTTCCAGAAGGAGCTAAGGAAATAGAAATCAAATTGGAGGAAATATGAAAAAGGAATTAACATGTATCAATTGTCCTCTAGGCTGTTCTGTAACAGTAACCATGGAAGATGATGGAACAATAACAGATATCACTGGAAACACCTGCAAAAGAGGTGAGGTTTACGCAAGAAACGAAGTGAAAAATCCAGTAAGAACCGTAACATCAACTGTTAAAGTTGAGGGCGGATCTGCTTATTCTGTGCCAGTGAAGACTAGTGATGCAATACCAAAGGGTAAAATGAAAGAAGCAATGGTTGAAATTAACGAAGCCGTTGCCAAGGCTCCTATCAAAGTAGGGGATGTGATAATCGATTCAATAGCAGGCACAGGAATAAAGCTTGTAGCTACTGCCAATAGATAAAATAGAATCTTCTCTAAAATATATTAACTAAAGACGCGGGATAAAACTCGCGTTTTTACTTTTATAAGCAAAGATTATCTTTAAAAGATATGGTCTTATTTAGCAAACTATGTTATAATAATAGTAAAAAGAAAGCTTTTGTTAGAAATATTTAAGATTGTAATATATTATTATAAATTCTTACACAAAATCTATAAGCTTAAGAAGAAAAAACATACATAAATTCTAGGAGGAGATATGAAAAGGGAGAGAAAATTTAGACTGGTGGCATTCATCCTACCAATTCTAATGCTTATTCAAGCCTTTTTCCTTGCGCCTGTGGGTTTGGCTGAGGAAGAGGCGAAAAAAGTGACTTATACCATACACCTTGATTTTTCAATCAAAGATACTTCGGTTAAAGAATCTAGTGCAAGACAGGTTAAGCTTTGGAAAATACCACAAGATAAGCTAAAAAAAGATCAGGCTGGTGAGGTTGATAGACTTTCTATGGCCAAAAAATATGATGATATGAAGGAAGAAGATATCATAAAAGATCTCGGGGAAGAAATCCTTACAAGCGAAGAGTCTAAAATCAATGAAAATGGCGATAAAGAAAGAATTAGCCTACAAATAGAACAGGAAGAAAATGAAGAATCTTATTATCTTATAAAAGAAAGTGAAGAATCTTTCGCTAAGATGAAGGATAGAATTGATTCAGGAAAATCTTCTAAGCTTACTACAACAGTATTAAAAGTACCTAATGATGAATTTAAGAATAATGAATTACTTATTAATCTTAAAGATAGTCCAAAGACTAAGGATTTAAAAATAATAAAGGTAGATGCTGATAATCCTAATATCAAGTTAGATAAGGTTCAGTTTAAATTATTTAAGAGAGTAGGAAATACAGCTGAAGATAATAATATTTCTGAAGAAAAGTATAATGATATTCCGATTGAAGTAGAGGGAAGCTTTGGTACTTATAAGTTCAAATCCGAAATAGAAGATGAAAAACTTGCTACAGTATTACAAACCAACACAGACGGAGAAATAACAGTTTCTGGTCTTGAAGAAAATTCTTACTATGTATTCAAAGAAGTTAAGGCTATTGAAGGTTATGATAAAACTTTAAATGAAGGTATTATCTCTGAAGCCAAAAAGCCTGGTGAAGGCGATATTATATTTAAAAATAAGAGAATCCCAACATTAATCAAATATGCTAAAGATACTGGAAAAATGCTTGATGGAGTAAAGTTTTCTGTTTATAAGAAAGACGGCGAAGATAAACTTAAGTTTAGACAAGGAGAAACTTCTGGCGAATATATTTATGATGAAGCAGGAGATCTTACAGATATCGAAACCAAATCTGGTGGTAAGATCTATCTTCGTGAATTGCCAGCAGGAGACTATTATTTTAAAGAGATAACTGCTGCAGAAGGATATATAAAGTCTGAGGATTCTTATGAATTTAGCGTTGATGAAAACCACAATATAAAAGTTAACGGTAAAGCTGAATCTCTAAAGGTTGAAAACGTGCCTGAAAACGAAAATCCAACACCACCAGGAGAAAATCCTAAGGGAAGTCATAAGTTTATCAAAGTAGACAAAGATGACCACGGCAAAAAGCTAGCTGGAGCTAAGTTTAAGGTTCAAAAGCTAGTAGACGATAAGTATATGACAGTAGTTAGAGATGGCTCAGAATACATCGTAGAATCAGATGCTAATGGAGCCTTAGAGGTAACAGATCTAGAATATGGCCACTATAGACTAAAAGAAGTAGGCTTTCCAGAAGATTACAATCCAGTTGTTGAATTTACAGAATTTGATATAAGCGCAGCATCATCTTTGAATACGCCTGCTCTTATAGAAAATGAACACAAGCCACCAAAAGAGGAAACGCCTCCTCCAACACCACCAACACCACCAGAAACTCCTTCTACTCCAACCAAGACACTTACCTCAAGGAGTCGTGGTCCATTAGTTAAGACTGGAGATATTAGAATTTGGATTTATTTTGCTATTGGTTTGATTATGATCGTGGCAGGATTTATCATTATCAGAAATCAAGATAAAAAACAAGAACTTGCATAGCTTAAGATAGATGCGGTAGGGATATCGTATCTATTTTGCTTATAAAGGATTTTAGATGGCGATTTTACGTAAAAATAAAGAAAATAAAAATATTAAGAAACAACCTTCCAGAAGGGCCAAGTGGACCTTTAGGCTTGTTTTCTTCTTGGGTTTCTTGGTAGCTCTCTATCCTCTTGTAAATAGACTCTACTACAGGATTGATTCCAACAACCAAGTATCAGTCTTTAACGAAGGTACCGACAAGCTAGCGACAGAAGAAATCGAAAGAAGGATGGGACTTGCCCGTGCTTACAACGACTCCTTGAACAATGCTGTCTCCGAAGACCCTTATGCCAAGGACAAGCAGGAAAAGGGAAGGGCAGAGTATGCGAGAATGCTTGAAGTCCACGAGATGATAGGCCACGTTGAGATACCAAAGATCAACCAAGACCTGCCAATCTATGCAGGAACTGCTGAGGAAGTCCTCCAAAAGGGAGTAGGGCACTTGGAGGGAACCTCTCTTCCAATCGGCGGTAACTCTACTCATTCTGTCCTTACAGCCCACTCTGGTTTGCCTGAGGCAACTCTCTTTACCCACCTGGGAGAGCTTGAGATAGGCGATAAGTTCTACGTCCACAATATTTCAGAAACCCTAGCCTATCAGGTCGATCAAATCAAGGTTATAGAGCCAACCAATTTCTCAGACCTATTAATCGACCCGGGTCATGATTATGTAACCCTTCTTACTTGTACTCCAATAATGATTAACTCTCACAGACTCATTGTTAGAGGCCACAGGGTGCCATATGTACCTGCTGTAGACGAGGAGTTAATCAGAACGACCAAGGCAAACTGGATCTTTAGACTCTTATTCTTCATAGCCCTATTCTTGATTATTATATTGATAATCTACCTATGGAAGCTAAGAAGAGATAACAAGAAATATTACACAAGGATTGAAGATATCAGAAGAAGACAAGATAAATTGATGAATAAGTCCAAGAAGGTGAAAGAAGATGAAGACTAAACTAAAAGATAAGATAAAGTTTGGTCTAATCTTCTTGGTGGGACTTCTAATATTTTCCTACCCGATGATTTCCCAGAAATTCTATGAAATCAAGGCAGAAGACGAGATAATCGAGTTTGTAAAGCAGAGTAAGGAAATAAACGAAGAAGAGGTAAACAAGAGGATGGAGCTTGCAAGGGCCTACAATGAGACCCTAGATCCTTCAAGGCTGTCCGACCCTTACAGCAAGAAGGAAGAAGAAGCTAGGGCCTACTACGCTCATATGCTTGAAGTAAATGAGATGATAGGCCACGTCGAAATACCAAAGATCAACCAGGACCTTCCTGTCTATGCCGGAACCAGCGAGACGGTCCTACAGAAGGGTTGCGGCCATTTGGAGGGGACTTCTCTTCCTGTAGGGGGTAAGTCTACCCACACGGTAATTACAGCCCACAGGGGCCTTCCTGAAGCCGTTTTGTTTAGGTACTTGGACCAACTAGTTGAAGGAGATATTTTCTACTTCCACAATATCCAGGGAACTCTGGCCTACAGGGTCGATCAAATTATGGTAGTCGAGCCAACCAACTTCGAGCCCGTCCTAGTCCAAGAAGGTAAGGACTACGCTACACTTTTGACCTGTACACCATATATGATAAACTCACACAGGCTTTTGGTTAGAGGCTACAGGATTCCTTACCAAGAGGCTATAGATGATGGTATTGCCAATACGCCGAGATTTAAACCAGACTTTTTCCAATTATTGCTAATACTAATGCCTATACTGGTATTTTTGATAATTGTATCCACAAGAGAAAAGAGAAAATCACTAAACTTAAGAAAAGAGGTAGAAGATATTGAAAAAACAATCAAAACTAACAAAAATTAGCTTCATAGGATATCTTCTTATCCTTATTGGCCTACTTTTTGTAACAGTGCCCTTGATAAATAGGACTGCAAACGAGATCTCCTATAACAAGAGAGTAGAAGAATTCGAGAAAGAGCAAGCAAATAGACCAAAAGAAGAAATCGAAGAAGAAAACAAGGCTGCCGAAAAATACAATGAGTTAGTCAAAAACTCCGACACCAGCATCCTAGATCCTTTCACTACAGAAGACAACCAGAACCGTTACAACTACTTCAAAAACTCAAACGAAGTCTTCGCCTACCTAGAAATCCCAAAACTCGGCAAGAATCTCCCAATCTATCTTGATGCGACACTTGATCACATATCAAGAGGAGTTGCCCAAGTAGAAGGAACAAGCATTCCTGTAGGAGGAAAGGGAACAAGGTCAGTCATAGCAGGCCACAGAGACTGGTGGGGAGATACCATGTTTCTTTATGTAGACGAACTAGTCGAAGGAGATGACGTCTACATCAAAAGAGCAACTGAGACCCTCCACTACAAGGTAAGCGACAAAGAAGTAATAGGCCCATATGATTGGGATAGACTAGAAAAAAGAGGAGACCAAGACGTCCTAACCCTCCTAACCTGTTCACCCTTCTACCCACCACGCCCAGACAGACTCCTAGTAAACTGCATAAGATACGAAGAGCCAAAAGAAGCAAATGGAGAAGAAAAGAAAGAAGATAAAAAAGAAGACCAAACTCCAGTAAAAAGAGTACAAAGAGCAAGCCTTCTAACAAAATTAGGAGCAGGCCTTGGAATAATCCTAATAATCCTCCTACTAGTGAGACTAATTAAAAGAATAAAATACACAAGAAAAAACAAATAAAACAAAAATCCCTTGGAAAATAAAAAACCGAGGGATTTTTTAGTAGAAAAGTTTAAAAAGAACTGATCCTAGGAGGTAAAACTCCCCTTATGTCACCAAACCACCCCTTATATCTAATTGTACTGGCCACAGTGAACGTAAGTGAATTGATGGCAGACCTTAATCGAGGCTTTTCGAGATAAAGGACAGGCTATGCTTGTCCTGAATCCGAAAACTACCGTCGAGCGAAGCGAAGCGAAGTCGAGATATCTCTTTCCAAATGTTAATTTACTATGAAAGCATTAGCACCATCGATCCTCACCTTCTCAAAGCCGCAAACATCAATAATTCCTACAATTATTAATATATAGTGATTACTTAAAAATGAGCACAAAAAAACTAGGTTTTAAAACCTAGTTTAAATTTATGGTCGGGGTGAAAGGATTCGGATCTTCGATCCTCACCTTCTCAAAGCCGCAAACATCAATAATTCCTACAATTATTAATATATAGTGATTACTTAAAAATGAGCACAAAAAAACTAGGTTTTAAAACCTAGTTTAAATTTATGGTCGGGGTGAAAGGATTCGGATCTTCGATCCTCACCTTCTCAAAGCCGCAAACATCAATAATGTTATAATTAATAATATATAGTAGTTACTTAAAAATTCGTACAAAAAAAGCCAGGTCATAAAACCTAGCTTAAATTCTGGTCGGGGTGAAAGGATTCGAACCTTCGACCTCATGTTCCCAAAACACGCGCGCTACCAAGCTGCGCCACACCCCGTTATCAACTGACTATTATAGTATACGACATATATTTCTTTTTGTCAAATCTTTTTTGAGAAATTTTAAATATTTTCTAAAATTCCTTCCTCTCCTCCAAGAGAATCTGTTATAATGATACCATAAGGAGATGAAAAATGAAAGTCAAAAAGTATTTTTCTTATCTTTTAATTATCCTGGCCTTGATTTTTACATCTTGTAGGCTTACAAATGATAAGGATATTAAGATAAATGAAGAGATAATAGAAGAAAATATTGGAGAAGAAGGAAAGATTCTAGATGAGGATGGATCTTACTATAGCTTGGAGGATGTTTCCTCATACCTTGTCGAATTTAACCATCTTCCTCCAAATTATATCACCAAGAAGGAGGCAATAGATTTAGGTTGGTCTCCTAAGGATGGTAATTTGTGGGATGTTACGGACAAGGCTGTGATCGGTGGAGATCATTTCGGAAACTTCGAAGGAAATCTTCCCGAAGGAAATTATAAGGAAGCTGACGTCAACTACAAGGGCGGAAGGCGAGGAGCCGAGAGGATAATTTTCGATGAAGATATAAACATCTACTACACCAAGGACCATTACGAGACATTTGAAAGGATACATCCATGATTAATATTGATGCGAACTTGTTTACTGACAAGGAAAGATTCTACGAGATTTTAAATGAGAATTTCGATTTTGATTATAAGGTAGAAAACCTGGACGCCCTTTTCGACCAGCTTATTTACGTCGACGCCTCTTTTAGGATAATCAATTACAAGAAAATTTTTACAAACCTCGGCGATTATGGGGATAAGCTAATGCGTGTTTTCCTCGATGGGGTAAAGATGTACGATTTGGATATAGATTTTATTAGTTGAGGGCTTATGACTTATAGGACAAAACAAGAAGAAATCAGAGATTTTATTGCCTTGGAGATTATTTCAGGAAAACTCAAGGACGGGGATAAGCTTTATGCCAAGACCTTTTTTACCAACAAGTTTAAGGTAAATCCACACTACGTGGACCTTGCAATCGCGAGCATGATTAAGGCAGGCTTCGTCTTTGAGGCTATTGACTATTATTATATTATTGCAAATGATGATATTATAAGAAGACTGAAGGATGAGTTTTCCAATAGATTTATAAACGAGTTTTTGGATAATATGAAATCCCTTGGCCTTGATTATGACAAGGCCCTAAGGTTATTAGAAATGAGGGGAATGGCCAATGGATAAGATTATTACAATTGATAATTTAACAAAAAAATACAAGGAGACCCTTGCTATTGATGATTTAAGTCTAGAAATAGAAAAGGGCAAGGTCGTGGGTCTCTTGGGTCCTAATGGATCAGGAAAGTCGACCCTCCTTAAGCTTATAGTAGGTCTTTTGAAAAAGGATTCTGGAAAGATTTTAATCGATGGGAAAAGTCCTGGTATCGAGACTAAGTCTATGATCTCATATTTACCAGATTCATATTATCTTTATGAGAAGCTTACTGTAAGGGAGACAATAGATATGTATGGAGACTTCTATAAGGACTTTGACAAAAACCAAAGCGATAAGCTCCTTGATTATCTGAGTATTCCTCGTGATAAGATGACCAAGGATCTGTCCAAGGGTCTTAGGGAAAGGCTTCTTATTAGCCTTAATTTATCGAGAGACGCCGATATTTTCATAATGGATGAGCCTGTAGATGGGGTCGATCCAGTTGCCAAACAGGCAGTAATCGATATGATTATAGAAAAGATGGCGAAGGATAAGACTTTTATTATAACGACCCATCAGATAGGCGATTTGGAAAATCTCTTCGAGGATATCATCTTTCTAGATAAGGGCAAGGTCCTTATGCACAAGGATGCGATTGCTATTAGAGAAGAAAACATGATGGAAATTTCTGATTATTACAAGGAAGTGTATGGCTTATTATGAGAAACTTTATCAAATACGATCTAAAAACTAACAAGACCTATATTTTTACTATCTTGTTGATCCAACTTATAATCATGCTTTCTATAATCCTTGTCAAATCCTTTGTGGGCTTAAGCTTTTTTCTCAGGAATAGGCTTATAACAGATATATTATTTATATCAAGTATAATATTTTTTGTAGGAGTGAATTTGATTTTTGTAATCAACTTCCTTTACAAGGATTATTTTACGCAAAGAGCGAGGCTTACCTTTAGCCTGCCAATTACTACGAGTACCTTCCTTTTGGCCAAGCTTTGTGGCCTAGTAGCCTTCTATCTAATAAGCGGGATTATTTTTACTATGAGCCTCTATCTTTTAGGCTACAATATAGGAGGAGATTTTATCTACTACATGCTCTTTGGTCTATTAGTAGATGTATTGCTAGGTCAAGTTTTGAATTTGAATATGGCAAGGACTCGCTTTACTGGAAGAGTGTCTTGGATTTTCATGATTATCAACTTAACTTTGATAATAATACCTGCCATAATCATAACCCAGTTTTCGGCTCTTGTACTCGTAAATGGAAGGCTTGTAAGATATCCTGGTATGGGGCTTGCCTTTATCTTCCCCTTTGCTATTGGAGAGGGAGGCCTTTACAAGATCATCACTCCCCTAGTTTATTATGTCCTAGTGAATGTAATATTGTTTTTTGTAAACAAAAGATACGTCGACCAGAAGCTAGATTTATCATAGGAGGATCTTATGGAAGAAATTAATAAAGTTAAAGAATTAATCAAAGATTCCAATAATATAGTGTTTTTTGGAGGAGCTGGAGTATCGACAGCATCAGGCGTGCCTGACTTTAGATCAGCTACAGGCCTTTACAATAGGGAAAATGACTCCAAGTATTCACCTGAATATATGCTAAGCCATGAGTTTTTCGTAGACCATCCAGATGAGTTTATGGCCTATTGTAAGAACAATCTCATGCTTGAAGGTATAAAGCCAAACAAGGCCCACCTAGCTCTTGCGAAGCTTGAGAAGATGGGTAAGCTTAAGGGAGTTATCACCCAAAATATAGACAGCCTCCACCAAGAAGCAGGAAGTAAAAATGTAATCGAACTTCACGGCAATCTCCGTGATTATTATTGCACCAAGTGCGGCAAAAGCTTCGACCTCGATTATGTAAAAGGCTTTGCTGATGTGGCAACTTGTGATGCTTGCGGTGGGATTGTTCGCCCTGACATTGTCCTTTACGGCGAGGGGCTTGACCAAAACAATATTAGTTATGCAGTAAATCTTATAGCTAATGCCGATATCCTAATAGTGGGAGGGACTTCTCTAGTAGTTTATCCTGCGGCAGGACTATTGGATTTCTACAAGGGTAATAAGCTTGTTTTAATTAACAAGGACCCAACCAGCAGGGATGCTAGGGCAGATTATGTGATAAAAGGAGATATATCCAAGATTATGGACGAGTTAGTTGAGGGCTTAGATGAATAATAGAGCAGGAATTGATGAATACGGCATATTTTTGATTTGGGCAGGGATTATCCTTAGCCTAATATCCTATTTTGCAAACTCTTCTGTACTAAGCGGACTCTCTATGCTTTTAGTAGCCTACGCTCTTTTTAGGGTTTTATCTACCAACAAGTACAAGAGAGTAGCGGAGAATAGGAAGTTTAAGGAGAAATTCATTGACCCAATCAAAAGCGAAGTAAAGACACAGAAGAAAAACAAGAAGGACAAGGACTTTAAGTATATCAAATGCCCATCTTGCAAGCAGGAACTTAGGATTCCCAAGCATAAGGGCAAGATCAAGGTCAAATGTCCAAAGTGTAAACATAAATTTGATGCTAGAAGTTAATTTTAGCATCTTTTTTTAGAATTCATAGGTAAATTTGATATCGTTTTACAAAAAATCGAGAAATACTAGTAAAAATAACAAATTATTGGAGAACTTTCGTTTGTCTAAAAAATATAAAAAATTTTATTTACTATTTTCCTTTACTAGAAAAACCTTGAAAGTAAGACGAAATTCTTTATTAGGCTGTATTGTAATGGATATTTAATTATTGTATAATTCAAACGAAAGGGGATTAAAATATGGAAAGAATAATTGGAACAGTATCAATGGGACTTAGAGCCCCAATAATCAAAGAAGGCGATGATCTAGTATCTACAGTTTTCGATGTAGTAAAAAAAGCAAGCGATAAGGGTGATATCACTCTTCGTGATAAGGATGTAGTCTGCATTACAGAATCTCTTGTAGCTCGTGCTCAAGGAAACTACGTAACAATAGAACAAATCGCAGAAGATGTCAACAAGAAGTTCGATGGAGATGAGCTAGCAATCCTATTTCCAATCCTAAGCAGAAATAGATTCTCAATTCTCTTGAAGGCCTTCGCCCTAACAGGTAAGAAACTTCACATCTGCCTATCCTACCCACAAGATGAAGTAGGAAACTGGCTAATGGATGAGATGGACCTCTTTAACTCAGACGTAAATCCATACCAAGACGTGCTCGATATGGATGAGTACAAGAAGCTTGCAGGAGATTACAAACACGAGTTTACTGGTATCTCTTACCCAGACTTCTACAAGGAAATTGCACCAAACTCAGAAATTCATTTTCTAAACAATCCTGTAGACGTCCTCAAATTCACTGATCAAGTCCTAGTATCTTCAATCCACACAAGAAATCTTGTCAAAAGACAACTTGAAGAAAATGGAGCCAAAAAAGTACTAAAACTTGATGAAATCATGACTGAATCAATCGACGGATCTGGCTTTAACGCAGATTATGGACTTTTAGGATCTAACCTATCTACTGACAATAAGGTTAAACTCTTCCCAAGAGATGGACAAAGCTTCGTAGATAGCCTACAAAAAAGACTAATAGATGAATTTGGTAAGCGAATCGAAGTTATGATCTACGGCGACGGAGCCTTCAAAGACCCAGTAGGAAAAATCTGGGAGCTTGCTGATCCAGTTGTTTCCCCAGCATTCACAGATGGCCTAGTAGGTACACCTAACGAAATCAAGATCAAATATATAGCTGACACAGAACTAGAAGAGCTTTCTGGCGAAGAAAGAGATAAGGCTATTAGAGAAAAAATTAGCCACAAGGCTGATAAGTTGATCGGAAAGAACGAAACACTCGGTACAACTCCAAGACAAATCACAGATCTTTTAGGTTCACTTTGCGACCTAACAAGTGGTTCTGGAGATAAGGGAACACCAATTATCCTAATCCAAGGATATTTCGACAACTATTCAGATAATTAAAGGAGATAAAATTGCAAGAAGGTCCTTGCCCACAAGAAAAAAAACGCAAGTATTCCATAAACTCCTATATAGAAGATAGGAATAAGAGGATATACAATCACGACCCTATGAGCAAGCAGAAGAGGATATTTTTGATGAGTTTCGCAGCGATCTTTATGGCCTGCGGAACCCACTTTTTCAAATATCCTAACAGCTTCGTAATAGGAGGAGTCGAGGGAATGAGTATCATAGCGAGTATGTTTGTGCCCTTCACTAGGCCCCAGCTTACCTTGTTTATCAACTTAACCCTACTTGCAATTGCCTTTTTTGTTCTGGGAAAGAAATTTACCTTAAGGACCGGCTATGTTGCAATCCTTAACTCTCTAGCAGCCCTTGCCTTGGATAAGATTATTCCAATCAATGGGACCCTTACTGATAACACCATGCTCGAGCTATTTTTCACCCTCATAATGAGCTCGGTTGGATCTGCTATCTTGTTTAACATAGCAGCTAGCTCTGGCGGAACTGATATCATTGCCATGATAGTCAAAAAGTATACCCATCTAGAAGTAGGTAAGTCGCTTCTTTTCGTAGATTCGCTCTTTACATTTGCTTCAATTTGGGTATTTGGCATAGAGATTGGACTATTTTCTATCTTTGGTCTCCTTGTCAAGGGACTTTGTGTAGATATAATTATTTCATCTATGAATCAGGCCAAGATGTTTATAATCATAACATCAAAGACCGAGGAAGTAGGATCGTTCATAAAAGATGACCTAAACAGGTCTGCGACCGTGATTAATGCCAAGGGCCTATATATGGGAAGAGACTTTACAGTCTACCTATGCACTACAAGCAAGATGGAAGCACCTAAGTTTAGGGTATTTATCAAAAACATAGACCCAAAAGCCTTTATAACAGTCCTAAACACATCGACAGTTATGGGCAAGGGCTGGTATCAAACAGATGAAATATCTGACAATAACTAAGAGCCTTTGGCTCTTTTTTTATTCTAGAAAGCTTGTTAAAATATGTGAGAAATTTGAGTATTGTTCTTTAAGAGTGTAAGATATAAGTAAGAGATTGTGGGGAAAATATGGGAAAGTACAAGAAAATCCTCCTAGGTCTAGCCCTTAGCTTATCGCTTATTTTTTTATGTGAACAGATTTCTCTAGCCGACAGAGAAAGCCCTGAAAATCCTACAGAAATTAGCGAAAGTCAGGGTGAGACTGGAGAGGAGAAAGACAAGTTAATAATTACAGAAGAGCCGGCTCAAAGTACTAAGACTCCTAGTGAATCAGTGGATGAATCTAGGTCGGGTGCTGATAAGGCTTCTGGAGATAAGGGACAGGATAATCAAGAAAGTCCAAAGGAAAATCCAGACCAAGTGACTAATAAAGAAGAAAATAATGATGAAAAAGCTAAAAATCAGCCTCCTATCAAGGAAGTCAAGGCTCCAGCTAAAGAAAATACAAGGCAGACTAAGCTTAAGCCAAAATCTGAAAAAAATGAGCATGATAAGCTAGATAAAAAGCAAGAAACAAAGGAAAAACCAAAGCCAGGAGTAGGCACTAGTAAAGGGCAAAGTGTAGAAACTTTAGAAAAAGACTCTAAGATGGAAGCTGATGGCGAGTCAAGTCCGAGAACAGATCAGGAAGAGTCCTACATAGAAAGTTCAAATCAAGATACAGCTACCAATACCTATCTAGAAGATCAAAAAAATGAGACCCTGGTTCTTGAAGTCGGTCCAAATGATAATAAGGACAAGAATAAAGAGATAAATCTTAAGACGAGAGCTGAGTTAAAGGATGAGGGAGCAGGTGCAGATAGGATTTATATCCATCTCATAGGGGTATTTGCCCTAGCTCTAATGGCAGTAATATTACTAAAGGTCATAAAGACCAAAAAGAAAGAAGCATAAAAACTCCAAGCCTAAAGTTAAGGTAACTTGGAGTTTTTCTATGCCCAAAATTTTCAAATTAAAAGAGGGCTAGGCCCTCCTTAAATAATCTTATTCTTGAGCTTCGAACATATCTTTTGTAGCGCCACAAACTGGGCAAACCCAATCTTCTGGAAGTTGGTCGAATTCTGTTCCTGCTTCAACTCCGTTGTCTACATCTCCTTCAGCTGGATCATAGATATATCCGCATGCTGTACATACATATTTCATATTAGAATATCTCCTTTCATTCAAATTCCTCTTATATTATACCATGTTTTGAAGAAAATAACATCGTTTTCTTAAGTCGGATCTTCTAGTTTGTAATAGCCTATCCTTAAAAATAGGCTTAAGAAAAGGGAAACACAAGGCTTCCCCTAATATCTTTATTCTTGAGCTTCGAACATGTCTTTGCCAACACCACAAACTGGGCAAACCCAATCTTCTGGTAGTTGTTCAAATTCTGTACCTGCTTCGATACCGTTGTCTACATCTCCTTCAGCTGGATCATAAATGTATCCACATGCTGTACATACGTATTTCATATTAGAATGTCTCCTTTCATTCGTTTTATGTTTATATTATACCACTATTTGGAAATTTTAAACATTGTTTAAGAATCATTTGGCTAGAAGAATACTTTTTAGACTTTTGGGTATTAAAAATATAGGGAGAGCGATATGGATATTATAAGACGTCAGATGAACACAGACATTAATTCTATAAAACAATTTAATACAGATGCAATAAATCTTGCCAGCAAAACTTTTGACGACAAGGATTTTATCTTCAATATTAGACTTATCCTAGACGAATTAATCATCAATTCCTATAAACACGGCAACAAGAAGGTCTACGATAGGAAGATTAACTGTCTTGTCCTTGTAGATAATGATTACTGCCTAGTCAAGGTCAAGGATGAGGGCTGCGGTATACCCCTAGAAAACGAATCTGACCTATACTCAGATCATGGGAGGGGCCTTATGCTAGTTAGGGCAATCTCTGATAGTCTTATCATAAAAGAAAACTCAATAGCTGCGCTAATTTTCAAGAAAAAGATATAAATTAACAAAAAAATTGCAAATAAATATATTTAACATCCGAAAAAGGATGTTTTTTTGTCGTTTATTATTGATAAGATATTAACATGTGATATAATATATTGATAGAATTTGTTAGAAGGAAAGAAGGTTTTATGAAAAGAGAAGATATTAGAAATGTAGCCATTATAGCCCACGTTGACCATGGTAAGACAACCCTAGTGGATGGTCTTTTGAGGACTAGTGGTTTATTTAGAGATAACCAAGAAGTAAATGAGAGAGTAATGGATTCAAACACTATCGAAAAGGAACGTGGAATCACAATTCTTTCCAAAAATACTGCTGTTTTCTATAAAGATAAGAAGATTAACATTATAGACACTCCAGGCCACGCTGACTTCGGTGGAGAGGTAGAGAGAGTCCTAAACATGGCAGAGTCTGTTGTCCTTGTAGTTGACAGCCACGAAGGCCCAATGCCACAGACAAAGTTCGTCTTAAAGAAGGCAATCGAGCTAGGTCTTCCTGCAATTATCTGTATTAACAAGGTAGATAGGCCAGATCAAAGAATTGACGAAGTAGAAGATGAAATCCTAGATCTTTTCATAAGTCTGGATGCAGATGAGTCCTACCTAGAAAGTCCTTTCGTTTACGCTTCAGCCAAAAATGGTTGGGCATCAAACGAAAAGGGAACTGTCAAGGAAGATATGACCGACCTTCTAGATACTATTATAGACTACACCCCAGCATTTGAGGCAGACGAAGATGCACCATTCAAGGTCCTAGTTTCTACCACTGACTACAACGAATACCTTGGAAGAATCGCAATTGGTAAGGTAGAAAGCGGTGTGATTAAGAAAAATGATAACGCAGTAATCACCAACTACAACGACAAGGACAGACACCTTAAGTCAAAAATTGTTACAATCTACGAGTTCGATGGACTTGAGAGAAAGGAAGTCGAAGAGTCTAAGTTTGGTTCAATCGTTGCCCTTTCTGGTATGGAAGATATCAACATAGGAGATACTATAGGAACAGAAAGTGATTCTGAGCCAATCGAGTTTACCAAGATTTCTGAGCCAACCCTATCTATGACCTTTTCTGTAAATGACTCACCATTTGCAGGTCGTGATGGAAAATATGTAACAAGTAGACACCTTAGAGACAGACTCCTTAAGGAAAAAGAAACAGATGTTTCCCTAAGAGTTGAAGCAACAGATACAACAGAAGCCTTCAAGGTATCAGGCCGTGGCGAGCTCCACCTTTCAGTTCTTATCGAAAACCTAAGACGTGAAGGCTATGAATTCCAAGTATCAAAGCCAGAAGTTATGTTTAAGGAAGATGAAAACGGAAAGAGAACCGAGCCAATCGAAATTGCCACAATTGATGTAGACCAAGAATATTCTGGATCTATCATAGAAAAACTCGGCCGCAGGAAGGGTGAGATGATCGATATGAAACCATCAAGCTCAGGCTACAACAGACTAGTCTTCAGGATTCCTGCTAGAGGCCTTATAGGCTACAGGACAGAGTTTATGACAGATACCAAGGGTACAGGTATCCTTAACTCAGAATTCGAAGGATACGACCGTTACAAGGGCGATATGGAGACAAGAAGCGTAGGAAGTCTAATAGCAAGCGAGACAGGAATTGCCACAGCCTACGGCCTAAACTCTGCCCAAACCAGGGGCCAACTTTTCATCGAACCAAGTGATGAGGTCTACGAAGGACTTATAGTTGGAATGAACGCCAAGGGACTTGACATAGACGTAAATGTCTGCAAGAAGAAAAAGCTCACCAACACTCGTGCTAGCGGAAGCGATGATGCTATAATGCTAACACCTGCCAAAAAAATGTCAGTTGAAGAGATGATGGAATTTGTAGAAAAAGATGAGCTAATCGAAATTACACCAAATCACCTAAGAATTAGAAAAAGAATTCTAGATTCAAACCTAAGGTATAAGTCAAAGAAAAATAATTAGAGGTTCTTATGCTAAAAACGACCGAGAGAAATCTAAGTTTAGTAATAGCTCTGGCAACAATTTTAGTCTTTGCTCTAACCCTTGCCGGAGTTTTTATCAACAATGCCCTAGTAGGGCTCCTATGGAATGGGCTTTTCCTACTAAGCTGGCTAATGATGCTAGCTTTCGGTCTTATCGTCCTATTCGATAAGAAAGCCATGGGCTTTTCCATACTAACAGGAATAATTACAGGGCTGGCCTTTTGCGCCCTAAGTGCCCACTCCCTAGTGATCCTAGCAAGATTCATCCCCCAAATTTCCGGAAATATAATCTTGCCTAACATAGCTTTACTAAAGCACAGTCAGATGATTTTCTATACGTCTTTGATACTTGTTTATTTTATTCATATTATAAATTACATAAGGCTCAATCCTCAAAGAAAGCTCGAAACTAGCCTTGATAACAAAGACGAATCCATCGAAAGTGACAAAACAGTAGATGTGAAAGAGACCGAAGATTCAAAAAACACTGAAGGAAAAACTCCGGAAAATAGGGACAGGGACCTAAGCGAAGAAGACTTAAAGATTCTAAACTCCCACAAAGACCCACTAGATTTTCTAGGAGATGAAGAAGATAAGAATGGAAGCATAAATAATGGAGGAATGGAGGAATAAATGGCTAAGCAAAATATTTCATTATCAGTAATCAAGAGGCTGCCAAAGTACTACAGATATCTTGAAAGCATCAATGAAAAAGGAATCATTAGAGTTTCTTCTAAGGAACTTTCAGAAATCACTGGTCTTACAGCCAGCCAAATCAGACAAGACCTAAACCATTTCGGTTGTTTCGGCCAACAAGGCTACGGTTACAATGTAAGCGAACTAATCGACGAATTATCCAAGATTATTGGAGTTGACAAGAAATACTCCATGGTCCTAATAGGTTTCGGTAACATAGGACATGCTCTTTACAAGTACAAATCATTTAGGGACCTAGGATATGAATTTAAGGCTGTATTTGACAAAAACCCTGAGCTTGTAGGAGATACTACAAATGATGAAGTAGAAATCTACAATGTAGAAAAATTAGAAGACTACCTAAAGGATAATCAAGTAGACATAGGAATTATCGCAACACCAAAAGAAGTAGCTCAAGACATCACAGATATCCTTTGTGAGGGTGGAGTTAAGGGAATATGGAACTTCTCTCCAGTAGATCTTAAGGTTACAAACAACGTCGTTATTGAATCAGTTCATCTAGACGAGTCCCTCTTTACCCTAACCTACTTTATGAATTCCCCAGAGGATTTTATATTTTAGATGAATGTCCTAACAGCATCTAACCTAGCCAAATCCTACCCCCTAAAGGATATCTTCTCTTCGGTAAGCTTTAGGATCGAAAAGGGGGATAAGGCAGGTCTTATTGGGGCGAATGGAGCAGGAAAAACTACTTTATTCAATATCCTAACTGGAGAGCTAAGCCCGGATTCTGGAGAGATTTATATAGCTAATGACACAAAGGTGGGTTACTTAAAACAAATATTAAGCCTCGATACAGATATGACTATCTACGAATTTGTTCTCGGAGCCTTCAAAAATCTTCTTGCTATTGAAAGAGAGATGAGAGAGCTTGAAAAACAAATGGCAGTAGAAGAAGACCCGGATAGGCTCGATACAATAATGAAAGCCTACACAGAAAAAAGTGAGAGCTTTGCCGATAACAATGGTTATGCCATCAAAAGCGAAATCGAAGGGACCCTTACAGCCATGGGCTTTGCTAGGGAGGATTTCGATAAGAATATCTCGGAGCTTTCAGGTGGACAAAAGGCAAGGGTTGAGCTTTCTCACTTGATACTAGAAAAGCCAGACCTAATCCTACTTGATGAGCCGACCAACCACCTAGACATAGGGGCTATTCGTTTTTTGGAAAACTTCGTCAAAAACTACAAGGGCTCTGTCATAGTCATAAGCCACGATAGGTATTTCCTTGATAATACTGTTAACAAGATATTTATGATGGAAAATGGCCGCCTAGAATCCTACGACGGAAACTACACGACCTTTATGGCCAAGAGGAAAAAGGATCTTGAGGTAAGGCTGCACCAATACAAGTCCCAACAAAAAGAAATCGAAAGACAAGAAGAAATTATAGATAGATTAAAAAACTTGGGAGGGTCCAAGAGAAAAAGGGGGATTTCCCAATCTCGCTCTAGGCAAAAGCTCCTCGATAAGATGGAAAGAATCGAAAAGCCAGTCGAGCTTAGAGATACCATGCATTTAAAGTTTACTCCACGTATCCAATCAGGAGTGGATGTACTAAGGGTAAAGGACCTCGAAAAATCCTATGGATCGGATGAGATTTTCTCAAATATTTCTTTCGACCTCTATAGGAAGGAAAGATGCGCCATTATTGGGGAAAATGGTGTAGGAAAGACCACGCTTTTTAGGATAATCATGGGAGAAGAGAGTAAAAACGGGGGAGATCTAAGGATTGGTCAATCAGTAAACATTGGCTACTTCGACCAAGAACAAAAGTCTCTTGACCTTGCTAATACGATCTTTGAAGAAATATCAAAGACCTATCCTATGCTTACCAACTACGAGATAAGGTCCTACCTTGCCAAGTTTATGTTCTATGAAAATGACATAGATAGAACTATAGGAGAGCTTTCCGGTGGGGAGAGGGCGAGAATTTCCCTCCTTAAGCTTATGATATCAGATACTAACTTTATCTTGATGGATGAGCCGACCAACCACCTTGATATTGATTCAAAGGAAATCCTTGAAGACGCCATCCTAGACTATGAGGGAACAGTCCTTATCATAAGCCACGACAGATATTTCCTAAACAAAATTGCCGTTAAGATTTTAGATATGAAAAACGACGGCATGGTTGAATATTTGGGAAATTACTCTTATTACGAGAAAAAGCTTCGTGAGATGAGCCTAGAAGATGAAAAGAAGGAGACTCTCACCAAGACTCAAATCAAAAAACAAAGGCAAAAAGAAAACATCAAAAAAAGCGAGCTTAGGAAGATCAAAAACGATATAAGAGATATCGAAAATCGTATGGAAGAAATAGACGAGGAGATCAAATCCTTGACAGAACTTAGCCTGTCAGAAGGCTTCTACGACGATAATGACAAGGTGGCAGAGACTTTCGCAAAAATCAAAAGCCTCGAAGAGGAAAAAGAAAATCTCGATCACACATGGCTTGAACTAAGCTTAAAAATTGAATAAAAAAGATTAAAGCACCTTTTAGGGGGGTATGTATATACTAAGGAGGGCTTATGGGAACATTTAAAAGAGTAATATTTTCCGTAATGACTGTAGTATTGATCCTCTTGGGTGCTATTTTTCTATCAGTAGGACTCATGAAGCTTGATATGCTATTTGACATCCTCTACTATTTACAAAATCCTAATGTAAGAATTGGAGTTATGGTTGTAGGCGGACTGCTTTTGTTATTTGCAATAATAGTAATAGTTGACCTAATCATATCTTCTAATAACGACTACGAATATCTCAAAGAAGACGAGGCTGGATCTATCTTAATCAAGAGAAACTCCCTCGAGCATACTGTAATGACAGCTGTAAGGGCAAAAGGCTTAGATCCTTTACAGGCAGGAGTTGAGATATTATCGAAAGATGAGAAAATCAATGCAAAAACTAAGGTTCAAGTTGACGGAAATAGGGACTTAAGTCTCCTATCAGAAGAGTTGAAATCCGAAATAAGAAGGTCTTTGACCGAGCTTACAGGACTTTCTAATATCAATGTAGACCTACTCTTCGAAAAGAGCGATCCTAGTTTGGAAGGAAATAAGAGGTAGTAGATGGATAATTTAAGAAATGAAAATCAAAATGGATTCACTGTCTATGACCTGGAAATGAGGAGAATGGATAGGGAAGATGAAGAGAAGGCCAAAAGACAGGCTTTCTATAGGAGAAACAAGGCAAAGCTAATCTCATGCATCTTGGGCATCCTTACCATCTTTTGTCTATTTAACTTCGGGTTTTTTAGAACTTTAGGAATTTACATTGTAATGTTTATAGCTTATACAATAGGAGCCTATTTCGATAGGGACCTAAGGTATATTAGTTTTTTGAAAAGATTTTTTAGATAATAATAGGAGGAAATTATGACAGAGAAAAAAGACAGAATTGAAGAACTTAATGAAGGCAGAGAACTAGAATATGAAGAAAGCAAACTTATCATTGAAGATAAGGTAGTTGCCAAAATCGCAAGAATCGCCATCAACGGTGTGGACGGTATCCTTGAAATGAAGGGAAATATTGCAGATTCTATTGGATCATTCTTCTCAGGACGTGAAGAGCAATCAACAGCAGGCGTAAGCGTTGAAGTTGGCGAAAAAGAAGCTAAGATCAACCTAGATGTAATCATCGAATACGGCAAAAACGCTACAAGAATCTTCCAAGACATCAAAAGAGCAGTAACAAACAACATAAAAGAAATGACAGGACTTGATGTAGTAACTGTTAATGTTGACGTTGTAGATGTTATGACAAAACAAGAATACGAAAAGAAAAATAAAGAAAGCAACAAAGAAAGAGAAGAACAAAATAGATACTAATATCTAAGATCTTCTGGACTTATGCAAATAGCCTTCTGACTTTTTAAATATCCTTGCTGAATTATATCTTAGATGATGATTTAGCGGAAATTAAGGATAGAAAATTTAGGAGGGGCTTTATGCTTTGCATAAGTCCTTTTTGTTTTAGGAGCATATATGAAAGAAAAGAAATTTTTAGATGAAAAAACTAGACCGATTTTTAAGTTGGGATTTTTACTAATATTAATATTTTTCGGCTTTTGGTACATAGATAGCGTAAAGGGACTACTCCTTACTACATACTCTGTCCTAAGACCGATTGTCTATGGTTTAGTCATCGCCTTTATCATCAATCTACCCATGAACTTTTTCCAAGAGAAGTTATTTTGTAGATTTATCGACAAGGATAAGCACAGGAAGCTCATATCAGTTCTTTCTCTGCTACTGGCCTGGATAATATTTTTCGCTGTGGTGACCCTAATCCTTACAGTTCTTATTCCAGAGCTTGCCAATGCTATAACTTCCCTAATAGACAACATCCCGGTATTTTTCGATAGGCTAATCGAATACCTGAATAATCAAAGGCTCTTTAAGGAAGTAAGTGCAGAAATTAGTGCAAAGATAAATAGCCTAAATGTAGACAACTTAACTAGCGAACTAAGAAAGTTCTTAGATGGGAAAAACTGGGGCTTTGTGAGTAAAACTTCATCTATCCTAAACTCAGTTTCCCAGACCATAATAACAATAGTTATGGGTTTTATTTTTTCATTTTATGTATCACTTAACAAGAAAACCCTCCAAACTAATACAAATAAGATTATTCTTGCAAACTTCGAGGAAGAAAAGGTAAAACAAATCAACTATATAGCCAAACTATCATACAATTCCTTTGCAAGATTCCTAGAAACAAAGCTACTTTCTTGCTTAAGCCTTGGATTAATTTGCTTTATAGGAATGCTTATCTTAAGATTACCAATGCCAGCTATGATATCTATACTTGTCGGAGCCTTTGACATAATTCCATACTTTGGACCAATAATCGCAACAGGAGTTGGAATGATTTTAATCTTCATCCAATCACCAGCTCAGTCCCTAGTATTTTTAATCTTTGTCCTAGCCATCCAACAAGTTCAAGAATCTATAATTTATCCCTTAGTTATAGGCAAACACCAAGGACTACCAGCGATTTGGATCTTCCTTTCAGTATTTGTAGGAGGAGGCCTATTTGGTATATTCGGTATGCTTGTATCCATGCCAATAGCTACAGTAATCTACACCCTTGTAGAAGACTCTACCAAGAGGAAGCTCAAAACAAAGGAGATTAGTGAAGAAGATGTAAGAAGCCTAAATGAAAAGTCCTACGAAAGTATGCGAGAAGAAAAGATGGATTTTAAATTCTAGGAGGGAATATGAACAGAAAAAAAGAATTAGAAGAAGCCTTAGAAGTTGCAAGAATTGTCCTAAGAGATACTTACTCCGCGCTTGATAGCCTAGAAAAGGCTAACAGATGGTCTTTTCTCGATATCTTGGGCGGAGAAGGTCTATCAAGCCTTATGAAGAGAAATCATATAAGATCTGCCAACAGGGCGATTAATGAGCTAAAACATGACATAGAAAGACTAAGGAAGGAATTAGGAGATATAAATATCGAACTTCCAGGAGAAATTTCCGACAGCCTTTCTGATAATATGTTCGATGTATTCTTTGATAATATCTTCACCGACCTAAGGGTAAGATCAGAAATCAAAGGAAAAATCAACGAGTTAGTTGAATTTAGAGATATGATAGAATCCCTTATCCAAAGACTGGAAAGAGAAATATAAGAGAAAGGGGCTTTTGCAAAACTATGAATAATCATCGTACCATCGTTAGAAGGTTCTCTTAGGAAATTTTACCTCTCCTGGCCGGTAGGCCAATGACGCCTGCCGACTGATGGAGGCTATTAGCCCGTCGGCTTAGTGAGACTTTCCGTGGAGGTTCTTCTAATGATATTGGTACGATTTATTCATTCTGCAACAGCCCCTTTTAAATTCATCAATTAGCAGGAGAATCCTTTTTTATGATATAATATTAAATAGAAAAATAAAAGGAGACAGCATGGAATTTTCACCAATACCAATATCAGACCAGAAATTCTTAAACTTTATATTTATAGGAATCCTAGCAGGCAAAAAGCCAGTAACAGCTATGTTTGCCACCAAAGGCAACACCCTAATTCCTCAAAGTCTAGCAGAAGAAATTGAGATAGATTATATAGACAAAGAACCTATTGACGAAAGGACAGGATTTAGAAGAGCAAAACTTTCTTCAATGACTATCGGAGGCCTTAAACTTATCGATGTGCCAGTTGTAGTATGCAAGGATGAGATAGCAGATTTAGGAAAAGATCCTTCAGGCAACCAATTTCCAGCAGATATGATCCTAGGCTGGAATATCATAAGCCAACTTGTCTTTAGGGGTGACCTAAGAAAGGGCAGGATGGAAGTCCAAAGCTCAGATCTTAAAAAGCAAAGCTCCAAAACCAGAGAAAACTTCCTAGTATTTAAGCTAATCTTTAACAAAAGAACCTACAAGGCAGCCCTTGACAGCTCCCTTCCATTTACAAGAATCTCTGAAAACATAGGAAAGGGAATCAAAGTCGAAAACAAAGATATAGAACAGACTATCAAAATGCTAGAAATAGACGAAGAAGAAATAAACTACGAATCTAAATTCTCATTTAAGATAGACGATAATGAAATAACAGTCCCATCAACAAAAATAGACCCAGCCCTAAACGACGAAGAAATCCAAATAATATTCGGAGCAGATCTACTAAGAAGCACTTCTTGGGCCCTATATAACCCAATGGGATATGTGAGAGTAAACAAATAAACAAGAGGAGAAGCAAAAACTTCTCCTTTTTAAGTGAAAAAATTAAAAGAGCCTTCTCCACAAGGTCGAAGTAAGGTAATAGTGATAATAAAAATAAAAGTAAATCACATAATCACCCTTATGTCGAGCGAAGTCGAGACATCTCATAAAACCTTAAATTCCCCTTCTGTCTACCTCAGAGGAGACATCTCGCATCCATTACAGTCTAAAATAAAATTCCTTCCCAAATCATGGTAAATCAAGGCTTCAACCCATATAATGTAGGTGCTAATACTATGAAAATAAAAATTATTTTCTTTTGATATTGATTATTGTTTCGTTTTGTGATATATTATTAGCAGATAATAAACAGAGTAAATTTTAGATTTATTATAATATATCTAAAAAATGTTTGTTGCTATAAAAATAGATTGGAGTTATAGTGCCTGTAACATTATTAAATGAAGGTGAAAAAGCCGAAATTGTCGCCATCAAGGGGACAGATTCAATTAGGAAACATTTGAACAATCTTGGTTTTGCGAAGGGCAGAATCATTAGCTTGCAGAAATTTGATGGAGTAAACTATATTTTCGTTATTGATGACAACCGCTTTGCTCTAAGCAAGGATTTGGCTAAACGAATTATGGTTAAGGAGTGTTAAATGAATACATTAGATAAGACAGAAATAGGTAAGACTGTCAAAGTAGTAAAGATTTTAGGAGATTCCCCAACCAAGAGGAGAATCATGGATATGGGTCTTACAAAAAACACAGAAGTTTTTGTAAGAAAGGTAGCTCCCTTAGGAGATCCTATCCAAGTAAGCTTGCGTGGATATGAGCTTACTATTAGAAAAGAAGATGCGAAGAATATAGGGGTTGAAGAAATATGACTTACAAAATAGCATTAGCAGGTAACCCAAACTCTGGAAAAACTACCCTATTTAATGCCTTGACAGGTTCAAACCAAAGAGTTGGTAACTGGCCAGGGGTTACAGTAGATAAGAAACAAGGAGTTTTGAAGGGCCACAAAGATATAATCATAGAAGACCTTCCTGGCATCTACTCTCTTTCTCCTTACACAATGGAGGAAGTCGTAAGTAGGGAATATCTTGTAGGTGAAAGACCAGATTTAATTATCAACTTAGTAGATGGTTCAAATCTTGTTAGAAACTTATACCTTACAAGTCAACTATTAGAGCTAAATATCCCTGTTGTCATCGCTCTTAACATGATGGACATTGTAAGAAGTAGGGGAGATAAGATTGACGTAGACAAGCTTTCAAAGAAGTTAGGCTGTCCTATTGTCGAGATAGTTGCCATGAAAGGCCAAGGTGTTGATAAGCTAATTAGTGAGACAGTTAAGCTTAAAGACAGAGATCTTAAGCCAAATAGCTTGGTTTTCGACGACGAACTTGAAGAAGTTTTAAGTAAAATAGAAAAAGATTATTCAAACAAATTAGACAAAGAATTATCAAGATATTATGCAATAAAATTGTTTGAAAATGACGAAGAAAGCCTAAACCATCTCAATATCAACTCAAATGATTTGAAGGAAGTTACAAAAATCAGAGAAGACTTTGAAGAAAAGATGGATGATAACGCAGAAAGTATCATCACTTCCGCAAGATACGAAAATCTCGAAGATTTGTCAACAGCTGTCTTGGTCAAGGCAAAACCAAAATTATCCATAACTGACAGGATAGATAAGATCGTTACAAGCAGAATTTGGGGACTTCCAATCTTTGCCCTAGTGATGTTCTTAGTTTATTTCATGGCAGTTTATGAGAAAAGTCCAGGAACCTTAGGAACAGATGCCGTAAATGGTTTCTTTGAAGAAACTCTAACCCCTTGGGTGTCAGGTCTAATGGATCAAGCATCAATCCACCCAGTAATCCACTCCCTAGTAATAGATGGTATCATTGCAGGTGTGGGAGCTGTACTTGGATTCTTGCCACAAATGATGGTCCTATTTGCCCTCCTAAGCATCCTAGAAGACATAGGATACATGGCAAGAGTGGCCTTCATCATGGACAGAATGTTTAGGAGATTTGGCCTATCAGGAAAATCATTTATTCCAGCCATGGTTGCTACAGGATGTGGAGTTCCAGGAGTTCAAGCATCAAGGACTATCGAATCTGATAGGGACAGAAAGATTACAATAATGACTTCGACCTTTATGCCTTGCTCGGCAAAACTACCAGTAATAGCATTAATCGTTGGAGCCTTCTTCCCAGAACACCAAGCCCTTGTTTCCTTCTCCTTCTATATGATAGGTATAGCAAGCATAGTAGTATCTGGAATCATATTGAAGAAATTCAAAGAGTTACAAGCAGATCCTGCTCCATTTATCATGGAACTACCTCCATACCATGCACCACGTGCTAAGTCAGTGCTTACAGATGTCTACAACAAGACAAAGGCTTACGTTAAAAGAGCAGGAACTGTAATACTCCTTTCAACAATTATAATATGGTTCCTATCAAACTTCGACTTTAGTTTTAACCTAGTAGAAGCTGAAGCAGAAACATCAATACTAGCAAGATTAGGATCAGCAATTGCCATAATATTTAGACCAATTGGTTTTGATTCATGGCAAGCAACAGTAGCAACAATCACAGGCTTTGTAGCCAAAGAAAATGTAGTTGCTACAATGGGAGTTGTCCTAGGATTAGGTTCAGAAGTTACAGAAGAAAGCCAAGAACTCTTGATGGCCTTCAACCACGCCCTAGCTACTCCAGTAGCTGGATATTCCTTCCTACTTTTCAACATGCTATGCATGCCATGCTTTGCAGCAGTAGGAGCTATCAAGACAGAAATGGCAGATAACAAATGGACAGCACTTACCATAGCTTACCAAATGGGCTATGCTTACCTAGTAAGCTTGATATTCTACAATATTGCAAACCTAATATTATACAGAATATTCAACATAGGAACAATATTTGGATTTGCTGGACTAGCTTTACTAATCTACCTAATAGCTAGAAAACCATCACAAGAAAAGAAAAGACTTAACTACGAAAAATCAGTAGCTTAAAGCTATTAGAAAAGCACATCTCCTCGCAATCATAGATTGTGGGGAGAGGGAGCTTAAAGGAGATAACATGAACATTCAATCAATAATTTTACTAATAATAATCCTCGGCATATGCGCCTATGTGATTTACACAAGATTTATATCAGCAGATGGTCATGCAGGATGCAAAGATTGCACAGCTTGCAGCTCATCAAATCACAAAAACGATAATCACACTTCTTGTGGTTGCGGTTGCTAGAAGTTCTTACATAAGGACGTAGCAAGCACAAAATAATAAGACCCATCAAGAGGCGATTTCACAAAACTTCAATACTAATTTATAAAGAATGTAATTTTTTTTACAAGAAAACTGATAAAGGTTATCACTATCATCAATTGAGATGAGGTTAACATAAAAATAATAAACAATAAAGGAGAAAATTATGGCAAAAGTAGCAGTAGTATATTGGTCAGGAACAGGTAACACAGAAAAGATGGCAGAAGAATTCGTACAAGCAGTAAAGGCAAATGGTAGCGAAGCAGAACTATTCTTCGCAGGAGAGTTTAGCTCAGATAATATTTCTGACTTCGATGCCTTCGCCTTTGGATGTCCTGCAATGGGAAATGAACAACTAGAAGACGGAGAGTTTGAGCCAATGTTTGAAGAAGTTGAAGACAAGCTTGACAACAAGCCAACAGTCCTTTTCGGATCATACGAATGGAACGATGGCCAATGGATGTATGACTGGCAAGAAAGAGCAAAGGATGACGGAATCAACCTAGCAGCAGACGGCCTAATTGCCTACGATGATCCAGACGAAGAAGCTCTTGAGTCAGTGAGAAATCTCGCCAAAACTCTTCTAGAGAAAATCTAATGCAGGAAGATCTCTTAGTCTTTCATGCATCTCCGGTCCTATGCGGGATAAAGGCAGCCAACCTCTTCCAGATTAGATCAACTGACCTTACTTATGTAAGAAATGTAATAAAGTCTTGGGAAGAGGCCATCAAGCTATGCCAATCTTGCGACCTAAAGTTTAAGATTATAGCCAAGAAGGAAAAAGGATTCCTAGTACTTGCTTATAGAAAAAGTAAACTTGAGACCATCCTAAAAGATGAAGAAATAAAAACTTTCATAAGAAACTTTGGCTACGATGATATAAATCTAGCCAAATGCCTTAACAGGCTAGCAATAAGATTAAAAGTCGACGACTTCCCTCACGAAATAGGCCTCTTTCTTGGCTACCCCCTAGATGATGTAAAAGCCTTCATCAAAAACAAGGGCAAAAACTTCATCGTAAACGGAACATGGAAAGTCTACTACGATGCAGAAAGAAAAAGACAAATCTTCAAAGCCTACAACGAAAGCAAAGAGAGATGCAGGATGCTAATAAAAAACGGAGGCCACATTCATGAACTAGTTGGATAAGAAAACACAAACATACTATAATATTAGAATAACAGACTGCCCAACTCCTAGGGCAGTTTTCCTTTGCCCAAATTTAATAAAATTCTAGGAATTAAAGTATAGATATCTTAAACAATCACCCTACAGCAGGAGACTCCTCCACAAGGTCGAAGTAAGGGAACTGTGGTATTCACATAAAAACAATCTATGCTATTACCCTTATATCTAATGGGCCTGGCCACAATGAACAAAGTGAATTGATGGCAGCCCTTAATCGAGGCTTTGCGAGTATGAGACGAAGTCGAATCCGCAAACTACCGTCGAGCGGAGCGAAGCGAAGTCGAGATATCTCATAAGATATTCAATTCTCTTTATGTAGAGAATTCCCCTTATGTCGACCGAAGAGGAGACATCTCGTAAAAAATTTCCACCTCGACAGAGCTTCCACGGGGAAGCTACGAGAGGCCTCCAGTCTATGACGACATGTAAATAACAAAAAACAACTTATCTAGGCAAACATTCCAATCAAGGAGACTTCTCCACAAGGTCGAAGTAAGGGAAAACTGGAACTTCATATAAAGAAAAGAGAAACATTACCCTTGTATCTAATGGTACTGGCAACAATCAACGAACCCCACCTATCCCTTGTCTCGAGCGGAGCGAAGCGGAGTCGAGAGATCTCATAATCAAAAATCAACTACAAGCATCCTGAACAAAAGAATGAGAATTACTTAATGTAATAATATTAAGAAAATAATCCAATGATTCTGTAGAAAAGTAAAAACTATATAAAATGAAGTATAATATATATGTTATCATCACTTCCATTAGCATGGAAGGAGGTGAAATCGTGCGAGAATTCTACAACATCATAGTTACTATCGCAGTAGATATAGTTGGTCACTTAATCTGCAAATGGCTAGATAGTATACTCGATGATAACTAGCATAAAAAAAGACGAGCCCTACGCTCGTCTTTTTATTTGGTCGAAACCATGCATTTCTTCTACAACATCATGGTTACTATTATAGTACTTCAAACCATAAGAATTTCAATATTCTAAAAATATATAAGTCAACTATAAAAACCTTTATCTATTGTCAAAACTTATAGCTCTATCGAATAAATTTATTTAATTAGTCATAAAGTACTTATATTAGTTCCTTCTACTTCAACAAAGCGTAGCTACAAGGGGTCTCCAGTCTATGGTGACACGTATATATTGCAGAACAACTTATCTAAGCAAATATCCCAATACCAGAGCCTTCTCCACAAGGTTGAAGTAAGGGAGTATCTATTGTTTTATATAACCATAAGTATAACACATTCCCTTATGTCTAATGGTACTGGCCACAATGAACGCAAGTGAATTGATGGCAGCCCTTAATCGAGGCTTTGCGATGTGAAGCGAAGCTGAGCACGCAAACTACCGTCGAGCGAAGTCGAGACATCTCATAATCAAAAATCACACTTCTATAACTACAAGTATGCAGAAAAAAAGAATGAGAATTACTTAATATAGTAATATTAAGAGAATAATTCTGTAGAAAAGTAAAAACTATATAAAATGAAGTATAATATATATGTTATCATCACTTCCATTAGCATGGAAGGAGGTGATTCTATGCGAGAAGTGTTCAGTTTCATACTTGATGTCATAGTACAAGTACTTGGTAACTACTTGTACAAATTGCTAGACAACAAGTTAAATAGCAAAGATGATAACTAGCATACAAAAAGACGAGCATGCAGGCTCGTCTTTTTTGATTCCATGCTAGTGTTCAGCTTCATGGTTACTACTATAATACTTCAAACCGTAAGAATTTCAATATTCTAAAAATATATAAATGAACTATTCAAAATCTTTATCTATGCTCAAAACTTATAATTCTATTGAATGAATTGATTTAATTAGTCATAAAGTACTTATATTAGTTCCTTCCACTTCAACAAAGCCTCCAGCTTAAGACGACATGTAAATATCACAGAACAACTTACCCAAGCAAATATCCCAATCAAGGAGACTTCTCCACAATGTCGAAGTAAGGGAAAACTGGTGCTTAATATGAGGAGGAAAGAAGAAGTCTCCTTATAAAAAGCTAAGTGAGTGCCCTCCCTTATGTCGAGCGAATTCGAGACTGTGTCCTTTATCCCTAGCGCATTAGAGATACCTAAAATTACACCAATCCTAACTTCCGCACTATCGATCTCCAACTCTTAATAAAAACCCAAACATAACGAAACATTTTTTAGATATATTGGGTTTTTAAAAAATATATATAAAATTCTTCGAAAAGTCTTGTTTTTATTTTTTATTTAAGTTAGAATATTAATAGGAAGGATGCTAAGATTTGAAATATAATTTAGTATCCAAAGGAGAATATAATTACATAAATTTTAATTAGAAAGGGGATCTTCGTCCTCTCGCTTTAACAAAGTACTGTAAAAAGGAGATACCATGAACAAGAGATCAAGAGAGTTTATCGTAAAGCTATTTTCACTAATATTAGCTATAACCATGTCCATACCTACAAACGTATTCGCCTCAGCCGGCACGAAAAGACCTAAAGAGATGCCTACGGTCATAAGACTTGCTGATAGCGGAGGAGGAGAAGAGACATATGAGGATACATACATAGAAGACACGACCGAAGACACCTACATAGAAGAGGGCGAGAAAGTCTATAGCGAATATATAGAAGAAACTAATCCAGCTGAGACAGCTGAGTTCATAGAAGAAGCCCCACAGGAAGAAGCTTCTACCATAGCCGAGGAAGATTCTCGTAACTACATACTTAGCCAAAAGGCAAGGCTTAATGATAATCGTGATGGAATAATCTATGATATCAAAGTGGCCAAGAAGGAAAAATCTTACCATAACCCAAACAACAAGATAAGCCTAAGCCTAATGCTAAACCCAAACCAAGATCTCAAAGACATCAAGCTTACTAAGGTCGAAATTGATGGCAAGGAAGAGAAAAGAGATGATAAGTCAAATAAACAAGACGATATTCAAAGCCTTAATCTTACAAGTCCAAGCTTTGAAAAGGAGATTACATATACTGTAGAAGCTTCGATCGATAAAAAAGCAATCGATACAAACAAGCTATACTCAATGGATTTATCACTAGACATAGGACAATTTAACTTAATTCTTCAAAGAATTTCCTACAAGTTCGTAGAATATGAAAAGGAAGATAAGACCAAAGAGCTAAAGCTTACCCACATCAAGGAAGCAGAAGATGCCCTAAGATCTATCTCCTACAAGAAGGACGATGGAGAAGTGGATACGGTAATCTACACTGATTACATCATCTCCAAGGACAAGGGCGATGAAGAATCCAAAGTAAATGAGAAAAACAAAATCAACTATGCAATTAATCTAGAAAATCTCAAAAAAGAAGATACAGAAATATCTCTTGACTACTACAAGGCAGATAATAAGGGCTTTAATATAAAGAAGGAATTCTCTGTAAAAGTTCCTTACCAAGAAAAGCTCGACCTAGATATACCTGCTTCATATATCCTTAAACTTACAGTGACAAGTAAGACTGATAAGAAAAACACCAAAATCGAAAGCCACAAGATAAATGGCAGAGAAGTCAAAAGCCCACGCTTTGTCAAGGAAGAAGAAAATTCCTCAGACGATGACGAAGAAGCAGCGAAAAAGACTGAAGAAGAAAAGAAGGTAGCTGAAGAAAAGGCCAAGGCCGAAGAGGAAAGAAAAGCCGAAGAAGCTAAGAAGGCAGAAGTAGAAAAACAAGCCGAAGAAGCCAAAAAGGCAGAAGAAGCAAAATCTGCTGCTGAGAAAAAAGAAGCCGAAGAGAAGGCTAAAAGAGAACAAGAAGCCAAGGAAAAAGAAGCTAGAGATAAACTTCAGGCAGAAAAGGAAGCTAAGGAGAAGGAAGACCTCCTCAAGGCCTTAAAGGAAAAATCTCCTACGAAAGACGAAGAAAACAAGGCCAAGATAGAAGTCAAGGAAGACTCCAATCTCTCTAAGGCAGACGCCGAACTAAAGGCTGCCCTCGCTGATAAAACGAAAGGAATAGAAGACATCCAAAATCTTCTAACAAGCCTAGGAGAAAAATACAAACTCACAAGAGAAGACCAAGCAAAACTAATGACAGCCAACGACGCTGCCATCAAGGCTCTTGTAGAAAAGGACAGGAAGGAAAACTTTAGGCCTAACTTACTATTGGATTCTACTCCAAGATCCTCAAACTCTTTTGAAGATAAAGCTTTTAACCTAAAGACAGAGATGAATGTAAAGGCAAGTCCTGCTTGGCCAATCCCATCAGGTTGGTACTTTGATATAAAATTAGGCCCTTACCTAAAGGCAGTCAAAGACAACCCTATCAAACCTCTGAGAGATGCCAGCGGAAATGTAGTAGCCCACGGTGCCTATTATGAGAATGGAAATGACCATTACATTAGGTATATCTTCATATCTAAAGTAACAAGTGATGTTACATTAAAGATTAATCAAATCCTTGGTTTTGATATTGTAAATATTGCTAACCAAGACCCTATCACAGTCCAAATCAAGGCGGCACCAAAGAACAACCCTGTTCAAAGTGATGACCCAATCACGATTTATAAAAAATCAGACTCTCCAGTATTATCAGACTTCCATGTGAAAGATGAGGGAGAGACTAAATCAGGTACCTACCCTTACCAACTAAATTGGAGAACAACTTCCCAAAAACTTAAGGATAATGAGGGAAAGGTAATAGATAAGCTAGTGGATTTGGATAAGTCCAGACTAACAGGAGCCTATGTAGAATGGGATATAGAAGTCGATACAGATAAGCTCATCGACCCTAAGAACGAACTTAAATTTGACAATCTAAACCTAACAGTATTTGGATCAGCCAACCAAGGCCTTACAAACATCTACTACAGGGCATCTAAAAACAAGGATGACCTAGATACAACAGATGGTTATATTTCTTCAACAAATCTTGGAGAACTTTTAAGCCAAAACTCACAAATAAGTAAAAATGATCTTGGCGACAAATTATACATCAAGGTCAAAGCAACAATTGACCCTAACCAAGTTCACGAAACCTACTCCATAGGCTTTAGAATCAACCCAGATAATAACTACATCAAGGGCATGTTAGACGATATTCTAAAAAAATATAACTCTATCCCAACCCCACTCAAATGGATAAAGGGTGTAGAAGGTGCTAGAAGATTTGCAGAAGTCCCATTCAACCTAGTTGAAACAAATATTCCTGCAACCTTCCTCGGCCTAACAGATAGGTTTACCAACGAGAGATTCTACTACGACAACACCAGGACCATAACAGCAAACAGAAAATCAGATACTAAGGTAGATTGGTACGCCCTAGATTTAATCAGACGTGGCGAGACCCAAGACCCAGCCCTAGATAATCCTGATTTTGATAGAAACAATGGCCAAGCTAAAAGAAAGATAAAAGCTAAAAAGGTCTACTACCTACCACTAAAAGACGGTGGCTATAGGAGAACTACCCAAGCAGGAGATGTAGTCTTACAAAATGGTCAGTACTTCCCAGGTACCATAGTATCCTATGAGTATTCTAATCAAACTGGAGGAAGAGACGATACCTACAACTTTAGGCCTAACCTAAAAGACAAAAAGAAATTTAACATCGACGAGTCTTACGATTATGAAGGCGGCCGAGTAAACCTCTTTACAGAGAAAATCTCCAACGCAGACCTAGCCAATGGCTACATAGCCTATATAGAAAGTCCATACCCAATCATGCGTATCAATAGAAACTTCGATATGGTATCTTGTTTCAACGACCGTGTCAATGCCCCAGTATACACAGGCAATACCAAGGTCTTCCTAGATATCCACGAGGATGTATCAGGTGACTACCTCATAACAAGACTAAATGAATCTATAGATAACCAATCTGGTACTTATAGTTTAAAAACACTTTTAACAAAGGGCAATGGATACCAACCAGGCAAGGATTTCGGAGGAGGTACAGTTTACCTAAATAATGGTAATAAGACCCAAGGCCAAGCCATGGAAGAGCTAATGAAGAAAATCTACTTCTATGGTGAAGAAGTTAAAAAAGAATACTCACAAGAAAACAACAATAAAGAAATGCATAGACTCATCGAGTCGTCTATGTACCAAAGGGTAATCCACCACTTCACAGATGGTAAAGCCTTATCAAAAGATTATTTTGATGCACCATCAAACTACAACGTAGATGAATGGAAGGTAGATTTCACCCTCACAGGTACAAGAGTACGAACCGATGATGGTAGTTGGTTGTTTGAAGATTCCTTTGACGGTACAAAGGATGATAGAAAACATGATAGTGGAGCAAGACTATTAAAGGACAATGAAACAAGGATTAAAAACTACCCACCAGTTCAATCTACCCAATATGAGATGGCAAAAAGGCTTTATAAAAAAGTCATAGACTCTTATAAAGATGGTAATGACTGGGACGATGACAAGGCTGATTCAGTTAAGCTTGTATTCTACTCACATACAGATGAAGGTAAATACCAAGAGCTAATCGCAGGTCGTGTCATGGCTCCAATCGAGATTGATAAGTATAAAAAAGACGGTACAAAACTTAAAGATGCCAAATTTAGATTTACCAATATTGATACAGGTGAGTGGAAAGAATGGACATCAACAGATGATAAGAAGGCTCACAAACTTTACCTAAGACCAGGTAGCTACAAGGTCCAAGAAGTTAAAGCCCCACAAGGTTTTGAAAAAATCAAAGACTTTGATATCACAGTCATAAGAAAAGAAATCAACCCAGACAATGGTTCATACGATGCCAAAAAACTTCCAAGAATCCATGTCAACGATGGTTTTGAAACAAAAGTAACTATCGATCAAACCACCGTTCCAAAAGATACTGACGGCAAAACACCTCTTGTAGAACTTGATAAAGAAAACAAAATCAAAGTCAATGTAACAAATATAGAGGATAACCTCGGTAAACTTGAATTTACAAAGAAAAATATGTTTGTAAATTTACAAGGAGCAAAATTTAGACTAAGAAAAATTCATGCTACAGATTTAAAAGATGCAGAAAGTAAAATAAAGAGCCTAAAAGATTCTGACTATGACCAAGCCTATGACAAAACATCAACAGGCAACACATCAGACTTCAAATTTGAACAAATTCCAGCTGGTTTTTATGTCCTAGAAGAAACAGTAGTCCCATCCGGCTACAAAAAAGCACCTCTTTACCTCTTAGAAGCTAAGGAAGGTAAAGATTCTCAAGGAAAGAATACAGTTATAGTAGAATTTGTCGGAGAAAATGCTCCAACAGATAAGGAAAATGGTAAAACTATAATCAGAAACCATCCAAAAGATACTGATATAGAATTTAGGAAAATCAGAGAATTTACAAAGGGAGAAGAAAAACAAGGTCTAACAGATGCTAGATTCAGACTCGAATCCCTATGGACCAGAGACGGGTCCACCTACCTAAGAGATCTGACAACAGATTCTTTAATACATGGCCAAGAAGACCGTGCTTCAAACACATCAAAGGATAAAGGCTACTTCCGTTTCGATAACTTAGTAGTAGGTAACTACAAGCTAACAGAAATCCAAGCCCCATATGGATACCAAGTGACAGATTCATATTGGAGGATAGAAGTTCGTGAAGACAAAAATGGTGACCTTGTAAAGACTGTCTATGAAGTCAAGAAAGACGGTACTGAAGTAAATATAGATCCTAATAAGGAACAATCTGTTTATGAATTAACTAATAAGCCTAGAAAAATCGATATAAGCTTCAAGAAATACTTAGGTGAGCTTAAGAAAGATGGACAAGGCAATATCATAAAAGATAAAGATGGCAAACCTATCGTAGATAAAGAAGAGGCAACAAGAAAACTTACTGGCAAAGATGGAAAACCAGTAAGCTTCGACCTCTACAACTCAGACTTCTATGGAGCAATCATAGGAGAAAAGGACGATAGTGGCAATTTCAAACCAATACAAACAGGAATTACCCAAGATGAGAAGGGACTCTTCCACCTCAATGGCCTAGAATTTGGTAAGTACTACATCCTAAGAGAAACAAATCCTCCAGAAGGCTATGACAAGGCTAATGACATCCTACTAAAGGTAGAAGCAGAAGCTGTAGCCAATGTAGGAGAGATGAAGGTCATAGTAAGGGACCCAAACTCCAACACAGAGCTTGGCGACCACGCAATCTTTAAGGGTGTAATCGACTTCAAAGAAGGCGAGCAACTAGGATCTTTCACAATAAGAAAAACAGGTACTGCCCTATCCTATATAGACAAGGATGGCAAGCTTGTAGAAAATCCACAAATAGACGTAGGTCTAAGACGTGCCTACTTTAGACTCTATACAGCAAATAGCAGTTTTGAAATAGAGAAAAACCCAGCAGGCTATGCTAAAGAATACATCCAAAAAGTAAGTCCGGGTGTTCCAATCATCCTCTACCTAACAGAAGAAGATGCTAAGAGGATGACTGAAGCTGATAGGAATAAAATGGGTATAGCCGGATATAAAAACTTCCCAACCAATGATGGTGGTAAGATATCCTACGCTATAGACAGTAATGGCAAGAGATTTAGGATAGGCCAAGACCCATCAAGTTTACCAGAAAACCAAGGTATCATAACCTTCGACAACTTAAAACCAGGCTACTACGTCCTAGAAGAATTCAGAGGACCTGCAGGTTATGAAAGAACAACCAAGCTATGGTATGTAAAAGTTGACGAAAAAGGCAGAACAATTAGATCTGAAAACAAAGATGACCCAGCCTTCACTGGCCAAGGCCTTCAAGCCAGAAGCATAATACAAGACCCATCAATGAGTCCAAGATTCAGGATGGTAGGACTTGATGTATCAGAACCATTACAATTTAATAGACTAATGTCACAACCTTTCTCAGATGGACTAGAAATAGGCGACGACCATGTTCTACAAAATGTAGGTGCATCTGTTAGTAGTTGGCAAAGTGTTGACCCTAATAAGTCCGATGCTGAGAAAATCTACACCAATGATACAGGTAATAGGGTTGAATCCAAGATTATTTCTATCAATAAAGATGACGGAAACAAGGCATATAGACAACAAATCTTAATTCATCCAAATAAAAAGATAAAACAATTTTTAGAATTTGAAAGATTTAATGGAACAGCAACATATAATAGTGTAAAAGTATTAAGTGCGGAAGAAGTTGATAAAGGCTCAACACTTGAAAAAATTCTTGGAACACCTAAAGACGTTAAGTATAAAGTAAACCCATATGATAAATACAACAATAACGTCAATTTAGCAAGATTTTCTACTGATAGTACTACAGATAAACCTGTTCTGATAGAATTAGAAGTACCTTATAGTGAGGGAGAAAAAATCGGCCTAAAAATAGGTTACTATCTAGATGGAGTAGGCCAAAAGAAAACCTCAAGCATATATGCAAAAGGATATGATAATGAAGATGCTATAAATAAAGAAACAACTTATAACATCACATTTGAAAAAATGACACATGGTAGTGTAGTTGCAAATCCTAAGGAAAATATAAGTCCTGGAACTAAAGTTGTGCTAACAGTGTCACCAGAAAACAATTACAAACTAGCAAAATTAATTGTAAATAGCAATGATGTAACTACAAAAGTTAATTCAAATGTTTATGAATTTAATATGCCAGAATCTGATGTGATAGTAAGTGCAGAATTTGAAGAAATTACTACAACACCAGAGACTTATAAAGTAAATCTAGATCAGCCACAAACAGGCGGAACAGTAAGTGCGAATCCAACATCTGCAAAAGCAGGTGAAACTATCACCTTATCAGCAACTCCTGCCCAAGGATATAAATTTGGTAATTATGTCGTAACAGCAAAAGGTAAACCAGTAACAGTTACTGGCAATACGTTCAAAATGCCAGCATCAGATGTAACAGTAAGTGCGACATTTGTAGAAGATTCTACAACACCAAGTGAGGGGGATAAGACCCTAGAGGTCAACTTCACCTATTCTGGATCTGTTGATGGAAAGGAAGTACAACCAGATGCTACTTCCTCTCCAGGTAAGCTCGAGCTTTTCGAAGAAAATGGCACAGCCCCATTAGAAACAATAGATGCTGTAAACCAAGGCAAAATAACATTTAGCCATAAGCTTGATTCTAACAAGTCTTATAGGCTAGTTTACACTAGACAAGACAGCCTAGCCAAGGCTTGGGCCCTACCAAATCAATCGGTTTATCAAATCAATAGCGATTCTATACAAGCTGCAAAAGATACCATAAAAGTATCCATTGCCAATGGTAACACCATGGATATTTATAATAAAGGCGAGACAGGCTTTAGGATTCCGCTAAGAATTACCAAGGTTAATGAAAACGGTGGTGTTCTTACAGGAGCTCAATTTAAAGCTAGAAAGTTGCTAAAGAGCGACCAGGTAATTAATAAAAAATCTCCAGTATACGGCGAAGAGGCCTTTGATGGTGTATCAGAAGCGACTGGTCTTCCAGGAGATAACTACTTCAGAGAATTATCACCAGGTCTATATGAGCTTACAGAGATTAATGCTCCTAACGAAACCTACAGGCTACCAAAAGATGAAAATGGCAATCCTAAGAAGTGGTATTTCAAGGTTCAAGTTGCAAAAGATAAAGATGGCAACTTCAAAAAACCATCTGACGACGACTACATGGAAATAAACTTCTCCTTCACTGAGACATTGCCAGCAAATAAGGATGATCCAAACTGGGCCTTAGATAAAAATAAAATAGAAGATGAACTACTTGGCAAAAAAGTCAAAGGTATAGACTTTGGGACAGTGGAAGGTAAAAGAGTTTTTGACCAATTTACCAAAATCATCCCGGACGACCACAGGTCAGACCCAGCAAGACCAGATGCTCCTTACAAGGGAATTGATGATGTTCAGGTAACAAACTTCCTTAAGACAACAGACCTAAGCTTTGTCAAAAAAGACCTAGCTAGCTATGAAAATATAAAGGGAGCAGTCTTTACTCTCAAGAGAGCTAAACTCGATAAAAGTGGCAATTTGCAATTTAATACTGATGGCAAGCCACTATACGAAAACCTTGAAGAAAAAGAAAGTGGAACAGACCGAGACAAATTTATCAAACCTGATCCATATGACAAAGATGTCAACGGTGCGAAGCAGACTTCATCCGAATCTGCCGGAGTGCTTTTCAAGAACATCTCCCAAGGCACCTACATCCTCCAAGAAACTAAGCCAGCTGATGGTTATATGCTAGATGATAACTTCCTAGCTATCACATTCAGTGCAGACAAGGATGGTGCATGGAAGCAAGAAATTGTAGCCTATGAAAAGATAGATGGAAAGTATGTGAAGGTAGAAAAACCAGGTCATCTTTTCCAAAAAGGCAGCAAAGACAACCTAGATATTGTCTTCAATAATAAAGCCTACATCGACCTCAAATTCCAAAAAATCGAAGGAAAGAAGGGTGAAAAAGGAGCGGATATACCAGTAGAATCTGCCGACTTCAAGCTAACCCAAGTCGATGAGAATGGTAAAAAGGTTGAGGGAGGCTATGATAAGACCATCTACTCCTACGCCAACTCTCACTTCGAATTCAAATACCTTCCTCTTGGTCGCTACAAGCTCCAAGAAACCAGAGCTATTACAAAATTTGAAAAACCAGACCCATGGTTCTTCAATGTAGTTCAAGATAAAGTGACTCATAAATTAAAGATTGAATTTGAAAATGACCCAGATGGTACCCTTGATAAGTCCATAGGCTTTAAGACCAAGGCAAATGGAGAGCCTGATTATGATAAGGATGGCAACTACCAAGATATCAAAATCAGAAACTACTCCAAGACCAATTTCTCCTTCAAGAAACTATCTAGCGACCTAGATGATGATGGAAATAAAAAAGCTCTAAAGGATGCTTACTTTAGACTTACAAAAGTAAGATTCTCAATGGATAAGGACGCTAAGTCCTACGAATACCATGAGGAAAAAGAAGGTGCAGGACTTAAAAAATATGTCCATGGCAAGAAGGTCACAGAATATGACCCTGAAGGTAAGATAACAAAATACACTTATGATGGCACGGAAATTAAAGATGGTGAAAATTACAAACCAGATGCAATCTCAAATGCCACTGGTAAGTACAGTGCCCTACGTCGCTCACAGTCCAATGGTAATGTAGACTTCCAAGGTCTAGGCGAAGGTATCTACCAACTAGAAGAGGTTGGTATTCCAGAAGGCTACCAATCTGACAACAAACAATTTAAGTGGATATTTAAAGTCGAAAAGACAGATGATGGCCTACAAATAGTAAGAACCTACAAGGACAAAGATGGTAAAAGTCACGATGTCGAAGAAGAATACTTCAAAAAATATGATCCAGACTATTACAAAAAGTATGTAGATAATAAGTTTAATAAAAACTCAAATATCGAAGGAGATGGTAAGAAAAATCCTTACGAGATTACCAACACCAAGACCACCACAAACCTTAAGTGGAAGAAGATTGGTGGTAGGAATACAGACAATGTAATAAAGAAGGAGACCAAGTTCCTCTTACTAAAAACTTCAAATGATCCAAATGACCTTGAATCTGCCAAGTCAGGTCAATCAGAATTCCCACCTTACCAAGTGGAAAGCGAAGATGGTAACTTTGAAATCACAAACCTAGCCAAGGGTGTCTATGTATTGATGGAAACCAAGGCTCCAGATGGCTACGATAAGATGGATAGGCAGATAGGAATAAAGATTTATGAAGATAAAAATGGAGCCTTACAAAAAGAATACTTTGAAATAAAGATTACCGATAAAGAAGGCGAAAAAACTAAAGAATTAGTTAAAAGTTCTGGAAATTTCCAAAACTTATTAAATACAGGTATTACAAATTCTAAAGTCCTTACTGACAAGGATGGCACCTTCTACGTAATCAATAAGTCCAAACCATATTTCTTCAACCTATACAAGGGCTTTATGGAAGGTAAAGAGTTTAAGAATATCACAAAGGGCAAGCTAAAAGTAAAAATATATGCTGATCCAAAGGATACAAAAAACACTGATAAAAATGTCTACAAACAAGAGATAGACCTATCGGAAGAGGCCCCTTACAGGATAGACTTAAACAACAATATCCAGTTTGGAAGAGACTACCTCTTAGAAGAAGTTGAGGCCCCAGATGGTTATTCTAAGTCTAAGTACAAATACAAACTAAGATTTTCATATGACAATTCTTGGTCAACCCCATTTGTAGCTACATTAGTAGAAGTTTTAGATGAAAAAGGAGTAACACTTAAAGGCACAGCAACAACTGGACAAAAAGGAAATATTTCTGACTCGGGTCAATATTTAGGAGATGGAAAATCCATCAACTCAGGCTTCCCATTTAGAATCGTAAACAAGAAAACCGAAGTTGAATTTACAAAATTCGGGGAAGATGAAAAGGCAGAAGGTGGCAAAAAACCATTAAAAGATGTCAAATTCTACCTCGAAAAACAAGACCCAGACGATATCCATAAGGAAAACAAGGGTTACTATCCATTAACCAAAAATATGGAAATGATAAAACCGAAAATCGGTGATGATGGAAGAAAAACTTACTACTATATTAGTAAAGAGACTGGAAAAGAAGTAGCAGTTAATAACTTCAATCCAGAAAAAATAACAGATCCACCGGTTGGAATCTATAAGTCTGGCGATGATGGTAAATTCAAAATAACAAACCTAACCGACGGCTACTATAGGGTTATAGAGCCAGAAGCTCCAGAATATGAAAAGGACAAAAAATACATGAAGGTCAATGGCCCGATCAAAACATTCAGAGTAGTAAATGGTAGGGTATTGATTTATACCGTAGATAAAGATAATAAGACTATAGAAAAAGAAGTAGATGGTACAAATGAGGCAACCGTAACCCATATCATCAACCAAAAACCAGGCAAGGGCGAATTCGAACTAACAAAGGTCGATGAAAAGGGAGACCCTCTAGAAAAGGTAGAATTTACTCTCCACAAGACCGACGCAGACGAAACTCCAATCGGAGATGAAGTTTATAGAACTGGTGCTGATGGTAAAGTTAAGTTCACCGGCCTACCTTACGGCTACTATTGGCTCAAGGAAAGTAAAACCAAAGACGGTTATATCCTAGACACCAAGAAGAAACTAATAGCCCTAGGTGGAGACAAGGAATGGAAAGTACCAGAAAAACCAAAAGATGATGTATCAAAATCAATCATATTTGATGGAAAACAAGAAGATCTTGTATCAACAGCAGACTCAAAGAGAACAAATGTTGTATATCCAAATAAGGCCGAAGGTATCTTTGCCAAATACAAATTCAAGATTGATGAAAAAGCAGACATCAGGCCAGGAGATTATTTCACAATCAAATTCTCCGACAATGTAGACCTAGATGGTATCAACAAAGATTACTATGACAAGGGTCAAAAAGGTGACCAATACTTCAACATCATAGGCCCTGCAGGACTTCTTGCCAAGGCAAAGGTAAATGATGATAGAAGATCAATCACCTACACCTTTACAGAATATGTAAAAGACTACAAGCCAGAGTCAATGTCCATGTTCCTACAACTCTTCCCTAACAGAAGAAAAGTAGACCACACCCAAGACATAGAAGTCACAGCTGATATAGGACATAATACTGATACAACAGATCCTGACTATTCTAAGTATCATTACTCTGACTCTATAAACATAGACTACAGAGGATACAATGATAAGGTTGGATATAATGGCTACCAAAACCCAACATCAGATATATCATCCTACATGCTAAGGCTAGACCCAGAGCACAAGACCTTCACAGCTATTGTCTACTACAACCCTTGGAATAAATATTTGACCAACAAAAATATTACATTCACAGCCGATCAAGACATCATACAAAACTCCTTGTCAGTAAAAACTTACAGGAAATCTGGCTGGGGATCTCATAGCGATGGCTGGAAAGATGAAGACCTACCAGACTCCTACGATGCGGACTTTAGTAAAAATCTAACTTATATAAGTGATTTCTATAGGTATGAGCCAATAGGAAATACAGGTAATACAAGAAAGATATACATTCCTAATGATAACCTAAACCAAAATACCTTCAATAGAAACACCTATGTAATAGAAATCAAGGGTCAACTTGCAGGAAAAGATGTAAAATCACTAAAAACCACAGTAGATTATAAAGATCACAATGTATCTACTCTAAGAAATAATGGGTACTACTATTACGAAAACACCTACACAGGTAACTTCGAAACCTGGTCACAATTCTTTAACCCAGGCGCAAGTGGAAATGTCAACAAGGAAATCAAACTTGTAAACTTCAAAAACAAAATTGAATTTGCAAAAGTAGATGGTGGTGTCCTATCAAATGTAGTCGATAAGGAAGCAGAAAATCCTAACACCCTTAAAGATTTAGGAATAGGAAATCCTATAAAGGGAGCAGAATTTAAACTTATAAAAGATGGAACCGATGTGGACAAATCAACAAGAACATCAGACGAAAATGGAATCTTCTCTTGGGAAGGACTCGCACCTGGTAATTACGAAGTCATAGAAACAAAAACACCAGATGATAAGATCTATGACTTGCCAAAAGATGCGATTTCAAGCTTTGAAGTAGATAAAGATGGAAACATTGTAAATGTCAAAGAGAATAAACAAATCTTAGAAAACTACAGAAAAGCTCAGATAAGAATAAGAAAGACTGATCAAGATGGTGAGCCTCTAGCTGGAGCAAAATTCACCCTAACACCAAAGAGTGGACAAAAGAATCCAGACAAACCAAGTGAGAACTACCCAGCCTATACCTACGAATCAAACAAAGATGGTATTGTAGAGTTTAAAAAGCTACCAGCTGGTAAGTATCATTTAGAGGAAACTCGAGCTCCAGATGGCTACACGAAAACTGGTCGGGTTTATTACCTAGAAGTAACCAGAGATGGCAAAGTCAAATGGGAAAATTCTTTCTACGATTCATACAATAATATGAAAATAGTTGATGTAAATACTTACACTGGACAAGATCAAGAAAATATAAGGACAAAAATTGTTGGAATAGATAGAGAAAACAAAAGGTTTAGGCAAATAGTTACTATTAAAGCCAAATCTAGTGAGCTTGAAAAATCAAGATTAATTCTCGAATCAAAAGCCGAAGGAATAAGATTATCCCAAGCTAACACTGAAGTCAGAGTAGTACAATACGAAGGTGACCAAATAAAAGCTAAGGATAACTCAACCTACACTGTTGATATCAATAATGGAGAAAATCCAAACTTGACCATTAGAATCAACCCACCTTATAGAAATGAGGATAAAAATAAACCAGTGGGGTCAGGCACTAGTACAAGCCAAGAAAAAAATGATGTAGATATCGAAAGAACTTACAAAGTTATTGTTGATATGCCTTATGGTGAGGAGGAAATAGCAGGTTCAAAAATAAGCTATGATATTGGAAAAATAAGCGAAAAAACTGGTAAAGTCGAATTTACCCAAAATGATGAAGTGAAAGTGGTCGATAAATACGCTAAAAAGAATCAGTACTCTGATCATCGGAAATATACTAGCCCACTTAACTACAAAGCCCAATATCTACAACGTGAAATGAACCTAGTCACAACCGACATAGCCAATATCAAACAACCAGATATATACCTAAAGAAGGTCGATGCTGATGATAAAACAGCACTTGCAGGAGCTGAATTTGAGCTTCAAAAAATGAATGGCAAAACTATAGAATCTATAAGAAAAGCCACATCTGATAAGGATGGAAACTTTGGCTTCGAAGGCTTGGAAGATGGAAACTACCAAATAGTAGAAACCAAAGCCCCAACAGGCTACGTCTTAAGCGAAAAAATAGTCTACAAATTCAAAGTAGCTTGGGGTAAAATCCAAAAAGTTGATAAAGAAAGTGGCGTGGCAGAAAAGAAAGAGCTTCTAGTAGGTGAAAAGAAAAATTCTACAGATAATAGAATAGAAATCACCAACAAAAAAGCCCAATACCCATACACAGGAGGCTCAGGAGTCTGGATAGGCTTCACAATCCTAGGAGTCCTAACCATGACCGCCGCAGGAATCTACTTATCTCAAAAGAAAAAATACCAGACTAAATAGATAAAAGCTTCGCTCAAAAAAGCGAAGCTCCTGCAACCCCCACCCTTATGTCTAATGGTACTGGCCACAAAGAACAAACCTACCATTACCCTTATCCCGACCGAAGTGGAGACATCTCACACATTACCCACCTCGAACGAATGTGAGAGGTCTACAGTATGATACGACATGTAAATAGAAAGATAGAAATCATCTAAGAACTTACATCAATCAAAGAGACTTCTCCACAAGGTCGAAGTAAGGGAAAGGTTAAGCTTTATATAAGGGGTAAGAGAAACAATCCCCTTATAAAAAAAGCGAAGTCGAGATATCTCAAAAGTTTCCCTCCCTTATGTCTAATGGGACTGGCCACAATGAACGAAAGTGAGTTGATGGCAGCCCTTAATCGAGGAAGCCCTCGTCATGGGCCACTGTTTTGCAAAGCAAAATAGTGTCGTATCCTTTGTTAATATTAACAAAGGATAAAAGAACGATGAATATCGTTCAAAGTTAATAAGATGAAGGTCAAGTGTTCTTGTCCTGAGCCCGCAAACTACCGTCGACCAAGGTGGAGACATCTCAAAGAAAAAAACAAAAAAACAAGAAAAAATCACTAAAAAAGGTAAAAAACCTTTAATAAAACTAAAAAAACTCAATTTTACTAAAAAATAAAGTAAAAAAGACTAACAAATTTTCCACAAATCTGTTATAATAGTAGTAACAGATAGTAGGCTATTAATGACCTAGGGCAGAAACCCTGCCAGCTCGATAAAAATCGAGCTATCTAATCTTTGCCTTGCCCACAAAGCAAGGAAAAAGAAAAAGACAATTACATGAAAAACAAAACCAAAGAGACTTCTCCACAAGGTCGAAGTAAGGGAAATTTCCTTCCTAACATAACGGCAAGAGAAACAGTTCCCTTATCCCGACCGAAGTGGAGGGATCTCATAGGTATAAAGTAACCCTTATATCGAGCGGAGCGAAGCGTAGTCGAGAGATCTCATACAAACAAAGGAGACAATTTTCATGTAAAAGTCAAACAACCATGTATGTAAACTCCACCAGGTGGAGATTATATAAACACAACTGGGTAAGTTAGTGAAATCAGCGGAAGAAGCCCCTGTCATATACAGGAAGGCAGACTCCAAAGAGAACGCCGACAAGCCCATTGCCTGATTGGTTGGTAGTCAGGTAAAAGGGAGCCTATTACATAGGTTATATCAACAAAATTGAAAAAAAAGGAAAAAGGAGAGAGAATATGAAAAACAAATTATTTTCAATTTTCACAGCACTAGCAATGGTCCTAGGAATCCTAGTAGCTCCATTCACAAGTGCTAATGCGGCTGAAGAAGCCAAGTACGAAAACTCTACAAATAAGATTAATATCCACAAAATCTTATTTAAAGAAGAAAAAGCTTACACCGATTGGAAGCCTGAAGACCACAAAACATCTTCAGAAATCACAAATATCAAAGAATATTTTGGTGACAAAGCAGAAGAGATAGCTGGAGTAGCATACGATATCTATAAAGAAGAGAAAGCTACAGATACTAACAAAGCAAATGGTCAAACTTTAAATACAGAATTTAATACATCTGAATTTAAAGAAGACAAGTATTATTCAATAGTAAAAACAGATAAAAGTAATAGAAATCTTGGAGAGCTACTTACAACAGCGAGTGGTACTGGCGATGTAGAGCTTGAAGACGGATCATATGTAATCGTTGAAAACGCAGATAGAACAACTTATCAAGATCCTGCAACAGGACAAACAGTTTCTAAACAAGGTAAGGCAATCCCAGTAAGAATTACTCTTCCTGCTGCTCTTCCTGTAGAAAATACATCTGGAGTTCTACACCTATATCCAAAAAATACTACAGTAGACTCACCAGACACAGAGAAGAACTTTACTGATAAAATTGACATCAAAGATGCCAACAACACAACAAAACAAGAAGAAAAAAATAATGAAGAAAACTACAGAGTAAGTGGTGTAGGCCAACCTGTACCATATACAGTAGAAACAGTATTTAAACCAAATACAAATTTCAAAAACGCTTACTGGAACGACCAAATGACCAAAGGTCTCACATTTACACAAGAAGATCTAGATGCAATGAAAATCTATGTAAATGGAGTTGATAAAACAGATTCATTTGGTAAAGAGTTAGACGGCAATGGATACAAAGTTGTTCTTAATGACATGACTCTTGTAAATGGACAAAAAGAAAACGTAACAGTTAGACTTGAATACACAGCTAAACTAAACGAAGATTCAAAAGTAGAAATACCAGAATCAAACGATGTAACTTTCCACTATGGTAACAATCCAATTCATGGAAATACTCCTAAACCAACAAAGCCAAAAGAAAATGGCGAATTAGAAGTAGAAAAAACATGGGCTGATGGTGTTCCTGCAGCTGGTGAATGGGCTTCATTTACACTTAAAAATGCAAATACAGGTAAAATAATTGGTACTGTTAAGTTTGAAACTAAAGATAATAATGGTAATCTAGAAACTACAACAACATATACAGCTAACGCTGAGTATAAACCAATTGGTAATGAAAAGAACTTAGCAGGTCCAGAAAAAGAAACTGTTTCTGGAAACAAATGGACATTCAAATGGACTGGTCTTGATAAAGATCTTGAATACAAGGTTGAAGAAGACAACAATATGAACGAAACAGCTAAGTTCACAAAGGGTGCTGATGGTAAAATCATAATCGAAAATAAAAAAGATAAAAACCCAACACCAAAGAACCCACAGGAACCAAAAGTAGTTAGATACGGTAAAAAATTCGTAAAAGCAGACGAAGCTGATGGTAAGAGACTAAACGGAGCTAAATTCGTAGTTAAACACGAAAAAGAAAATAAATACCTAGTTAACAAAACAGCAGAAGAATTAGCAAAAGAAAAATCAGATTACGATAAAGCTGTAGCAGAATACGATGCAATATACAAAAACCCTGATGCTAAGCAAGATCAATTAGATGCTAAATTTGAAGAAGTTAAAGCAAAAGCAGAAGCTCTAAACAACAAATATAAATGGGCAGATGCAAATGATAAAAAAGCTGCTGCAAAATTAGCGAATGTTGTAACACTTGAACCTAAAGAAAATGGTAAGTTTGAAATCACAGATCTACAACTAGGTAAATATAACCTTGAAGAGATTGCAGCTCCAAAAGATTATGCAGTAAGAGATGGAGTAATTCCATTTGAAGTAACAAAAACAAGCTACAACAAAGACGATTCTAAAATTGGTGTAGTATATGAAGGTACTGATAATGTTGTTAATGAAGCAAAAGATGCTGACGCTCAAAGAGTAGACAACAGAAAACTAACAATCCCACAAACAGGTGGTATTGGTTCTCTAATCTTCGTAGTAGCAGGTCTTGCAATCATGGCAGGCGCATACGTAGCATATAGAAAGAACCAAGCTAGAGCTTAGGATCTAAGAAAAAAATAATGCACTAGTACAGGCATTAATAATATAAAGTTAAAAGGGGCCAAGCGCCCCTTACTTTATTTCAATACGATTTAACAAAATACTATTTTAATCATATATATTTAATCCATAAATATATAAATACTTAAAATATATTTGGATCAAAAAACCTTGAAGAAGTATAGGTTTTAATGATATTTATTAAATATTATTTTAAAATTATAAACTAATTACAATATATTGTAAATATTAAAGGAATAATATGAGTAATGAATCTAAAGAAATCAATAAAAAAAAGATTATATACGAGTGTGTGGCTTCAATATTTTCTGGTATCGTGATCGCTTTAGTTGTATATTTCATGTTTCAGAGGAAGATAGATCAAAGAACAATTGATAATTACCCAATATCAGTTGATATTGGAGATATAGAGGAATCGAGTGGCCCGAAGAAGTACACGACATTTGATATAAATTTGAATATAAACCAGGGAAAAATTGTTAGAGCATCTTATATAAATATTAATGGATATAATAGAGATAAATATATAATTAATGATGTTAAATTTAATGATAGCGATAGGTCTACTATTAAAGCTTCTGTTGTTCAAGAAACAGGAACTAAATATATCGCACATATACAGCATTTGGTATCATCTACAGATTTTAGTAGTTATGATAAAAGAATATATCCTTTAGATATTCAAGAATACTTTATATGGATAGAAGATTTGACAGGTAAAATTTCAACTTATTATTTGCTATATGCACCTGAATTAAATTTTGAAGAGGATATTAAAGATACATTAGAATCATATAGGATTGCAGGAATTAAAGATGAAGAAATGACTGTTACAGATAAGTTTGGTGGTTTTTATATTTTTGAAGATTTGAAGTTTATTAATAAAGCTACATTAAAAGATAAGTTTGATTCTAATGATTTTAAAATAAGACCTTTAATTGAGTTTAAAGATCCAGATAAACCTATTAAGTACAGTGAATCACATGTCTCTTTCAAGAGAACTAATACAATGTTATATTTTCTTTATAGAGAAATCGATGTTGATAAATTATTTGATGAGCTGATGTATTTAAAAAAAGAAGTAACTAAGTAGATTATAATTTTTAGTAATTATTGAAGAAAGAATTATTGCATGAGGTTTAATTTAAGAGAGTGTATTAAATCATTACTATTGATAATTTTATTAATGTTAACTAGTAACATTGCATCATTTATAATTTTGTATCTTGCTGACTTTATTTATTATATGAGTAACATTTTATCGAATATAGATGTAGTTATTAATGTAGCATTTTCTACTGGATTTCTATCTATTATAGCAATAGTAGTTTCTAAAGTTTTAGAATATAATCATAAGAAAGATATATCTTTATGAAAAAAGAGAAAAAGCTTATGTGACCTGAACCCGTAAACACGGAATAATTTAATAATATTTAAGCGGAATGTAGTCTGTAATTAACAGGAGACGTTCCGTTTAATTTTGTTTTGATCCTATCTTCATTGTACCATTTTATATATTTTCAATTTCATTTCTCAAATGATCATAACTTTAAAAATTTTCTCCATAATACATTTCCTGTTTCAAAATTCCGAAGAAGTTCTCCTTTGGAGAATTGTCTAGACAATTTCCTTTTCTTGACATACTATTCCTAATATTAATTTTTTCTAATTTTTTTGTCCATGAACTATGTTGATAATGAAATCCTTGGTCTGAGTGTATTGTTAATCTTTAATATTTCTATTTTCTTTTACTTATAAATATTAGTTTTTATATTTAAAAATTAAAACTTGGAAAAATTTTCTATTACAATAGGTGTTTTTGTGTTTTTATGGGAATTATTCAATAAAGAATTTCTAGATTATATAGTATCAAATGAAAAAATACAATTAGATGAAAAGAAAATAATAAATTATAAGATTTTTTCTATTTATTTTATAGCATCCTTATTCATCTAAATATTAATCAGTGATTTTTGTAAGACATATTATAAAAAGATATCCATTTTACAAAAAAAACCACAATTTTTGAATGAAATAACAGTTGAAGTTATTATTTTAGGATTTATGATGATTGTTTACGCAGCATTGATGGTGCCAACAAATACCTAGCTGAAATGGATGCAACAACAAAAGAAAATCAAAGATAAAAACATAAACTTGAAAAATCTGAGTATGACAGACTTGTAGCAGAAGAAGCTGAACAAATAGCTATTGATGCTCAATACAAAAAAGTTGACACAGCGTATAAAGAACTTTCTGCTAAATACGAATTTGTTGATGGTGTGGACGCAGATAATGTTGTAACACTAACTTCAAATGTTAATAGTAAGCGTGCAATAGAGGATCTTGCAGGAGGAACATACTTCCTGCAAGAGACAAATACCCATGAAGGATATGCTAAACTAACAAGAGACTTTGTATTTAAAGTAGGTGAAAATTCTTGGAACACACAAGTTGATATTGACTTCGCTAAAGATAAAGATGGTTAAGATAATCACGCAGCTGACGGAACAAACGCAGCAAGAGTTGACAACAAGAATCTAATAATCCCACAAACAGGTGGTATTGGTTCACTAATCTTCGTAGTTGCAGGTCTTGGTCTCAACGAGCCGACGGGACCTCCATAAACCGGTGGGCTAAAAGACCTATGGCAGGCGAATACGTAGCATACAGAAAGAACCAAGCTAGAGCTTAATAAACAACACAATAATAATCTTAGTCTCAAAAAATGGACTGAGTAACACAAGAATTAAGAGGAGAGAAATTTCTCCTCTTTTCTTATTATATAATCAAGAAAGGCAAAGTCATAGCATCATTTATAATATGTTATCTATATAATGTTACTAATAAATGATTTTTAAAATTTGTTTATAATAATATTTAATGGGTATATATAAAATATATATAAATATTATTGGAAATAACTATTTGTAAGCATCTCCGTATTGAGTTTTGTATAAAGTTTAACAAACTGCATTTAAAGTCTTAATTGTAGGAGGAGTAAATGAAAATAAGGAATAATACAAAGCAAGGGACCAGCTGCTCCTTTACATTGTACCCATAAACTTTATCAAAGCAACGCCTTAACGTATACGGTGTATACCTTGTAAATACATGTGATGTGATTTATGAAATATTGGAGATTTCTTCGAGTCTGGGTAATTGATAATGAGAATGAGAATATATCAAATAATTTAATAATATATGAATGAGATGGAGAGATATGTTAGATTATATATATAAGATATTTGGAATACATGAAGATGGGAAAGTTAACAAATTTAATTTGGATTATAGGAATTCTATATTTAGCAATATAATTATACCAATAATGGCATTTATTTTATTAATACATAATAATAATAAACTTATAAGTAAAAGTTATAGTATCTACAGCCAGAAAAAAATCCTCTACGGGCTCATGCCTAATGTGGTATCAAAAATACTTGAATTTATACTTACATATATTAATATATTTGGAAATTTTGTATATTCTAATTATTGTTTAATAATTGCCTTACTTTTAGTCTTGCTCATTGTAATTCTAATTATTGGCAAGATAGGATTGTTTAACAAGTTTAAAATTTATAACAATAAGATGATGGATAAGAAAGGAAGAATTCATGGTTTCGATTATATAACGGCGTATTCTAATATAATAAACATCATAATATTTACCATGACAGATCTATGGATAATATATTCTTTTAGCTCTATATTTCTTTGGAATATAAATACAATATCAAAATATTCAAAGTTATCAGTATTTCTTAACTCAGTATATGCTATAAAACTATTTATTAATTTTATATTTAAGCTATTTTCAATTACATACTATGAGAATTATCATAATCTAAATTTTAATAGTTTTAGAGAACTAGATAATGGAAAGTATAATCGATTCGGTGTTTTAGACCATAAAAAGATAGAATTATCCGAGGACGATAATCGTAAAGACTTAAAAAATAAGCACATTTATATTTTAAAAGATCGATTTAGTAAGGATGGTATTTTTTTATTTGTTTTAATAAATGAATATAATAAAGAAGAACTTATTACGGATAAAGTTCATTACTCTACAAATCTAGAAGAAATTCAGTTAGTGTTTGACTATATGAAAAAGGAATATAGTAAGTAAATAATAGCTAATATGGTCATTTGTTTACTTATGTAGAATTTATATGTTGGAGAAGTATTGGAACAAAACCGTTGATTTTTAGATTAGCAATTTATTATTTGAATTGCCTTACTATTTTGGGTTGGTAAATATGAGTGAAAATATTAAAATTACTATCGAAAGTATAAGTAAAATAGTTGCCATTTTAGGTGGACTAATTAATGTAATAAAAATTTTAGGAAATTTAAATTATAAGGATAAGCTCGGAAGCTATTATGGTTTTGATGGAAATAATTTGGATGGTTTTACCTGGATTAACAGTAGTGAATTTATTCAAGGCATAGTTCAAATTTTTCTTATTATTATAATGTTTTATAGCATAAGTACATCTAAAGATTTACCAAATATACTAATAATAGTATTAAATTTTATCTTTATATTACTGATGATAATTGCAGATACATTAGCAAGTAAGAAATCGGGAGATTTTTCAGTACTTAAACTGGGTTCTATTATCTTTATAATTATAATTATTGCTTTGGTATTTAGTGAAGAATATTGCAAACTTAATTTTTATGAGAAATTTTTTATGTTCATTATCGTTATGTATATAGTACTTATTATCATTAGTCTTACACAAGTGATCGATTCGTTATTTCCAAATATTTACAAGAAGAAAACATATGAGATAATTAGAATTGATAGAACAAATGAAGATATTAGCGATGTAGGAGAATTGTACGTTAAGATTGCAAGAACAGATGATGGATTTCTTTCATTTAGGTGTAAGATACTAAATAAAAATGCTATTCCAAGTGAAAATTATAAAAAAATAAAAGATAAGAAACACAAGAAAAGTGATAAATATTTATTTATAGAAAAGGGAAGATATAGATTCATAGATCCTAAAAAAGTAACAATAGAAAATATTCGTTTTGATGAGGTTAGAGTTTTGAAAAGGAGAAGATAAATATATAACAAGAATTTTGATTAAATTTAAAAATGAACAACGTTTGGTACAATTTAAATAATGTGCTCGTTACCCATACTATAATGTAATTATTCAATAAGAGGATTTTATGAGATATAAATTTTATTATGATGAGTCTTATCATGACCCAGCAATAACTCAAAAAGATGGTGTCCAAAATATTGATTTGGAGGATGCTTCTGTGTACTTTTCTTTATGTATTGTTGGAATTAGTAGTGATAAACTTGAAGACTTTATAAATGAATATACTTTATTAGAGAATAGACATAAGAAAAAGATTGGCGTTAATGAAAGCGATGAGATTAAAGGTAGTACTTTTAGAGCTAAATATTTTAAGTGGGGATTAGCTGGTATTAAAAAAGATTATCTATATTTCTACAATGACTTATTTAAGTTATTGAGCACATATGATGTTATTATTAATATTTCAATTATAAATAAATTTGAATTACTTGTTCAAAATTTATTGGAAGATAATCTTAAGTACAGTGAGATACCTTGGAGAAATTTTGTATATGCTTTCTCTAAATTTTTCAATACACATAAAACGGAGAAATTAGTAAGGCTTATTCATACAGATAATGTTAAGGCAAGTGATGTACTTTGCGAAATTAATATAATACTCGATGACGTCATTGAAAAAATGCAAGGTTATGAATTAAAGAGATACGAAGTTAATATAGCGAAAGAAATTAAGTATGTACTAAGTAATTATAAGATAAAATTCAATATAAGAGATAAGTATCAACGGAACTATACCTATAGTCTAAGTGGATTTGAAGATTTAATGGACGAATTAAGTATAAGTAGTTATGATATTGATTTGGATATTGATGGCAAAGGAAAAAGAATAGATAAAGTAATAATGTCTGCCGAAGCATTGCTTCCTGGTGCTAAAATTACGGGAGTTGATTCAAAACAGAGTCAAGGTATTAGAGTTGCCGATTTTGTATCTAACTTAATGGGAAGGTTAATAAGATCAATCGATAAGCAGTTAGATTTAAATCGTCAAGAAATAGAAGAAGAAGGAGATTATAATAAACTTAATCTAATCAATGAGAATTGGTTTAAAGTTAACAAAGATGAGTTTGAATGCTATAGAACAATAGGGAAATTTTTTAGCGATAGATCTAGTCAATATTGGACAACATTTACTGGTGTTTACAACGATGAGGTTTTGGCTGTTTTTACGATTTTCCAATATTTTTCCGATTTTGATGATTATGAGGAATACAAAAAAACACCTATTAAAGGCCATGCGAAAAAAATTAATAAGATTGTTGTTGAAAAGCTTAGAGAGCAATTTATTATTGCGGGAAGCTATTGTGAATAAGAAATTAAACATATAAGTTCAAGGTGATATTCAGGTCCATAATATTGTGTAAAATTTACTAGTACTATATTTACTATCTCATTCTAATATACAAGTGAGAAGAGATGATCAAACCTCATTAATTTCTATGAGGTTTGATTTTCTTAGGAAACCAGCTGGTTTATTTCCGGGATATTAGATATTCATAAAAGATTTCTAATTTTAAAATCTTAATTATAATCTAAATACAAAGTTAAATTATTGTATCAAATGTATGCAAATATTAGATTTAAGGAGAAAAATTTGGGAATATTTTCTACTAGAGAGATTTCGATACTAATTTGGTTAACTATAATTATATCTCTGATATTGATAAAGAAAGAAACAAGAATAGCATTTATTGACTGTATAAAATTATTATTTGAGCCAAAAATTGCTATAATTTGGTTTATTTATTGTTTGTATATTTTTTTAATCACTATACTCTTAACAAATTTGTCAATATGGAAAAGAATTTATATTAAAGATATCATTATTTGGACCATACTTGTAGGTATGATTAATTATTTCAAGTCAATTACAGATAATGATTCTGTATTCAGTCTTAGAAAACTAATAAAAGATAACATCAATGTTACAATAATAGTTGAATTTATTATTAGCATATTCACATTTGATATTATATTAGAACTTATAATCGCACCTATAGCCACGATATTATCTCTATTAAGCTTGTATATTGAGAGAAATAGTAATTACGAGAATGTATATAAAATTATTGATGGAATTATGGGCGCTTTTGGATTGTTTTTAGCTTTTAAAACTATAGGAGTAGGGATTTACGAGTATAAATATCTAAATATAAAAGATACTTTAGTAAGCTTCATGATTCCAATTATCTATTCATTTCTATCTATTACCTTATATTATATTATTAGATTATATGTAAGGTATGAGGTTGTTTTTGTATCTTTACCATTTAGTCGAGTAATTAACTCAAAAATAAAGAAAAGACGCTTCTATAAAATATTTAAGGTGTGCCGTTTCTCGATTGAGAAGTTAGAATATTTTTATAAAAATTATGTTCCGTATATGTATGAGAGTATGTCAGAAGAGGAATTTGACGATGTATTGAAAAGTTTTATACTCGAATGTCAATCTACATATCTGGAAACATCAAATGAAAAATAATCTACAGTTATTGTCGGAAATAGTCCATATTTAATAAAAAATTGACAATATTGTATTTTAATCTGGGAGAACGGCTTTTTTACTTATATAATTATAAGATATTATGTAGCGAGAAGAGGAGAAATAATTTCCTCGTTTTCTTAACTCTGAATTATATCTTAATAAGCTATTTAAATAATTCATAGCTAGCTCACACCCATTAATAATAATTTTTATAGTTAGTTTAAAATTTATCTTATACTAGAGAAAATTTAGGCTATATTTTAGTTTATAATCCTAAAAAAGATATAAATGATAAAAGTGGTCTTGGACAATATAAGGAATATGATAAAATTCAAAATAAGATAAAATATTTGGCTAAAGAAAGGGTTGATAAATTTGGTTTGAAATCCAATTTAGAAGAGTTTTATTTTAAAGATGTAATAGTTTTATCTAAGGATGATTTTGAAAAGAAATTAAGTAAAACATACAATATCCCCTAAATCAAAAGTTATGATTTAGGGGATATTTTTAATAAAATAATGAAATTAACTTCAAATTAATACAAAAATTATATATTCAAGCAAAACCTACAAATCCCAAGTATCAACAAATGTACGGGATAGAATAAATAATTGAATAATTTATTTTGCCTTCCTTTTTCTCCATTGTAAAAATTAATGACAGCAAATCCCAAAATTGCATAAACTTCTTTTATTATCACAAGATATGAAATAAGGCTTCCGACAAGTCTTTTATTGTAGAAAAGGTAGAGGATAAAGATTATTATTATGGAATAATAATCGTAGTCAAAGGATAGAAGAGTTGCAATTATGGCATTTACTCCTACTATTAATATGGAAAGAATAAGCCAGGCGTATTTATTATTGATTTTTCTCTTTAATTTATCGACAATAATTAAGGTCAACAGTCCAAGGGCGAGCGCCCACATTATATTTTGTGATCTATTATTTATAAAAACTTTTGATTGGAACATATCGTAGGGAATTTCTGATATTATGGCGAAAATCAAAAGATTTCTTAGATATTTTCCTCTAGATTTAGTTTTATAAAAGCCTTCTACAATCATAAAGGCAAAAATCGGAAAGGCGATTCGTCCCATAATATCAAATATGGTAGATATGGTAACTAGAGGCTCTTGGTAATTTAGTTTTGGCGTTATGATTGCCTTGTTAAAATGGTCGATAAACATTGAAATAAATGCAATATATTTTAAGAAAGCTCCGTTTATTTGGAAATTCTTTTGTATTTGTTTAAGTTTTTCCATTTTTTCTCCTTAGTTTTTTAGATAGGGTCCGTATAATTGTGTAAAAAAGAAAAAGTCAGTTGAATCCTTAACTAGTCAACTATCAGTCCTGGTATTAGGTTCAACTTTATGGGGTCACCTTCCCAAGCTCGTCCTTTTTTGTGCTAGTTATCATCTTTTTTATCAAGCTACGCTTGATCACTCCGTGGAGGGTCTTCCAGTAGCCAGACGGGCTTGCTTTATCTAGCCACTTGTACAAGCAGTCATCAGCTACCTGTACTATGATAGCAAAAATGATGTCAAGTAAAAATCGCACGATTTCACCTCCTTCCATGCTAATGGAAGTGATGATAACATATATATTATACTTTATTTTAGATAGTTTTTACTTTCATACAGAGTTATTGGATTATTTTCTTAATATTATTATATTAAGTAATTTTCATTCTTTTATTCCGGATGATTGTAGTTATAGAAGTGTGATTTTTAATTATGAGATCTCTCGACTACGCTTCGCTCCGCTCGAGATAAGGGGGCTGTCTGTCTTGCACTTATGTGAAGCACTAGTTTTCCCTTGCTTCGACCTTGCGGAGAAGTCTCGGTTATTGAGATATTTGTTTAGATAAGTTTCTTTTTGTTATTTGCATGTCATCATAGACTGTAGACCTCTCGTCGCTTCCCCGTGGAAGCTCTGTCGACGGTAGTTTGCGGGCTCAGTTTCGCTTCACCTCGCAAAGCCTCGATTAAGGAATTTCATCAGTTCGCTTTGCTCACTGTGACAATTCCATTAGAGGTGGAAATTTATGTGAGATGTCTCCACTTCGGTTGACATAAGGGAAATTGAAAATCTTATGAGATGTCTCGACAAGCTCGACATAAGGGTTCTGGTAGGATTGCTACTGTGGCCAGGACCATTAGAGATAAGGGGGGAGTAGATGTTCGGTAATTGTTGCTAGATCTATTAGACATAAGGGGAGTGTTTCTCTTGCTCCTTATATAAAGCTTAACCTTTCCCTTACTTCGACCTTGTGGAGAAGTCTCAGTTATTTGGAATTTGCTCAGATAAGTTTCCTTTGTTAGAGTTATATATTATAATTTAGAATCTTAAATTTCACAAAGAAAAAGCAGGCCAAGGAATATTTCCTTAGTCTGCTTTATTTCTCCTATAATAGTTTGATTCCCTTGTTGGCTAGAGCTTTTCTTTGTTCGTCTGGCCAGTAGGATACTTGGACTTCTCCTATGTGGGCTTTTTGGAGGAAGAACATACATAGTCTTGATTGGCCGATTCCGCCTCCTATGGTTTGTGGGAGTTTGCCGTCTATTAGCATCCTGTGGTAGTCGAATTTTAGTCTGTCTAGGTTGTCTGTTTGTTTTAGTTGCTCGTTTAGTCTTTCTGGGTTGACTCTGATGCCCATGGATGATAGTTCTAGGACATCGTCTAGTACAGGGTTATATACAAGGATGTCCCCGTTTAGTTCCCAATCGTCGTAGTCTGGGGCACGGAGGTCGTGTTTTTCTCCGTTTGATAGGACTTTTCCTATTTGCATTAGGAAAACTGCTCCGTATTCTTTGACCGCTAATCTTTCTCTTTCCTTATCGTTTTTGCCTGGATATTTTTGGAGGAGCTCTTCGCTTGTCATAAATCTAATTTGATCTTTGAGGAGCTTTTGTCTAGTTGGAATAAGAGTGCAGAGGTATTCGTCTAGGGATTTCATAGTCCTGTAGATTGTTTCTACGATTTGTTTGAGGTAGTCCACGTTTCTGTCTTCTTCATTCATGATTAGTTCCCAGTCCCATTGGTCGACGTAGAAGGAGTGGGTGTTGTCTGGTTCTTCGCAGCGTCTTATGGCGTTCATGTCTGTGTAAAGGCCCTCGTGGGTTTTGAAGTTGTATTCTTCTAGGGCGTATCTCTTCCATTTGGCAAGGGAGTGGACGATTTCCATCTCGGCGTTGTGAGCTTCTGGAAGGTCGAAGGTTACAGGTTTTTCTACTCCGTTTAGGTTATCGTTAAGACCTGATGTTTCTGAAACGAATAGGGGAGCAGATACACGCTTTAGGTTTAGGTTGTTGGCTAGGTTGATTTGGAAATAGTCTTTGATTTCCTTGATCAACAGTTGGGTTCTATATAAATCTTCATTGCTTTTATAATTTTCTGGTATAACTAACTTACTCATATTAACTCCTTTTCAATAAATAATAGTATACTCGACTTTGGCCCAAAAATAAATAGAGAAGTTCCTATATAGCTATAAATGTGATATAATATGACCGAGTAGTTAACGTGAACTATTCGATATTTCTTAAAGGAGAATACTATTATGAAAAAAATGACGGGAATCTTTTTAGCTTTGCTTTTTTCGGTAACGCTTGCAGCTTGTGGAGCCAAGGCACCTGCAGGAGAAGATGTGAATGATGGAAAGATGTCAGAAAAGAAGAAGGATGATAAATCAAGCGAGAAGACTGACCTCAATGTCTTTGCGGCGGCATCTATGACCGAGTCTTTAGAAGATTTGAAGGAAGTTTTCGAAGATGAAAATCCAGGAATTAATCTGGTGTTTAATTTCGACTCCTCTGGAACGCTTAAGACACAAATTGCTGAGGGGGCCGATTGTGATGTATTTATCTCAGCAGCTCAAAAGCAAATGGATGCACTCGATCCAAATAGCGATAGTAAAGAAGGGGATATTACAATCGATCCTTCTAGTAGATTTGACCTTCTAGAAAACGAAGTTACTCTTGCAGTAAGGGAAGATTCTAATAAAGATATTACATCGTTTGATGATATTAAGACAGATAAGGTCGCAACGATTGGACTGGGCAATGCCGATGTTCCCGTTGGTCAATATTCTGAATCTTTACTAAAGAATATGGGGATTTGGGAAGTGATTCAAGATAAGATTAGCTTCGGGTCAAATGTTAAGGAAGTTACTTCTTGGCTTACGGAAGGAGCTGTTGATTGCGGAATTATTTATTCGACAGATGCAAAGGCTGCAGGTCTAAGAATCGTAGATACGGCAGATCCTGATATGCTTGATAAGAAGGTGATTTATCCAGCAGCCCTTATCGAGAATTCTCCTAATAGGGAAGCGGGCGAGAAGTTTTTGGAATTTCTAAAGACCGATAGGGCAAGGGAAGTCTTTGTCAAATATGGTTTTAAGCCAGCAAGTTAGATTAGCTATGAATCTATTTCCCTTATATAATTCTGTTAGAATTGCTTTAATTTCTTGTTTTTTTACATTTTTTCTAGGGATATTTTTGGCTTATCAAGTAAGGAAGCTAAATCCAACGGTCAAGGGGTTCTTGGATGTGATCTTGACTCTACCCTTGGTCCTTCCTCCCACAGTTGTTGGGTTTTTCTTGCTTAAAAGTCTGGGTCCTAACAATTACATAGGAGAGTTTTTCGCGAGGAGGGATATCAGCCTAGTTATGAGATGGTATTCGGCGGTTTTTGCGACTATTATCGTAACTTTTCCCTTGATGTATAGGACTAGCAGGGGGGCTTTCGAGTCTTTTGATATGAATCTAAAATATGCCGCCCAGACTCTGGGCAAGTCCAATACTTGGATATTTTGGAGGATAGTCCTTCCATCTTGCAAGAAGGAGATTCTCGCAGGCCTTATCCTTTCCTTTGCTAGGGCCTTGGGGGAATATGGAGCGACTAGCATGGTTTCGGGATTCATTCCCAACAAGACTGCCACTATTTCAACTACGGTCTATCAGCTATGGAGGATAGGTCAGGATAGCCTTGCCTACAAGTGGGTTCTTATCAATCTAGCCATTTCCTTTGTAGTCTTGTTATCCCTAAATCTTCTAGAAAGTAAGGAGAAAAACCATGCTAGTGTGTAAGATAAAAAAGGACTTCAAGAATTTCAAGCTCGACGTGGATTTTGAGATGGAAAATGAGAGGCTGGGCTTTCTTGGAGCAAGTGGGTCGGGTAAAAGCCTAACCCTTAAGGCCATAGGAGGACTGATTAAGCCTGATTCAGGTAAGATTATCCTAAATGGAAGGACTCTTTTTGATTCAGAAAAGAAAATCAACCTAAAAGCTCAGGACAGGAAAGTGGGCTATCTCTTCCAGGACTACGCCCTTTTCCCCAACTTCACTGTAGAAGAAAATGTGAAAGCTGGTCTTAGAGATAGGGCCGATATCACAGATAAGCTAAAAGAGATGCACATCTACCATATCAAGGACAAGCTTCCAGCCTATATTTCCGGAGGAGAAAGACAGAGGACAGCCCTTTGTAGGATCCTTGTAAATAAGCCTGATATCTTACTTCTAGATGAACCCTTTTCAGCCCTGGATGAGTTTCTCAAAAATTCAATCGAGGCAGAAGTCTTAAATATTATCAGAAAATATGATCTTAAGACGATTCTGGTAAGCCATAACAAGGACGAAGTCTACAGGATGAGCGATAAGATAATAAGTATTAGCCATGGAAAAAGTGGAGGCCTAAAGGAAACGAGAGACTTTTTCGAAAATCCCACAAGCCTTACTGAGGCTAAGCTTATTGGAATAAATAACTTCTCGGATTTTGAGATTGTGAAGGACGAAATATTTCTTAAGGCTTGGGGTATAAGACTAAAAACTAAGACTAAGATTAAGACTGAAGCAAATCTATGTGCCCTAAGAAGTAGGGATATAATTTTAAGTGATAGGGCCTTGAATGACGACTTTATCAAAATCCAAGATTTTCGTCTAATAGAAAATATCGACTCCTTCCTTATAATTTTAAATCAAGACCATAAAAAATATGATGATTTGAGGATTGAAATAGATAAGGAAGAGTATAAAGAGTTTCACGATGGGCCAAAGTATTTTGCTATAGATAGCCGCAAGCTATTGTTTTTGAAAGAGGAATGATTATGAAAGATCAATTTGGAAGAGAAATTTCATATCTTAGGATATCTGTCACCGACAGGTGTAATTTCAGGTGCAAATATTGCATGGGAGAAGATGGAATTAAGCTTCTTCGTCACGAGGACATCCTAACTTTCGAGGAGATAGTAGAAACAGCCCAGATTATGGCAGGTCTTGGTATTAGAAAGATTAGGTTAACTGGAGGCGAGCCTTTCGCAAGGCGAGGAGTGATGGATCTTATAAAGAAGCTATCTCAGATACCTGAGATAGAGGACTTGGCCATAACGACAAACGGGTCTATGGTTTATGACAAGCTGGAGTCCCTTAAGGAATACGGTATTTCTAGAATTAACTTTAGCCTGGATACCCTGGATAGGGAGAAATTTAAACTAATAACTGGAGCAGATCTCTTAGAAGAAGTGAAAAGAACTATCTTCAAGGCAATCGAACTTGACTTTAAGGTTAAGGTCAATATTGTCTTAATCAAGGGCTTTAATGATAAGGAAATAGGAGATTTCCTAGCCCTTACTGAAAATAACGATATTGAAGTAAGATTTATCGAGCTTATGCCAATCGGAGCGGACCTTGACTTTGATAGGAATAATTACAAGGAAAATCTCCATATCCTCGATGGATATAGGAAAAAGGACCTGGGCTTTGACGGAGTGGCGAGGACTTTTGCCATAGAAGGTCATAAGGGAAGGGTCGGTCTCATATCGCCCCTAAGCCACAAGTTCTGCAAGGACTGCAATAGGATTAGGCTTACTGCAGATGGGAAGCTTAAGGCCTGCCTGCACTCGAGAGAGGAGATATCTATCAAGGGCCTAAGCTTTGAAGAAAAGAAGAAATTAATTGGAGAAACTATTTACAAGAAGCCCAAAAGTCACAGGCTAGGTGATTTTGGCTCGGAAAGCGTACGAACAATGAGTTCTATAGGGGGATAGATGGATAAGTTTAGTCATTTGGATGAAAATGGAAGAGCGAGGATGGTTGACGTATCGAAGAAAAAGGAGACAGATAGGCTTGCTATAGCGACTGCCAAGGTCTTCTTAAATGAAAAGACCTACACTATGGTCCAAAACTCAGAAATCGAAAAGGGAGATGTCTTAACTGTCGCCAAGGTCGCAGGAATCATGGCTGCCAAAAACACTGCCAATATGATTCCTATGTGCCATCCCATCAATCTCACTTCTATAGAAATCGACTTTGTTATGGATGATAAGACTCATACAATCGAGATTAGGACTTCAGCAAAGCTTAATGCCAAGACAGGAGTCGAGATGGAGGCCCTTACGGGGGCGAGTGTGGCTGCCCTTACGATTTATGATATGTGCAAGGCAGTCCAGAAGGATATAGAAATTGGCGAGATCAAGCTTTTAAGAAAGACTGGCGGCAAGAGTGGAGATTACAAGAATGAAAGTTATATCGGTTAATATAAGCGAGAAAAAGGGAACGATCAAAAGCCCCGTCCCTCAAATAGAACTTAAGAAAAACCACGGAATAGTGGGAGATGCCCATGCGGGAAACTGGCACAGGCAGGTATCTCTCTTAGCCGTGGAATCATTAGAGAAGATGAAGGAGAAAATCCCAAGTCTAAAGCCGGGAGACTTTGCAGAAAATATAATGACAGAGGGGATTAGCCTTCACACCCTTCCTATAGGGACACTTCTCATTATTGGAGAATGCGAGCTTGAAGTGACTCAAATCGGAAAAGAATGTCACAAGGGTTGTGAGATTAGAAACATAACGGGTGAATGTATAATGCCAACAGAAGGAATCTTTGCAATAGTAAGGAAGGAAGGCACGATCTACCCAGAAGATGAGATAAGGATAGGATATGATAGAAAAAATTAGAGTAGAAGATGCAGTGGGCCTACCTCTCCTCCACGATTTTACAGCGATTATGGAAGATGGCTTTAAGGGTGTCTTGTTTAAGAAAGGGCATGTAGTCGAAGAATCTGACATCGAAGTCCTCAAAGATATCGGCAAGGATCATATCTATGTAGGAGAGCTAGAAGAAGACCAAGTCCATGAAGAAGACGCAATTGATGAAATTTCCGACAATCTCTTTGGTGCAAATATCGAAGCCTCTGATGTAAGTGAAGGAAAGATCAATCTTACAAGCAAGGTCAAGGGCCTTTTCGTTATAGATAGGACCCTTCTAAGAAAAATCAACGAAATCGGAGATTATACCATAACTTGCAAGAAATCCTACACTAAGGTAGAGGAAGGCGACAGGCTTGCTGGAGCGAGGATCGTTCCTCTCTGGACCGAGAGACGTCAAGTAGAAAGAGCCAAAGAGATTCTCGAAGCTGGTCCTATATTTGAAGTGAAGGAATTTAAAAAGCTTAAAGTAGGATGTATCATAACTGGCGATGAGGTCTATTATGGAAGGATCAAGGATGCCTTTAGGCCAGTCCTTAGAGAGAAATTAGCTGAGTTTGGGGCGGAAGTTTTAGGATATGAATTCCTCCCAGATGATGAAGATAGGCTTGTAGCTACTTTCGAGAAATTTAAAGAGGAAGGTGCGGACCTTGTGATATTTACCGGAGGAATGAGTGTCGACCCAGATGATATCACTCCAAGAGCCATTAGAGAAACTCACGCAGAGGTCATAGTTCAAGGAATCCCTATGCAGCCAGGAAATATGCTTATGGTCGCAAGGTTAGGAGATACCTATCTTATGGGAGTGCCTGGGGCAAGTATCCACTCAAAGGTTACAAGCTTTGACTTCTTCCTTCCTAGAGTCTTTGCAGGGATCGACCTAAAAAGAGAAGACTTCCTAGAAATAGCGGAAGGAGGGCTCTTATGAGATTTACGGCAGGAGTGCTTACGATTTCAGACAGGGCAAGCTCTGGAGTCTATGAGGATAAGAGCGGGAAGGTCCTGGTAGAATTACTAGAAGATTTCGGTCTAGAAGTTAGAAAATATGAGATAGTAGCAGATGATTTCGAAAGCATTAAGGAGAAATTATTAGCCTATACTGATGAAGAAATTTCCCTAATACTTACCAGCGGAGGCACAGGCTTTAGCCAAAGAGACATCACACCCGAGGCAAGCCTTGCCGTTATAGAAAAAAGAGCGGACGGCATAGTTGAAGCTATCAGGAATGAATCCGCAAAAATAACTCCTATGGCCTATCTATCAAGAGCTGTGGCAGGCATTAGGGGGAAGAGCTTAATCATAAACTTCCCAGGAAGCCCCAAGGCTTGTAGGGAGAACTTTGAAATCATAAGGCCCTTTCTATTCCACGGCCTTGAGACAATCGCAGGTTGTGACAAGCATTAAGTAGAAGACTAGGGGCTCTTGTAGAAAGAATAAATCCTAGTTAGAAAATTTACAATGAAGTTTCAAAGGGCCTGCGAGGTAATTTCATCTATCAGTAAGCAGGCATCAATTGGGCTACCATCCGGGAGAGGTTAAATTTCCTAAGATATATTTTTAATGGCGATGTGATCATTATTCATAGTTTGCTAACAGCCCTTTTATTCTTTCTAAATTTCTAGACTTTCCCTCAAATACAAAAAACCCCGCCCTTAGCATCTATTTACTAAAGGGCAGGTTTTTGGAAATACTTCATTATTCTACCCTCCCATTTTTAAATTGTTCTTATGTATTTGATTTATGGCAAGAGGGCATAGGAATTCCATATGATTTATTGATTGTTTTCAAATTTTTTATTTTTCAACATTTAAAAGCTTGCTGATTTTTTCTATTGACTCATCTGTAATAGTCGTAGTCCAGTTTTTCCTTAAGGCATCTAGGGACTTATCTAGGTCTCTTTTTCTGAGGCTTTCTATTAAGATTAGGTGCTCGTCGTAAGTCGATGGGGCCTTGTGGGAGTCCTTGGCCTGATAGAAGCCTATTTCGAATCTTTTGATCCTCTTCTTAAGCCTATCTATAATAGGTTTGATTTCCTTGTTTGGAGAAAGTCCTACTATTAGGTCGTGGAAGTCATCATCAAGCTCGATTACTCTCATAATATTTTCGTTCATGTGCTCCATCTTGATTTGCTTGTTGATCTTCTCAAGCTCATCTATGAATTCATCTGTGATATGATCGAAGTTCTCCCTTAAGGCGTAGCTTTCAAGCTCAAGGACTAAGGGGTAGATATCTCTTAGCCTTTCTACCTTGATTGGAGCGACCATAGTCCATTGATTGGCCTTGCTTATAACCAGATCTTCGTTTTCTAGCCTAAGGATGGCTTCTCTTACCGGAGTTCGTGAAATCCCAAGTTCTTTGGAAAGCTCAGAGATCTTAAGTTGGGTGTAAGGAGTAAGCTCTCCAGAAATAATCTTATCGTGAAGTATATTGTAAGCTTCGTCTTTGACGAAGGTTCTTTTTATTTTATTAGCTTTTTGTGTTGTCATTTTTCTACCTTTCTATAATTATTATAACATATCTATGAAATCGTTTAATATTTATTTGACAATCTCAGAAATAGGTCCTATAATAATAGTGATATATCACATACCACTTATTATTATGGCTTAAGATAGAGAATTTGCAAATACCGAATAAGGGCAAAGTGAAGGATGTATCGAGAAATAATCGAAAGGATGTAATTTTGGAAGAACAATATAAGATAGTACTAAATGATATTAGTAAAAGAGAAAAGGCTTCCCTAGATTTTATCAATGAGGAAGTTGTTAACACTGCACAAAAATTTCATGAGAGTTTCCCTGATTATGAGCCAACTCCACTGGTAAGACTAAGTAACCTCGCCAAGCAATTTGGTGTAAAGGATATCTTCGTAAAAGATGAATCTTACAGATTTGGTCTAAATGCCTTCAAGGTACTTGGTGGATCATTTGCCATTGGAAAATACATAGCTGATAAGTTGGGAGTTGATATCGAAGAATTACCATTTGAGAAAATGATTTCAGACGAAGTGCGAGAAAAGCTTGGGGATATTACCTTCGTAACAGCGACAGACGGAAACCACGGTAGGGGAGTAGCCTGGACTGCCAACCAACTTAAGCAAAAATGCGTGGTAATCATGCCAGATGGATCAGCTACAGAAAGACGTGACAACATCAGAGCCTTGGGAGCAGAATGCGACATAATGGATGGTCTCAACTACGATGACTGCGTTCGTCTTGCCAATAAGAACGCTGAGGAAAAAGGTTGGGTAATGGTTCAAGATACAGCTTGGGAAGGATACGAGAAGATTCCAACATGGATCATAGAAGGATATGCAACCCTTGCTAAGGAAAGTAACGACCAACTAAAAGAAGCAGGTCTTAAACCAACACACATCTTCGCTCAAGCCGGAGTAGGTTCTTTTGCAACAGGAGTTACCGGATATTTCTCTTCAGTATATGAGGGAGAAGAAAAGCCATTCATAACTATAGTAGAGCCAGAAAAAGCAAACTGTAACTTCATCACAGCTAAGGCAGATGATGGAAAGATCCACAATGTTACTGGCAAGATGGATACAATAATGGCAGGACTTGCTTGCGGTGAGCCTGTAACAGTAGGCTGGCCAGTACTTCACTCATATGCAGATGCCTTCCTATCAGTTCCAGATAAGGCAGCAGCAAGAGGAATGAGAATTCTAGGCAATCCTTTAAAGGACGACAAGAAGATAATCTCAGGAGAAAGTGGAGCAGCAACCATGGGTCCTCTCTCAGAAATCCTCCAAAGGAAAGATTTAGAAGAGATTAAAAAAGACCTAAAGCTTGACGAAAATTCAGTAATCCTTCTAATCTCAACAGAAGGGGATACAGACTACGCTCACTACAGAAGAGTAGTTTGGGATGGAATCTATCCAAACGAAGAAGAATACACATACTCAATACAAAGATAAGAAAAATAAAGGAGAAATAAATGACAGCAGACATCAAAAAACTAATCGACGAACTAAGTGAACTTGACTATGAAAACCTATTTGAAGATGACTTCTTCCATACATGGGATAAATCACAAGACGAACTAAAGGCAATCTGGAAGACAGCTGATATAATCAGAGCTATGAGAGAAGAAAATATCTCTCCAAAAATCTTTGATTCAGGACTTGGAATCTCACTATTTAGAGACAACTCTACAAGAACTAGATTCTCATTCGCATCAGCTTGTAATCTTCTAGGACTTGAAGTACAAGACCTTGACGAAAGCAAGAGCCAAATCGCTCACGGTGAAACAGTAAAAGAAACAGCAAACATGATTTCATTCATGGCAGATGTAGTAGGTATAAGAGATGACATGTATATCGGCAAAGGCTACAAATACATGAAAGACTTCTCTGAATATGTAAAAGAAGGTCACGAAGATGGAGTTCTAGAACAAAGACCAACTCTAGTAAATCTCCAATGTGATATTGACCACCCAACACAAGCTATGGCAGACCTTAACCACGTAATCCACGAATTCGGTGGAATCGAAAACCTAAAGGGCAAGAAAGTTGCAATGACTTGGGCTTACTCACCATCATATGGTAAACCACTATCAGTTCCACAAGGAATCTCAGGTCTATTTACAAGACTTGGAATGGACGTGGTTCTTGCTCACCCAGAAGGATACGAAATCATGCCAGAAGTTGAAGAAATAGCTAAGAAAAACGCTGAAGAATACGGTGGAAGCTTCACAGTTACAAACTCAATGGAAGATGCATTCAAGGATGCTGACATAGTATATCCAAAATCTTGGGCACCATTCGCAGCTATGGAAGAGAGAACAAAACTCTACGGCGAAGGTGACCAAAAGGGAATTGACGAACTAGAACAAAGACTACTAGAACAAAACAAAGAGCACATGGATTGGGAATGTACAGAAGAGATGATGGAGCTAACCAAAGACGGTAAGGCTTTATACATGCACTGCCTACCAGCAGATATCACAGGAGTTTCTGCAGAACATGGTGAAGTAGCTGAATCAGTATTTGATAGATATAGAGTTCCTCTATACAAAGAAGCAAGCTTCAAACCATACATCATAGCAGCAATGATCCTTCTACAAAAGATCGAAAATCCAGAAGAAAAACTAAGAGAATTAGTTGATAAGGCAAACAAGAGAATAGATAAATAAGAGAGGTAGAAATGACAGAATTTAAAAATATAGATTTTGATGCAATCAAAGAAAAAGCAGGAGAATACAAAGAAGACATGGTAGCTTTCCTAAGAGATTTGATCAAGCTAAAAGGCGAATCTTGTGAAGAAGGCGACAAGGCTAAAAGAATAAAAGAAGAAATGGAAAAGCTTGGCTACGACAAGGCTTGGATTGATGGTCAAGGAAACGTGCTCGGTGAAATGGGCCAAGGAAAAAGGCAAATTGCTTTTGACGGTCATATAGATACAGTAGGAATCGGAAACATCGAAAACTGGGAATTCGACCCATATGATGGATTCGAAGACGATAACCTTATAGGTGGACGTGGTGGATCTGACCAACTTGGTGGACCAGTATCTGCAGTATACGGAGCAAAAATCCTAAAAGACTTAGGCTATCTCAATGACGAATACAGAGTTCTAGTAACAGGAACAGTTCAAGAAGAAGACTGTGACGGAAACTGCTGGCTATACATGATCGAGAAAGAAGGAATCAAACCAGAATTTGTAGTATCAACAGAGCCAACCGACGGCGGAATCTACAGAGGACAAAGAGGAAGAATGGAGATGAGAGTAGACGTACAAGGAGTATCTTGTCACGGATCAGCTCCAGAAAGAGGAGACAACGCAATCTACAAGATGGCAGACATCCTCAAAGAAATCGAAGCCCTTAACGAAAACCCAGCTGACGATTCAGTAGAAATCAAGGGTCTAGTAAAGATGCTTGACGAAAAATACAACCCAGAATACAAAGAAGCAAACTTCCTAGGACGTGGAACAGTTACAACAAGCCAAATCTTCTTTACATCTCCATCAAGATGTGCAGTAGCAGACTCATGTTCAATCTCACTTGACAGAAGAATGACAGCAGGAGAAACTTGGGAGTCTTGTATCAAGGAAATAGAAGATCTACCTTCAGTTAAAAAACACGGTGCAAAAGTTTCTATGTATGACTACAAGAGAGCAAGCTGGACAGGACTAGAATATGAACAAGAAGCATACTTCCCAACATGGGTTATTCCAGAAGATCACGAAGTAACAAAAGCCCTAGAAGATGCCTACAAGAACCTATACGGAGATAAGAGAATTGCTCCTCCTATAGCAAAAGAAGAAGAAAAAAGAGCAGCTCGTCCACTAACAGACAAATGGACTTTCTCAACAAACGGTGTTGCAATCATGGGTCGTCACAACATCCCAACCATAGGATTTGGACCAGGAGCAGAAGACCAAGCCCACGCACCAAACGAAGTAACATTTAAACAAGACCTAGTAACCTGTGCTGCAGTATACGCAGCATTGCCACTAGTTTATACACAAGAGAATAAATAAAGATTTAATTATAATTTAATAGGAGTTTACAATGGATGTAAAAAACACTCAAATACAAAAAGGTGATATTGTTGATTTAACCGATGCTGGTTTAGAAGAAATCAATAAATACAAAAACGACTATAACGATATGAGTGCTCCTATACCATCAAATAAAAGAGATTGGCGAACTAAAGACATCGCCAATCTCTGGATTGGTATGATAGTATCTATCGCTGTTTATCAAGTTGCAAGTGGTTTGCTGGTTTCAGGTATGAGTTGGGGACAAGCATTATTTACTGTTGTACTAGGGCACACTATAGTTATGGGAGTAGCTATAGCTTTAGGACATTTTGGAACTAAATACGGGATGACTTATCCAACCTTAAGTAAAATCGTTTTCGGTAATAAGGGAACTGTCTTTCCTTCACTTATCAGAGCGATTCTTGGTGTTTTTTGGTTTGGAGTACAAGCCTGGATAGGTGGTCAAGCAGTTTATACTATTATTGGTGCTTTATATCCAAATTGGCTAAATATGGGTTTTACTACTCAATTTATTTCATTTATCATATTTTGGATAATGAACGTATATATTGCTGCATCTGGAAGTAAAGCAGTAAAAGTACTCGAAGGAATTTCAGCGCCTATTTTAATAGTGCTCAGTTTGATTGTAATTATATGGGGATTGTCAACAGCCGATTGGAGTTTAAATAATTTATTAAATGTTGAAATATTAAAAGCAGACCCTAAAGTAGATTTTTGGAAATTATTTTGGCCAGCTCTTTCAGCAATGATTGCTTTCGATGGTGGTATAGCATTATCTATGCCTGACTATACTAGACACTGCGTAGATCAAAAATCTCAAAGTTTAGGTCAGATAATAAGTGCACCTATAATGACTTTCTATATTTCATTTGTAGGTATGTGTGGTACTGCAGGTGGATTGCTGGCATTTGGAGACGAAATTTGGGAACCGGCAGTATTAGTTGGACATTTTCCAAGTGTAGCGATAAGAATAATCTTCTCTATTTTTCTTATAATGGCCGTATTAACAACTAATGTTGCAGGAAACTTAATACCTCCAGTTAACATTGCAGCTACACTGACAAAAAATAAATTCAATTATAAAACTGTAACAATAGGGGTAGCTATTTTAGCGTTATTAGCTCGACCATGGGACTCTCTTTCAAGTGCATATAATTTGATTTTCAACGTAACACAGTTGCTAGGAGCTCTAATTGGTCCTATTTCGGGTATATATCTTGTGGCTTATTTGTTTGATTATAAAACAGAGATTGATGTTGTAGATATATACCGAACAGATGGTGGAAAATATTTCTATAGTAAAGGTTGGAATATACCTGTTATAATATTGTTCTTAGCTATGACATTACTTATATTTGCAGGCAGATTTGTAGATAGTTTATCTTGGATATTTAATAACGCATATGTATTTGGCGTAGTAGCTACTGGGGCGTTATACTACATTTATATTAAATTAATTAGAAAATAAATGACTTGGAGAAAGATATGTCTTTAATTATAAAAAATGCGAATTTATTAGGTAGTAATATTACAGATATAAAGATTAACAATGAGAAAATTGAAGCTATTGGTAATAATTTAGATGAAAAGGACAGTGAAATCTATGATGCTGAGAATAAGTTAGTTTTGCCTGGTGGAATTGATGTTCATACTCATATGTCTTTAGATTTAGGAGAATATGTAGCTGTTGATGATTTCCATACAGGCACTAGAGCAGCAGCACATGGCGGAACAACTTGTATTGTAGATCACATTGCTTTCGGACCAAAGGAAAGCTATGTTTCTGAAATGATTGAACATTATCATGAATTAGCGAATAACAAAGCTATAATAGATTATTCTTTTCATGGTGCAGTACAAGATGCGAGAGATGAAACTCTAAAGCAAATTGAGCATCTTCATATTAATGATGGGATTGTATCTGAAAAGATTTACACTACCTATGGTGGAAAATTAAATGATGCAGAAATCTTAAAAATTCTAAAAAAAGCTAAAGAAACAGGAACCATAATATGTATTCATTGTGAAAATGATGGTTCAATTCAGGAATTGAGAGAGGAAGCGGAAGAACAAGGAAATTTAGATCCTATTTATCATGCAAAAACTAGACCAGCAGAAACTGAAGCGGAAGCAATTAATAGACTAATATACCTATCAGAAATTGCTGGTTTTCCGAAATTGTATATAGTTCATACTTCAACTGAATTAGGACTAAGGGAAATAATAAAAGCTAGGAAAAGAGGAGTTAAAAACCTTTTCTGTGAAACATGTACCCAATACTTAATGCTTAATGAAAGCAAATATATAGATGGTGGAAATGAGGAAGCTATTAAATATATAATGGCACCACCATTAAGAAAGCAATCTGACCAAGATTTTTTATGGGAAGGCATTAGAAACGGTGATGTAGATGTAGTTGCTACTGACCATTGTCCATTCTTCTACGAGAAAGAAAAGTTGCCTCATAAAGATAACTTTATGACATGTCCAGGAGGAGTTCCAGGAGTTGAAGAAAGAGTAGAGCTAATTATAACTGAAGGTTTAAGAAGAGGAATAGAACTAGAAAGGCTTGTAGAAGTCTTAATGATAAATCCATCAAAAATATTCGGATTGTACCCTAGGAAGGGGAATATAATACCAGGAGCAGATGCCGATATAATAGTGCTAGATGAAAAAGAATATACTATAAAACAAGATAATAGACATTCAATTGTAGATTATACAACTTACGAAGGTATGAACTCAGATTATGAAGTTTCTACAGTTTTATGTAGGGGTAACTTTATACTTAAAGATGGAGAATACTTAGGAAAGCAAGGTTACGGTAAATTTATTAAAAGGAAATTTGATGAGTAAGAAAATATTAGTAGCTCTAGGGGGTAATGCTTTGGGCAATACTCCTTCAGAGCAGAAGGAAGCAGTAAAGACAACAGCTTCTGCTATTGCAGGGCTTGTTAAGGAAGATTATAAGGTTATAATTTGCCACGGCAACGGACCACAAGTTGGGATGATAAATCTCGCCATGAGTGCAGGAGCAGAGGCAAATGACAAGATACCTTTTATGCCATTTCCTGAGTGTGGAGCTATGAGCCAAGGCTACATTGGCTATCATTTGCAAAATGCTCTTGAAAATGAATTTATTAAAGAAGTTATTGATAATCCAGTCGTAAGTCTGGTAAGCCAAGTTATGGTTGATGAAATGGACCCAGCATTTTCCAATCCAACAAAGCCAATTGGCGATTTCTACAGCGAAAGTGAAGCCAAGGCCCTAGAAGAGGAAAAAGGCTTTGTGATGAAGGAAGATGCAGGAAGAGGATATAGACGTGTTGTTGCAAGTCCTAAGCCTGTCGATATAGTAGAAAAAAGAGCCATCACAACCCTAAGTGATGCAGGTTGTGTGGTAATAGCAGCAGGCGGTGGAGGTATTCCAGTTATCAGACAAAATGACGAGTATGTCGGTGTCGATGCTGTTATAGATAAGGACTTCTCATCAGCTAAACTCGCAGAGCTTGTTGATTGTGATGTCTTGGTAATTCTTACTGCAGTAGAAAAAGTTGCCATTAATTTCGGTAAGGAAAACCAAGAGGACCTCGATAGCTTATCTGTCGAAGAAGCAGAAAAATATATAGCAGAAGGACAATTTGCCAAGGGCTCTATGCTACCAAAGGTAGAAGCAGCCTTGGAGTTTGTAACTAGTAAACAGGGAAGAGAAGCAGTAATAACAAGTCTAGAAAATGCAAAAGACGCCCTAAATGGTGCGACTGGAACTTGGATCGGATAGAGGACAAACCCATATGATTGAAAGAATTGTATGGGTTTTTCTTTATAGGAAGGATTGAGTATGAGTGAATATATGAGAGCGATAGAATTTCCGAAGCTTATAGAATGGGCCCTTGCGGAATACAAGAATGAGGGAAGTGTATTTTCTATTGCCAAAGAGAAATTTTATAAAAATAAAACTAATAAAAGCCTAAGGACAGTTTTTGGCGATGAGCTTGGATCTGCTGTAGGACCTGCTGCGGGACCTCACACTCAGCTTGCCCAAAATCTCATAGCTTCCTATCTAGTAGGCGGAAGATATATGGAGCTTAAGACCTGCCAGATCATGGATGGGGAAGAGCTAATGGCAGCTATTCCAAAACCATGTATCAATTCAGAAGATGAGGCCTACAATTGCGAGTGGTCCACAGAGCTTAAGATAGAAGATGCAGCAAGTGAGTACATAAAGGCAGAACTTGCTATAAGGGTTCTCGCCAAGGAGTTTGGCTTGTCTGATGATAAGGACTTTGTCCTTAATATGTCAGTAGGATATAATCTTGAAGGAATCAAGTCAGAAAAGGTAGACGGATTTATCAATTCCTTGATGGATGCGAGTGATACGGAAGTCTTTAAGGATTCGATCAAATATCTTAAGGATAATATAGACAAGTTTGAAAACGTTAGTATAGAAGATATAGAAAAAATAGACGGTAAGATCTGTAATTCTATGACTCTTTCTACCATGCACGGAACTCCAGCAGGAGAAATCGAAGAGATTGCTGCCTATCTGATTGAGGAAAAGGGACTCAATACCTTTGTGAAGTGTAATCCAACCCTAGTTGGCTATGACTATGCTAGAAATATCCTAGATGAATTGGGCTACAAGTACATAGACTTTGACAAGGCACAGTTTGATTATGACCTTGGTTTTGATGAATCCATAGAAATATTTACAAGGCTTTTAGACCTTGCTAAGGAAAATGACCTAGTCTTTGGTTGTAAGCTATCAAATACCTTCCCAGTTATACAAAAAAGGGGAGAACTGCCTAGTGAAGACATGTACATGTCAGGAAGGTCCCTTCTTCCATTAACTATATCTGCAGCCTTGAAATTATCAGAAGCCTTTGATGGAAAGCTTCCTATGAGCTACTGCGGTGGAGCTGATGGACTAAATATAGAAGAAATATTTGAAATTTTTAACCAGCCAATCACAGTTTCCACAACCCTACTCAAGCCAGGTGGCTACTATAGGATGAAAGATCTTGCCCAAAAATGCGAGGGACTTCTGGGAAGAGCTTATGATGGAATAGATAACGAAAAATTAAGAAATCTTGTATCAAGTCTTAAGTCTAATGACCTTTATGCCAAAAACCCTAAGCTTAGACTAAGGACTAGAAAATGGGCGAGTGACCTTCCTATGACAGATTGCTATAGTGCACCTTGTAAGGATTCGGCCTGTCCTATAGGCCAACAAGTTCCAGCCTACCTTCATTTTGCAGAAGTTGGCGATTACAAGAAGGCCATGGAAGTTATAGCAATAGATAATACTGCTCCTGCGATATTATCAGAGACCTGCTATGAATATTGCAAGAAAACTTGTACCAGGGTTGACTATGAAGCTGGTGTAAATATTAGAGATGTCAAAAAAGAAGTAACAGATACTTACTACGATAAATATATAGAAGAAATCGAAGTAAGTCCAATCAAGACTTCCGCCAAGGCCCTAATCATAGGAGGAGGACCTGGAGGACTTGCAGCAGGAATCTTCCTTAGAAGAAACGGCCTAGAAGCTAAAGTTATCGAAAAGTCCGACAGACTATATGGCTACGCAAATGAGCTTGTCTCAGATGAAGCTATAGAAAAAGATATAAGACTTGCCGAAAAAATAGGACTAGACTATGAGCTTAACACAGACCTAGACCTTGACCTGGAAGAGCTAAAAAAGACCTACCAATATATTATAATAGCTACAGGAAGTAAGACAGATTACGAGAAACTCAAGGCATCTGGTATAAAGGTCGACAAGAAAGTCCACCTTCTTCCTACAAATGAGACCAATATTGAAAACGTCTACCTTGCAGGAGATATCACTAAGGGAAGAAAGTCAATTGTAAATGCAATAGGGGATGCAAAAGTTATAGCCAAGGATATTCTAAGAAAAGAAAATCTCGAAAATGACTTTATAGAAGTCTCCTATGAAAAATCACTTGATTCGATAATCGAAAGACGTGGTTACCTTGAGCCAGCCAAGGACAAAGACGCATCAAGATGCTTATCTTGCGATAAGATTTGTGAGATATGTACCGAAGTTTGTCCAAATAGGGCCAATGTCGCTATAGTTGTCGAAGGCTTTAGGAATAAAAGACAGACCATCCACCTTGACGGACTCTGCAACGAATGTGGAAACTGCGAAAGCTTCTGCCCACATGATGGTGCTCCTTACAAGGATAAATTTACAGTTTTCATAAGAGAAGACGACTTCGATATGTCTGAGCAAAGTGGAATATTTAGGACAGGTTCGGGCAATTATAAGATTAGACTTGAAAACAAAAACGTTATCGAGGCAGACCCTTCTGATGAAAGAATCAGCGAAGCCTACAAGAAACTAATCAAGGCCCTAGAAGAAAGATACAGCTACTACCTATAAGGAGAAATTATGATAATTAAGGCAAAGACCATTATTACCAACGATAAGGCTAACAACTTCTACGAGGATGCGGCAATCCTTATAGAGGAAAATATCATAAAGGAAATAGGAGATTTTGATAAGATAAAGGGAGAAAATCCAGACGAAGAGGTCCTAGATTTTTCTGATAAGCTTGTTATGCCAGGCCTAATATGTGCTCACTCCCACGCCTATTCTGCCTATGCGAGAGGGATGAGCGTATCAAAGCCAACTGATAACTTCTTTAACGTCTTAGAAAACCTCTGGTGGGCCCTAGATAAGGAACTTACCCTAGAAGATGTGAAGCTAAATGCCCTAACTACCTTTATGGAGTCAGTTCAAAACGGGGTGACAACTATTATAGACCACCACTCAGGACCAAATGCTATAGAAGGATCTCTATCTACTATGGCAGATGCTGCGACAGATCTTGGAATTAGAGCAAGCCTCTGCTATGAAGTATCCGACAGGGACGGGATGGACAAAAGAGACCTAGGAATTGCTGAAAACATAAACTGGATTAAGGAAGCAGAAAAAAGAGACGATATGCTAAGTGCTCTCTTTGGCCTCCACGCTTCCTTCACCCTATCAGATGAGACCCTAGCAAAATGCCAAAAGGCCATGGAAGAGGTCAATTCTGGCTACCATGTTCACATAGCCGAAGGCATAGAAGATGAGTGGGAAACAGTAAAGATGAGTGGGAAGAGAATCGTAGATAGGCTCGATGCCTACGGAATCTTTAACGACAAGACTCTTTCTATTCACAACGTCCACATCAACGAAAGAGAGATGGATATCCTAAAAGAGAAAAATACCATGGCAGTATTCAATCCGGAAAGCAATATGAATAATGCCGTGGGAGCTCCTCCAACTGTAAGGATGCTTGAGAAGGAAATACTTTTAGGTCTTGGGACAGATGCCTACACCAACGACATGTTTGAGTCAATGAAGGTGGCCAAGGTTTTCATCACTCACGAAAACCATGACCCAACCAAGGGCTTTGCCGAAGCTATCAAGATGCAATTTGAGAACAATCCAAAGATTATGGAAAGATACCTCAAAAGGCCAGTAGGAAGAATCGAAGAAGGAGCCTACGCTGATATCATAGCCCTAGACTATGATCCGATAACTCCTTTAGAAAAAGAAAACTGGCCAGGCCACGTCCTTTTCGGCCTAAGTGGAAAATGTGTAACAGATTCTATAATAAACGGCAAAGTAGTAATGGCTGATAGGAAAATTAAGACAGTCGATCAAAAAGCAATCCACGAAAAATCAAGACAAAGAGCAAAAGCAATCTGGCCTAAACTTTAGGCTGGATTGGAAATACATAATATACTTAAGGAGAAATTATGGAAAAAAATACTAATCAAGCTGTCTCAAAGTCATTGTTTGACCTTGATGGCAAGCCTGAATTTAAGAAGGCCTTCCCCATAGCCCTTCAGCATTTGTTGGCAATGATCGTAGGAAATACCCTGCCTGCAATCGTTTTGACAAATACTTTGGCTAATACTGAGCATGCCCTAACAGCGGCAGAGTCAATTTATCTTATCCAAGCAGGAATGTTTGTAGCAGCCCTTGCTACCTTCCTTCAACTTTACCCAATAGTTAAACTTGGACTTGGATCAAGGCTTCCTATGGTAATGGGAGTATCCTTTGCCTATATACCTGTAATTAACTCAGTTGCAGTCAAATACGGTATAGGAGCAGTCTTTGCCTCCCAGATAGTAGGTGGTGTAATAGCCTTCCTTGTTGGAATGAATATCAAAAGACTCTACAAATACTTCCCACCAATGGTATCGGGAACAGTTGTTCTTACAATAGGTCTTTCTCTCTACTCAGTTGCCCTAAACTACATGGCAGGAGGAAATGGAAACCCTAACCAAGGAGCTATGGTCTATTGGATAGTAGCCTTCATCACTCTTGCAGTTGTTCTTATTTGTAATATGTTTGGTAAGGGTCTTGTAAAGCTTTCTGCAATCCTTATAGGAATCGTAGCAGGCTACATTGCATCTCTTGCCTTTGGTATAGTGGATTTCTCTAAGCTATCTGATGCAGCTTGGCTTACAATCCCAAAAGTTATGCCATTTAGCCTAGACTTCCACCTAGATGCTTGTATCACAATGGCGGTTATGTTTACAGTAAACTCCATCCAGGCAGTAGGAGACTTCTCTTCTACCACAACAGGTGGACTTGATAGACAACCAACAGAGAAGGAACTTGAGGGCGGAATCAAGGGCTACGGTCTTACAAATATGGTATCAGCCTTCTTTGGAGGACTTCCTACAGCATCTTATTCACAAAACGTTGGTATAGTGTCCCTAACAAAGGTTGTTTCAAGACACGTGCTTAAGATTACTGCTACTATGATACTTATAGCAGGATTTATTCCAAAGTTTGGTGCTCTAATGCTTTCTGTACCTCAAGCTGTAATAGGTGGAGCGACAGTAACAGTATTTGCCCAAATCACTATGAGTGGAATGAGACTTATCACATCTGATGAGATGAGTGTGAGAAATGTAACAATAACAGGACTTGCAATCGCACTAGGTATGGGAATCACCCAGGTAAACCCAGTAGCAATCGAACAATTCCCAGAATGGTTTAGAATGATATTTATCTCTTCACCTGTAGTTCTTTCAACTCTTGTAGTTTTCTTCCTAAATATAATTCTTCCAAAGAAGACTATCGAAGAAGAAGAACGTGAAAGAGAAATGATGGATAAGGAATAATAGAAAATCGCCATGAAAGTGGCGTTCAGACTGTAGACAAAATCAAAATAACCCTTATTTCGACCGAACGGAGTGAGCGGAGAAATCTAGTGAGATCTCTCCATGCGTTCGTTTCACTCTCTTAGTCGAGATAAGGGTAACTTAACGATAAAATAAATTACGATTGAAGTTGCTTTGTCTACACTCTAGCGCCATGAAAGTGGCGTTTTTCTTTGCTTATTTTTAAGAGCGAATATTATTTTTATAATCTAAATTAGCCTAAAATTATACGAGGCTTCTTCCTTTTGATTTTTAATAGAATAAATATTTTACAGTAAAATATTTTGTGATACAATTATTCATATAGAAAACGAAAGGGAGGATTCTATGAAATCTGATACAAATTCTAGTGTAAGTATTGACAATATTTACCAACTTGATGGCAAGGTTCCTATAGCCAAGGCAATTCCTTTTGGTATCCAGCATGTCTTGGCTATGTTTGTTGCAAATCTTGCGCCAATTATTATTGTCGTAGGGGCAGCAACAGCGGCAAATCCTGATCTTGATATTGACCTAGCATCTCTTATCCAAAATGCTATGTTCATAGCAGGTCTTGGATCTCTTATTCAGCTTTACCCAGTATGGAAAATTGGTTCTAGACTTCCAGTTATCATGGGGGTAAGTTTTACTTTTTTGGCATCATTAATTTATGTTTCTACTAATTTTAACTACGAAACTATGATTGGAGCAATCATTGTCGGCGGTATTATAGAAGGGACCTTGGGTCTTCTTGCAAAATACTGGAGGAAGTTTATAGCGCCAATTGTTTCAGCTTGTATTGTTACAGCGATTGGTTTTTCTCTATTAAGCGTCGGTGCAGCATCTTTTGGTGGTGGCAATGGGGCTAGTGATTTTGGTTCTACTAGGAATCTTCTTCTTGGAACTATTACTTTAATTTCTTGTTTATCCTTTAATTCTTTAGCTAAGGGCTTTTGGAAACAACTTTCTGTTCTATTTGGTCTTATAGTTGGTTACATAATAGCAGTCTTTATGGGCATGGTTGATTTCTCTCCAATTGCCGAGGCAAGTTTCTTCTCCATACCTAAGTTTATGCCTTTCAAACCACAATTTAACCTAAGCGCGATTATCTCCATGGTTGTTGTATTTTTGGTATCTGCGGCAGAAACTATTGGAGATACCACTGCAGTTTGTGCTGGTGGTCTGGGTCGTGATATTACTGAAAGAGAAATCCAAGGATCTCTTGCTTGTGATGGTTTCCTAAGTGCCGTTTCTGGTCTTTTTGGCTGTGCTCCAATCACATCCTTTAGCCAAAACGTTGGCCTTGTAGCAATGACTAAGGTAGTCAACAGATTTACTATAATGTTTGGTGCTCTTACCTTAATCCTTGCGGGACTTTTCCCTAAAATCGGTGCTCTATTTGCAACTCTACCAGAACCAGTTCTTGGAGGATGTACTATAATGATGTTTGGTTCAATCGTGGTAAGCGGTATAGGAATGATCGCTGATTGCGGCTTTAGCCAAAGAAATACTACCATAGCAGCCCTATCCTTGAGTATTGGAATTGGTTTTACCCAAATTCCAGAAATCTACCAACAACTTCCAGCTCTCTTTAGAGATATTTTCTCATCAAACCCAGTAGCTAACGTATTTGTTATAGCTATAGTAATGAGTCTTGTCCTTCCAAAGGAAAGGGAAGAAAAGCAAAAAGAAAATTAATCTATATACTTCCAAATCATATATGGTTTGGGAGTATTTTTGTGGCCTAAACTATTAATTTATCCTAAAATATGATATATTATTTGTAAATAGTCGTAAGTAATAGAAAGGAAAGAATATGTACGTAGGCAAAAAAATCAAGAGAGTAGATGCTTTTGACAAGGTTACAGGTAGGGCAAAGTTTACCGAAGACCTCGTTCCAAAGGACGCATACACAGCGAAGATCTACCATTCAACTATAGCACACGGCAAGGTTTTAAGTATAGATACAAAAGAAGCCATGAAGGTTCCAGGTGTTGTCAAGATAGTAACTTGTTTTGACGTGCCAAAGATTCAATTCCCAACAGCAGGTCACCCTTGGTCTACCGAAAAGGACCACCAAGACGTAGCTGACAGGCTCCTACTCAATGAGCATGTTAGATATTACGGAGACGATGTGGCGGTTGTAATCGCCCGTGATGAAGTAGCTTGCAAACAGGCCCTAAAGAAAATTGTAGTCGAGTATGAGGAATATCCTGCAAACTTTGACGCCCTCGATTCAATCAAGGATGTTAAGGTTCCAATCCATGAGGAAAGCCCTGACAATATCCTAAAACATACTACAAATAACAGGGGAGACTTCGAAGAAGCTATCAAGGAAGAAGGACTTATCAAGGTAGTTGGAGATTATGAAACACCTATAATATCCCACGCCCATTTGGAAAATCCAGATGTATATGCCTATGAAAAATCAGGCAAGATTGTAGTAGTTGCCTCAACCCAAATCCCTCACATTATAAGAAGAGTTGTCGGCCAAGCCCTAGGGCTTGGTTGGGGAAAGATTAGAGTTATCAAACCATACATAGGGGGAGGATTCGGCAACAAGCAAGATGCCTTGTACGAGCCACTTTGTGCCTTCCTCACAACCCAAGTTGGAGGTCATCCTGTTAAGCTTCTCCCATCAAGAGAAGAGACTTTCGTTTCAACTAGAACAAGACACGCTATGAAAATTCACATAGAATCTTACGTCAGAAAAAACGGTGATTATGTAGCAAGAAGAGTAGAAACTTACTCCAATGGAGGAGCCTACGCATCCCACGGTCACTCTATAGCCGCTAAGGGATTAAACTGCTTCCACCAACTCTATCCTTGTGAGAATATCAAGGGAGATGCCTACTCAATCTATACCAACCTTCCAGCAGGAGGGGCTATGAGAGGTTACGGTATCCCTCAAGCCATGTTTGCCTACGAAGCCCACCACGACGATGTGGCCAAGGCCCTAGGCATGGATCCACTAGAGCTTAAGCTTAGAAATGTCATGCCAAAAGGCTACGTAGATCCTTTCTCTCACAATGAAAACTATTACGATTCCTTCAGAGACTGCCTAGAAAAGGGAGCAGAAGCCATTGACTACTACGCTAAGAAGGAAAAATACAAAAACCAAACAGGAAATATCAGATACGGAATAGGTTGTGCTGTCTATTGGTATAACACTGGAGTATTCCCAATTTCCCTAGAGTCTTCCTCTTGTAGGATGATAGTTAATGAGGATGGGTCTGTTCAAATCCAACTACCTGAAACAGAAATTGGCCAGGGAGCTGATACTGCCTTTACCCAAATGGCAGCAGATTCACTTGGCATGAGGATAGAGGATATCCATATCATATCAACTCAAGATACGGACGTATCTCCATTCGGTCTTGGAGCTTATGCCTCTCGTCAAACATACATGGCAAGCTTTTCTATTACAAAAACTGCCAAGGAATTAAAGGAAAAAATCCTAGACCAAGCCTATCTACAGACGAGAATTACACCAAACAATCTCGATATAGTAGATTCAACTATAGTTAGGAAAACTGACGGCAGGAAGCTTCTTACTATGGAAGAGCTCGCTACAGAGTCTCTCTACACCCTAAAGACTGAAAACCAACACATCACAGCAGAGACAACCCACACAATCAGGACCAATGCCTTCTCCTTTGGGGCAAGCTTTGCCGAAGTCAAAGTCGACATAGATCTTGCAAAGGTTGAAGTAGTTAAGCTTATTAATGTCCACGATGCTGGAAATATAATCAATCCACAACTTGCCGAGGCCCAGGCCCACGGAGGAATGAGTATGGCAGTAGGCTACGCCCTAACGGAGGAGATGAAATACAATGATAAGGGAAGAATCCTAAACAACAACCTCCTAGACTACAAGCTAGGTACGATTGCGGATACGCCAGAGTTTGAAGTTTACTTTATAGAAAACCCAGAACCAACTTCTCCTTACCACACCAAGTCTCTGGGTGAGCCACCAACATGCTCCCCAGCGCCAGCTATAAGAAATGCGGTCCTAAATGCGACTGGAATTTCAGTAAACAAGATTCCTATGACCCCACACGTACTCTTCCCATTATTTAAGGAAAATGGACTCATAGACAATGATTTATAAGGAGGGATAAATGTACGATATCAAAGAAATAAAAGAGGCCTACTCCGTAGAAGAAGCGGCAAAGTTATTAAATGAAGATCCTGAGCTTAAAATCATAGCAGGTGGGACAGATGTCTTAGTCAAGCTAAGAGAAGGATCGATCGAATCACCAAAACTCTTATCAATCCATCTAATAGATGAATTAAGTCAAATATCAATAGATGAAGAAGGCTCTATAGAAATCGGAGCTATGGCGACCTTCACCCACATAGCAGATAACCCAATTATAAAAGAAAACATATACCAACTAGGAAAGGCCGTCCTTACAGCAGGAGGCCCACAGCTTAGAAATGCTGCGACAATCGGGGGAAATGTATGTAATGCTGCTCCTTCAGCTGACTCCGCCCCTATGTTATTTTGCCTAGACGCCTTAGTAAATATAGTAAGTGCAGAAGGCGAAAGAACAATGCCAATTACAGACTTTTATATAGGTCTGGGCCAAGTTGACCTAAAGCCAAATGAATTTGTCAAAAGCTTTACTATAAAGAAGGAAAACTACGAGGGCTATTCTGGAAAATACTTCAAGTACGCCATGAGAAACGCTATGGATATAGCGACAAGCTCTTGTGCGACTATGGTTAAGGTCGACGATGAGGGAAAAATCGAAAAAATCAAGGCCTGCTACGGGGTAGCATCTACAGTTCCTGTAAGAGTCTACAAGGCTGAGGAAGAATTTATAGGAAAAAAATTAGATGATGAAAATATCACAGCCTTTGCCAAACTTGCCCTAGAAGAGCTTTCCCCAAGAAACTCTTGGAGAGCGAGCAAGGCCCTCCGTACCCAAATCCTTTACGAAATATGTAGGAGAAATCTAAAAGAAAGCCTAGAAGAATACAAAGGAGAAGACGATGAAGACTAAACACTCTAGAGAATACGGTCCATTTGCTCCACAAAGAGTCAAACTAAGCTATCAAAAGCCTAACTACAAGAGGGTAAAATGCACTATTAATGGCATCCCTGTAGAAAAAATGGTAGATGTAAGGGCAAGCTTAACAGACTTTCTAAGAAACGACTTCGGTCTTACTTCTGTAAAAAAGGGCTGTGAAGTAGGAGAATGTGGAGCATGTTCTGTCCTAATAGACGGAGAAAGCGTGGACTCTTGTCTTTATCTTGCAATCTGGGCTGAAGGAAAAGATATCTGGACAACAGAAGGTCTGGTAGCAGATGACGGTTCGATTTCAATCATCCAACAAGCCTTCATCGACCAAGCGGCAGTCCAATGCGGTTTTTGTACACCAGGATTTATAATTACCGCTACAGAAATCGTATCAAGGGGAAAAAGATACGAGAGAGCTGAGCTAAGGAGACTTCTTGCGGGAAATATGTGCAGGTGCACAGGCTACGAAAATATCCTAAGAGCTGTGGAAGAAGCCATAGAAATAGAAATTAAGGGAAGGGCAGAAGACTACGAGACAGACCTTGCAGTAGATCCAGACAACACAGGCCACGACCCAATGATCAAGGACTAAATATAAAAACTTAGGCGATGAAGTAGATTAAATTCTACCACCGCCTTTTTTGTGGAAATATTTGAGGAGAAGGTTAAGAGAAGTATAAACATTTACTCTCTTCATTACTAGATAAGATTTATATTATATAGAAGAGTCGCCTAATTGACTCATATAAACCTTGCTTACAGACCATCCCACTTATGTGTAATGGAATTGTCGCAGTGAGCGTAGCGAACTGATGAAATGTGCCGGACGGGCTTGTTCTCCATGAGCCGGACGGGCTTGTTCTGAATCCGAAAACTGACACCGAAGGTGGCATCTCGAGCTTGTCGAGAGATCTATTAATTATACTTACCGTCGAGCGAAGTCCACGTCCCTTATGTTGAGATACAACTTCCCTTATGTCGAGCGTTAGTCGAGACATCTCTTAAATATCTAGAATGAGTAATATGTCTTTCTTACACGTCTATTCTTTGGCTAGGTAATTTCCATTTATATAGGAAATTTCAATTTTTATCAAGGTCTATCAAACCCCTCTTTATCAAAAGAAATAATAGATTTTATATTTTCTATAAAAGATTATAATAAAGATGAAAAATAGATAAAATCAGTTATAATATAAGCATGGAAAAAATTATAATTACAACAAGTTTTGGCTTGGAGGCTCTAGTCAAGAGGGAGCTTATTGATTTAGGCTTCGAGGATTTTTCTGTAAGCGACGGGATGATTACTCTTTCAGGCGAACTTTCTGACATAGGAAAACTAAATATTAATCTTAGATGTGCAGATAGGGTCTATCTTGTCCTAGATGAGTTTAAGGCGACTTCTTTTGATGAGCTTTTTGAAAATATTAAAAGGATCAACTGGACTGATTATCTGCGAAAGGAAAGTAACTTTATAGTAAACGCCAGGACCTATAAGTCCAAGCTTTTCGCCCTAAGGTCAATCCAATCTATCACAGAAAAGGCAATTATCGATTCTTTGAGGAAAAAATTTAAGATTTCGACCTTCCCTAAATCAGGGGAGAGGGTAGGAATTGAAGTCATGGTCAATAGAAATATTGCTACAGTTACAATCGATACATCAGGTGATGGCCTTCACAAGAGAGGCTATAGGGAGGATTCTGTCAAGGCTCCCCTTAGGGAAAATCTTGCGGCAGCCCTAGTAGATCTTTCTTTCTATAATCCTGATAGGTTCCTCCTTGATCCCTTCTGCGGGTCGGGGACAATCCTAATCGAGGCAGCGAGGAAGGCTCGTAACATAGCACCAGGTATTGATAGGGACTTCGACTTTAGGCACTTCGTCTTTATGGACAAATCTATCTACGAGAATGAAAAGAAAGAAGCTTTGGGAAGGATAGATTATTCTACTAAGCTTCATATCCTAGGCTCTGATATATCTGGTAGGGCCATAAGCCTTGCCAAGAACAACGCCCTAAACGCTGGTGTTGAGGAAGACATAGCCTTTGTCAAAAGAGATATAGGTTCTGTTGCCGTATCAAGGGACGACTACGGTGTATTGATAGCAAATCCTCCCTACGGTCTGAGATTATCAGATATGGATTTGGGAGAAATTTATAAGAAGATAAATAATAAGTTTATGAAGCTTGACACCTGGTCCTTGTATTTTGTAACAGCTGATGAGAAATTCGATAGAAACTTTAAAAGGAAGCTTTCCAAGAAGAGAAAGCTCTACAACGGCGGTGAGAAGGTAGATTACTACCAGTATTTTGGCCCAAGGCCAAAGAATTAGGAGGATATTATTACAGACAATAAGAAAAACAACAAGACTTGGCCTCTTGTTTTACTAGGAATAATAGGTATTTATTTGATAGTGACTGTTATATTTTCTTTTATAACCCTACCAAATACTTATATAAATGGAAATGATGTTTCATTTGCTTCAAGGGAGTCCGCCCTAGAAGCTGTCGGAGATGATTTTAAGCTAGAAGTTAAGGGAAGAGATGATAGAAATTTTGTCCTAAATTCTAAGGATATAGGCTACGATGCGAAGATTCCACAAAACGCATCTATCGACCAAAATCCCTTTGCTTGGCCAATCTATCTTGTAAATGGCAAGAAGGATGATCTTAAATTTGATTATAATATAAAATATGATGAGGGAAAGCTTGATGAGCTCTTAAAGGAATCTCCACTCTTTACCAATGTGACAGAACCAGAAGATGCAAGTCTTGTATTTCATGATGGATCATTTGACGTAAAAGATGCAGTAATGGGTAACAAACTCGAATATGCCAAGGTTAAAGATCAAATAGTTAAGGCAATTAATTCTGACCATGAGGATATTGAACTTACAGATGAAGACTATAAGAATCCGGAAGTCCTTTCAGATTCTAAGGAGCTTAATGACCTTAAGGAAGATGCCAAAAAGATCGAAGCTATGAATATCAAGTTTAACTTCAACGGTTTCGATATAGGCCTTAAGGGAGATAAGCTTGTAGAAATGCTAGTCCAAAAGGGCAAGGTCTTCGAGCTTGATTATGATAAGCTTCTTGCCTTTATGAAAGATGTTGCTGATAAGACTGACACTTACGGAACTGAAAGAAAGTTTAATGCGACAGGAGTTGGAGAGATTACAGTAAATCCTGGTGTTTACGGTTATGTACTTGACCAAACAGCAACTGCTGATGAAGTCCTTAAGCTTTTCAATGAGAGAAAAAGTGGAGAAGTTGAGCCAGTTTATGAAAGATACGGCTACGAGAGAACAGCTAATGGTACTGATATAGGAAATACCTATATAGAAGTAGACATCTCCCGCCAATATCTCTGGTTTTACAAAAATGGCGAGCTTGTAATAGAAAGCCCACTTGTCACAGGCCTAGTTTCTCCTGGTTGGGAGACTAATGTCGGAGTAGGATCAATCCTATCCAAATCTACTAATGCCAAGCTAGAAGGAGTTGACTTTACAGGAGAGTCCTACAAGACACCAGTTGATTATTGGATGCCAATAGGCTGGGACGGCGAAGGCTTCCACGATGCCCCATGGAGGGGAGGAGCCTTTGGTGGAGGAATATACTTCTCAAACGGAAGTCACGGTTGTTTAAACCTCCCACCTTATGTAGCCCAAGTAATATATGAAAACGCAGAAATCCACACACCAGTCATAGTATATGAGTCAAGCACCAACAACTCACCAGCTATGGCTTACTAGGAAGAAAAATGATAAAGATAGAGAATTTAACCTATGTCTATCCGACAGGAGAAGACGAAGAAGAGAAGAAGGCACTCGATAATGTGTCTATAGAAATTGAAAAGGGAGACTTCGTAGCTATCCTCGGCCACAATGGGTCAGGTAAGTCTACCCTAGGCAAGCTCTTAAATGCTCAGATATTTCCTAGCTCAGGAGATATTTGGGTGGATGATTTAAATAGTAAGGACGAAGATAGGATTTGGGATATCAGGGAGAAATGCTCCATGGTCTTCCAAAATCCTGACAATCAAATGGTCGCCACCACTGTAGAAGAAGAAGTTGCCTTCGGTCCAGAAAATCTAGCTGTTCCTAATCCAGAACTTAGGGAGAGGGTTGATTCGGCAATTGACCTTGTGGGCATGACTGACTATAAGAGGAGAAATCCTTCCAATCTTTCTGGAGGGCAAAAGCAAAGAGTATCTATAGCAGGAGTTATAGCCATGTTATCAGATTATATAATCTTTGATGAGCCAACAGCCATGCTAGATCCCAAGGGAAGGAAGGATGTTATAAATCTTGTAAAGGACCTTAACAAAAACTATGGCAAGACCATAATCTACATCACCCACTATATGGAAGAAGCAGTCCTTGCAGATAAGATCGTAGTCCTAGATAGCGGCAAGAAGGCCCTTGAAGGGACTGCCAGAGAAGTCTTCTCCAAGGTAGGTCAGATGAAAAAGCTGGGCCTTGCTGTTCCCCAAGTTACGGAAGTTGCCTTCGCCCTTAGAAATTCAGGAATCGAAATGGATGAGCTTCCCCTAAATATCGAGGAGTTTTTAGAACTTATATGAAAATTGAACTAAAAAATGTTGATTACATCTACAATGCAGGCCTTCCTTCAGAAGTCTACGCCCTTAAGGATATCAATCTAGAGATCAACTCTCACGAAATTGTAGGCCTTATTGGCCAAACGGGCTCTGGTAAGTCTACCCTAGTCCAACTCCTAAACGGCCTACTCATTCCTACTAATGGCGATTGCCTTATAGATGGAATCAACTCAAAAGATAAGAAAAAAAGAAAAGATGCGAGATTTAAGGTAGGTTTAGTCTTCCAATATCCGGAAAACCAACTCTTCGAAGAGACCATAGCCAAGGATATTGCCTTTGGTCCCAAGAACATGGGCCTAAGTGAAGAAGAAATAGACGGGCGTGTAAGGGCTGCTATGGCAAAAGTTGGCCTAGACTATGAGACCTATAAGGATAAGTCTCCCTTCGAGCTTTCTGGAGGTCAACAAAGAAGGGTAGCTGTTGCGGGAATTCTTTCTATGAATCCCAAGGTCCTTGTCCTAGACGAACTTACAGCAGGCCTTGACCCAGTCGGCCGTGATGAGATATTTGAAGAGATCATCTCCCTCTACGAGGCCGATCCAGAGCTTTCTATTGTACTTGTAAGTCACTCCATGGAGGATGTGGCAGAGTATGTAGATAGGGTAATCGTGATGAATAAGGGAGAAGTCTACTCAGATAAGTCAACCTACGATACCTTCACCCAGGCTGAGCTTAATAGTATTGGTCTTGACGTGCCACAGATTACAAAGTTTATGAGGGCCTACAAGGAGAAAAATCCACAAGTAAGAGATGATATCTACACAGTAGACGATGCCATTTCTGAGCTTAAGAGAGTTCTAGGAGGAAAAGATGGCAAACATTAGCATAGGACAATACCTTCCTTTTGATACCTTTATCCACAGGCTAGATCCTAGAGTAAAGATCGTGGGAGTATTTTTGTATATAATAACAATATTTTTTGTAGATGACTTTTATGGCTATATACCCTTTGTAATTTTATTAATCGCTATGCTAGCAGTAGCGAAGATTCCAATAAAGAGCGTCCTTAAGTCCCTAAAGCCCGTGATATTTATCATAATTATTACAGGACTTATTAACCTAATTACAACACCTGGTAGGGCAGTCTTTGAACTTGGACCTGTCACAGTAACAGCAGAAGGAATCCACAGGACAGCCTTTACAGTCCTAAGACTTATCCTAATAATCCTATCGACCTCTGTTCTAACCTACACCACAAGTCCGATGGAGCTAACCTATGGACTCGAAAAGCTCTTCTCACCCCTCAAGAAATTTGGTTTTCCAGCAGGGGAGCTTGCTATGATGATTTCCATATCCCTTCGATTTATCCCAACCCTATTTGATGAGGCGCAAAAGATAAGGATGGCCCAAATGGCAAGAGGAGCGGACTTCGAATCTGGAAATATTATCAATAGAGCCGTGAGCATGATTCCTCTTCTAGTCCCACTATTTATTAACTCCTTCAAAAGAAGTGACGATCTCGCCACAGCCATGGAAGCGAGGATGTATAGGATAGGACATGAGAGGACTAAGCTTAACGAGATTAATATGGGAAGGGTGGATTGGCTAGTCATTTCCCTCTTTACCATATTCTGCACAATAGTAATAGTCCTTCACTTCCTATGATTAGAAATGTACTTCTAGAAACAGCCTACGATGGGACGAACTTTGCAGGCTTTCAATACCAAAAGGACGAAAGAAGCGTAGAAGAAGAGTTAAGAAATGCTATAAGAAAGGTTACGGGAGAGGATAATAGGATTGTATCCTGCGGGAGGACCGACAGTGGAGTTCACGCCAGAAGCCACTTCGTAAACTTCCTTACAGCATCTAATATAAGTCCCAAGGCCTTTAGCTTCCATATCCAGCCCCACTTACCAGATGATATATTGGCCCTTTCTTCGAAGGAAGTTAGCCTAGACTTTCATGCGAGATTTTCCTGTAAGTCCAAGCTTTATAAGTATGTGATCTACAGGGGAAGGCTCATGTATCCAGTCTTTAGGAACTACAAGGAAGAAATATCCTACCCCCTAGACCTAAAAAGATTGGATCAGGGTCTTAAGATCCTAGAGGGCGAGCATGACTTTAGGCTATTTATGAGAGAGGATAAAAAGCTTAAGATAAATACAGTAAGGAAGATCGACGAGGCCTACTTCGAGGAAGAAGGAGATGACCTTGCTATTTATTTTAAGGGGGAATCTTTCCTCCATAACCAGGTAAGGATCATGGTAGGATCTCTTATAGAGCTTAGCCGAGGAAGGCTTAGCCTAGATGATTACAGGAAGTTTTTCGATAAGGACAATAATAAAAGAGCAAATCCCGCCTTGGGAGCCCAGGGCCTATACTTGCGGAGGGTAGAATTTTGAAAGAAAAAACTTTAAATGAAATAAAGGCCATAAGTCTTTTCGCTTTCCTTATAGGATGCGGATATTACCTAAGAGAAGGAATGGAAATATACTATCTTATAGTTACAATCCTTTTTGTATATCTGGATTCTATCTTCATAAATAAGGAAGGCTTATTTGTGTCCAAACACATATTCTACTTACTACTTGCGATTTATAATGTAATTAGTCTGGCCTTTATGATACAATATATAAGAGGAGATAAGCTCGATGATATATTTCTAGCACTTCTTAAGCCCTTCTTGGGAGCAAATGAGGTATACTTCGTGGGGCTTATCCTAATATTTACAACTGGACTTATTATAAAACAGAACATTATCGGAGCTAATAATGGGAAAGAATAGAAAAAATACGAAAAAAACTGACAATAAAATAAAAAATATTCTGGGATTTTCTAAAAAGAAAATAATAGCTATAGTTGGACTAGTGATAATCCTTGCCCTTGCCATATATTTTGGCACAAGTAGGAGAAACCCTATCTCAAACAAGCTAGCTACAACTACAGAAATCGACGACAATTCCTACAACCAATCTAGGATTATGCGTGTAGATTTAAACAAGATTAAGACCATAAACTTTGACCTAGGTACATGTGATGTGAGAATCCAAAGATCTAACACCAATCCTTATGTCGAATATACAGTCCTCTACAGGGGAGAGGAAAACTCCTACGATATGGAGGTAAGCTTCAATGAAGGAGAGCTAAAGCTTAAGAATAAGGTTGTTGGCAAGGAACTCTACATGAAGGATAAAATTCCTATAGTTAGAATCTTCCTACCAATGGAAGGCGGTCTAGATGAGATCAAGGGGAAAATTACTGCAGGTGATGTCAAAATCACAGACCTTGAAGTCAAAAACTTCGACCTAAGACTGGATAGCGGAAATGTAAGTGTAGATAATGCCTACTTCCAAGGAGCAATCTCAAACGGATCAGGTTCAATCAACCTAAACAAGGCTGAGATTAATAATACCAAGCTTGAAACAACTACAGGAAATATCAACATAGTAGACTCAACACTTGGAAATAGACTAGACTTCATCACCCAAACAGGGGACATAATAGTAGAAGCCGATAAGACAATCGATAACTACAATGTAAACGCCAAGCTATCAGTAGGTAACTTCATCCTAGGAAATATTTCCTACAGAAATATCAAAGACGGCTACTCCAGCGAAAACGACGGCAAATACAAGATCTCCATGAGAACAAAAATAGGAGATATAATCTTTAACAGAGGCGAGGGAGCGACTGTAGATAAGGAAGAATACATCACCAACAAGAGCAAATCTTCTACAGAAGAGGAAGAAGAAAATAAAAAAGAAACTCGCGAAGAATCGGAAGAAGAATCAGAAAAAGAAGAAACAAGTGATTCTGATACAGAAGATACTGAAACTTCCGAAGATGAAGAAAGCTCGGATGACGAAGGCGTTGATACAGAAGAAGAAAATAATTAGGCTTAGGGCTTAATTATTTTTTTTACAGAAATATTACTTAAATTCATTAGAAGATTCAGCTTCCCCACCCTAGTCCCTAATGGTTCTGGACACAGCGAATAGAGTGAGCTGATGGCAGAGTGCCGGACGGTCGGGCTTCGATTTTTGTAAAAAATCGAATAAGTGGGACTTATTTGAAAAACAAGTTCCAAGAACTCGAAGAGTTCAAAATCGAGGGAGCTCTCGTCATGGGCCACTGTTTTGCAAAGCAAAACAGTGCAGTATCCTTTGTTAAGAAATAACAAAGGATAAAAGAACGATGACTATCGTTCAGAGTTAATAAGGTGAAGGTCTTTGGACCTGAGCCCGCAAGCTACCGTCGACCGGAGTGGAGGGATCTCTTTAGGAAAATTCAGGATGCGAATACAAAGGATATGAGAAGGCAAAGTAGGAATTCAATAAATTACTTAAAACTATAGTCAATTGAGATAAAATTACAAAGCTATTTTAAAATCATCGTTAACTAGGCATTATCTTGTCGTATTTATATTTATCAAATAAGTATCAAAAGAAAAGAAACAGAGGAGATTATGACAGAAGAGATTAGAAATTTGAAGAAATATTTTGGCTATGATTCTTTTAGGGAGGGCCAGGAGGAGATTATAAAGGAGATCCTCGCTGGTAGGGATGTGCTCGGCGTCCTTCCTACTGGTGGGGGTAAGTCTATTTGCTACCAGCTTCCTGCCCTTATGATGGATGGAATCAGCCTTGTCATATCTCCCTTGATTTCTCTAATGAAAGACCAGGTGGATGCCCTTAGGGAAAATGGGATCGCCGCGAGTCTTATCAATTCTTCCCTAAGCCTTGAAGATTACAAGAAAAGTCTATCTGAGATAAGGTCAGGTGCTGTTAAGCTTGTCTACATATCACCAGAAAGACTCGAAAATGACTTTTTCATAGACTTTCTAAAAGACTTTAAGGTCTCATTTGTAGCAGTAGATGAAGCCCACTGTATTTCTCAATGGGGCCATGACTTTAGGCCTTCCTACAAGCTAATCCCCAAGCTTTACGAGACTTTCGACAAGGTTCAAATCACAGCTTTTACTGCCACTGCAACCAAGGAAGTAAGGGATGATATAATAGAAAACTTGGAATTGGAAGATCCTTTTGTCAAAGTTACAGGATTTGATAGGAAGAATCTCCTCTTTCTAGTAGAAAAACCAAAGAAGAAAATAAACTACCTCAAGGACTTCTTAAGTAACCACGAAGAAGACTCAGGTATTATCTATGCCTCGACTAGGAAGAAAGTCGACGCTATCCACAAGAAGCTTAAGTCCATGGGCTATGCTTGCGGGAAATATCATGCTGGAATGACTGAAAGCGAGAGGAAAAAGAGCCAGGATGCCTTTATCTATGATGAGGATAAGATAATTGTTGCGACTAATGCCTTTGGTATGGGGATTGATAAGTCTAACGTAAGATATGTCATCCACTACAATATGCCCAAGGACATGGAATCCTACTACCAAGAAGCAGGAAGGGCAGGCCGTGATGGAGAGGAGGCTACTTGTATCCTCCTTTACTCAGGTCAGGATATAATCATAAACAAGCACCTCATAAATATGGGAACTAACCGAGTATACAAGAGAATCCAGCTAGAAAAGCTCCAGACTATAATCAATTATGTAAATACCACAGCCTGTCTAAGACAATATATACTCAATTATTTTGGCCAAGATGCGGCGGATGAGTGTGGAGCCTGCACCAATTGCCTATCAGAGATAGAAAAGGAAGATGCAACAGTAGATAGCCAGAAAATCTTATCCTGCATCTACCGCCTAGACCAAAGATATGGAACATCTACTGTAGTCGATTGCCTGATGGGATCAAAGAATAAAAACGCTAGGGAGAAAGAACTAAACAAGATCTCAACCTATGGGATTATGAAAGATAAATCCAAGACCTACATCAAAGACTTGATAGGAACTCTCACAGCAGATGGATATATCAAGGTCTCAGGCACAACTTACCCTATCCTTAAGCTTACAGAAAAATCCAAGGACGTCCTTTTCGGAGAGGTCAAAGTCCTAGTCAATATCAGAAAGGAAGAAGAAAGAGTCAGGAAAGACGGCTTCGATGATAAGTTAAGCTATGACGAAAAGCTCTTCAAACACCTGAAAGAAGTGAGGTTAGATATGGCAAGAATGAGAAATATCCCACCCTTCATAATATTTTCCGACGCAAGTCTTAAAGAAATGTCCCAGAAAAAACCAAGAACAGAAGACGAAATGCTAATGATCAAGGGAGTAGGAGACAAAAAACTCCTCCAATATGGGGATATATTTCTGGCGGAGATTAGGGAATTTGAGAGATAAGAGTATTTTAGACAAAGTTTTTAACTATGTTTATGTAAATAATATATAATATAAGGTATAGTAATAACGTCGTTATCCACCTTCATAGCATGAAGGGAGGTGAGACTGTGCGTACGATTCTAGAAATCATAGCTACAATCGTAGCAGAGATAGTTGGTCACTTAATCTGCATATTGCTAGAGAGCAAGCCCGTCCGGCTAGTTTAGGACCCTACACGGAGTGGTTAAGCGAAGCTTAAGCTGAATAAGGATGACGATTAGCAAAACAAAAAGCGAGCTTGGGGCTCGCTTTTTGTTTGGTCGGACCATGCTTTGATTCTAGAAATCATGGTTAATCCTATCATACTGCTGATTTTTAAAAAATCAATATATATTAGTTGATATATCAAAAATATCCGTAGCAGTTTAAACTAGTATATTAATTAATAATAAATATTACTAACGATAAAAAATAAATCCAATAAATAACCACCAAAAAACGGGCCCCAAAGCCCGTATTTTTATTTCTAAAACATACTTTCCTTAACATCCTCTTCTCGCCTTTTGCCAAGACCCATCATGCCTAGGATATAGCCTATCACAAAGCATACTAGAGATGGGATAAACCAAGTGAAGCCGAACTGTGCTAGAGGAAGTGATTTTATCGTATCAAGTAGGGAAATTAATCCGAATTTCTTTCCGAAAGTTTCTATAAGGGCTGTAATTAATACCCCGACTACCATCAATATATAGGCCATATTGTAAGGAATCTTCTTTTCGAAAATCATATAGAAGACTAGGGCAATTATTATAGGATAACCCACAGTTAGGACTGGTACAGCTAGATTTATTATAGCATCTACGCCTAGGCTTGAAAGCAAATAACTAATCACAGTGACAACAACTACTGTCACACTATACTTAATCTTACCTCCACTAAGCTCTTCGATGAAGTTTCCAGCTGATGAAGTAAGACCAATCGCTGTAGTAAGACAGGCTAGAGTTACCGCTATGCTTAGGGCAAACTTGCCGAAATTACCTAAAAGCATATAGACAAGATTTACTAAAATATCTACACGAGAATCATCTGCACTAAAGACCTTGCTCGCACTAGCTCCAAGGTAGGTTAGACCACCGTAAACTATAGCTAGAAATATGGAAGCTACTAGTCCCACCCAGATGATAAAGGACCTTCTATCTTTCCTAGAGCCTTGTCCATAGCCTTTCCTAAGGATATCTGTCACCACAATACCGGTAAATAGGGGAGATGCAAAAGCGTCCAGAGTCTGATAACCTTCGTAGAAACCATTTACGAAAAATCCACCATCCTTAGTATTTTCTATAGGAGTACCAATAGGACTTACTATAGCCTTTACTATCAAAACCAAAAGGAAGAAAAGCAAGGCAGGTGTAATATATTTGCCGATAATATTTACCACATTACTCTCCTTAAAAGAGAGCAAGAGGGTAATAGCGAAAAATACAAAAGTAAGGGCCCAAATCGGAAGGTTAGGGAAAAATGGGGCAAAGCCCACCTCATATGTAGTTGCAGCTGTCCTAGGAATCGCAAAGGCAGGTCCTATACAGATTATTGCAGCAAGGGTTAGGACCTTGGAAAATCCAGAACCAACACGCTTTCCAATATCGACAGCTCTCCCGCCTGCAAAGGCAGTTATAAATACAGTTAAAATTGGTATAACAGGGTCGGCAAGAAGGAAACCTAACATAGTCCTAAACCAACCGCTGCCAGCACTTACGCCCAGATATGGAGGAAATATCAAATTTCCTGCCCCGAAAAATATAGCAAAAAGCGCAAGTCCGCTGACTAAAATATCTTTTTTTCTCTTATTCAAAAGTTTCTCCTTATAATTAAACAAAATTTTTAATAATTAATTAGTATTATACTCACTACGAGCTTTTTATCAAAGGTAATTCTAAGCTTCTTACTATATAGTATATAGAAGAGAAAATTCTATTAATAAAAATAAATTCAAAATCCTATCTTGATAAATAAGAATCTTAAGTCCTCTTGTAAAAGATAATATTAACAAATATTAACTATACGGTAAAAAATATCAGAAAGATAAGTCAAGTAAAATAATAAATAATTATAATCAAAGTTACCTATTCAAGATTAAACCCCGCAAATTCGGAGGGGTAATTTGTAATATATTGGGAATTTATATATATATTGGTTTTTTAATTTTTCGGGTAAAAATAGCCTAGTTTCGCTTGCAAATTATTTCTAATATTATACAATTGATTTTCTGAAAGGGGAGTCAAATTATGTTATTTCGGGCCTGTACTTTAACAAGATACAAGACAGAAGGAAGGGCCAAAATGTACTTAAGAAAGGATTAAAATATGGATACTAATGACAAATTAGTGAAGATTATTGAGTACAAGAAACTCAAAGGATCTATCAGAAAACCAAAGTATGCAACCAGAAAGCTTTCTATAGGCTTAGTTTCATGCATGCTAGGTTACGCTTTACTAGTTTCTCCAACATCTGTTGAAGCTACTGAAGGAAACGCAAATGCAAAAACTGAAGTAGTAGAAAGAGGAGATATAGAAGAAGTAGAAACTCCTGATGAAGGAGAAGCTAAGGTTGAAGTTCCAGTAGCTACCCCGGAACCAGATGAAGAAGTTATAACAGAAGCTGATAATTTCAATGCAGAGCTTGAAAAGCTTACTGCAAAGGTAGGAGATAGCTCAATTGACTACAAAAAAGCAATCAAAAACCTACCAGAAGACGCTAAACTTACAGTAAAAGCTCCAGCAGACACCAAAGAAGCAGGAGAAAAGACTGTTGAAGCTACAATTACATTTGCTGATGGATCTGAAAAAGATCTTAAAATCACAGTTGATGTAAAGGCTGAGGAAAAACTTGAAAAAAGCAATGACGGAGCCGACAAAAAAGAAGTTCCAACAGAAGAACAAAGAAAACAAGACCTAGCTAACTACCTAACAAGGATAGAAAAATCTACAAATCAAGAAGAAATAGATGCTATTCTTGAAGAAGCAGCAGATAAATATAAAGATATTGATTTTGCTCCGTTATTAAATGCTGGTATTCAAATAAGTGAAAAGACAGAACCACAAGCCTTAAAAGAATCTAATCCTGATGAAAAAGAGTTTACAGAAGCAAAAGCAAAAGAAAATTGGGATCAAGAACTAAAAGACAAAGGTTATTGGAAATTAGCTGAAGGCCAAAGGTTTAGAAGAGTTTCAGCTAGTGACCCAGTAAGTATATATGATATTAATTATGATGGAACTTTTGCTGATGCAGAAGGTAACACAAATTTAAGATTTATATATAATGAATTAAATGGAGTTGGTTCCGGAGTCTGGCATAGAATTGTAGTTAACTTTGGTGATTTGACAGATAAAATTGATTTTGAAAAATCTTATGTTGTTGGTGAAGATGGAAAAACAACAGAAAAATTCTATGATGTTAATGGTGAAAAGCGTCTAGATATTACCAAATTATATAGTGGACCTAGGGCAGGCAAAAGAGTCAATTTCCCTATGAATATTGTTCTAAAGGATGGCAAATCTATTAATGAGATTCCAAAGGAAAATTATATAGTACAGTTAAGGTTAGTAAACAAAGCAAGACCAAATGTTGCAGAAGGAACAGAAATTTATACCTATGCACCTAAGGGAACTTCTGTTGACTACTCATCCTATACAAAGGTAACTTCTGTGGACTTATCAGATAACATTAGTTCAACAGTGTTAGAAGGACCAAAGCAAGAAAAAGGCGAAAGGATTGCCATCCAAAGGTCTTACATGTCAGAATTTATAGCAAATCCAAAAGAATATGATGACTCTACTCAAATAGGTATTTTAAGAACAGAATATCTAGGAAAAAGAGGTGGATCTATTGGTGAAAACATTAAAGATGTAGACGGTAAGCCGATTGGATTTGCACAAGTATTTGA